>NZ_JBPPWJ010000005.1:0-158149 GCF_053547255.1 Rothia sp. 11273D007AR | reverse complement strand
GGGTTGTATGGGCGGGTGTTTGCGGTGGTGCGGGGGTTGGTGTTTTTGGCTGCGGGTGGGACTTTTGAATAAGCCTCTAAGCCTATGTTGAATTCTCGAGGTGAGTCTTCGAACTGGATATTGAAAACCAAAGCAGCAAGCTCTCCAGCCTGCTGTCTGAGTTGAGTTTCTTTTTCGTGCCTACGTTCTAGCCATCGACCTATAAACACTGCAATGACTGCGCCAATTAATCCAACTACTGAACCGGCAAATCCACTAAAGAGAATTTTTATCCACTCAGTCCAATACATTCATTTCTCCTCGTTCATTTATGTGTCGGGTAGGGCGGTTCCACTTTAGTAGGTGCACACTTTTCTAGCGTTTCTCTGAAGCTAGACGGCTAAATGTTTTTTCGAGGTCTTTGATGGGCAGGCTGTTGTGCAGAGACTTTGCCTGTAGAGCATAGATACTCCGTTCTGCGTCTGTTGGCCCATCTGTGCCACGCGTATGCTCGGTGCGTGAACGATAAGTTGTGGTTTTACTATTGGTCTTTAGTGCCTTTTTAGCTTTCCTGACTGCTCTATACATCGCAGAACTCACAGCGCTAATAGTCATTTCCTACCCTCCTATCCCTTGAAGATGACTACTGAGGTGAACTGCTTAATTCACCTAGTACTTTACCAACTTGTACATCGGATGTACAAAATTTTGTGCATTGAATGTACAATTTGACCTATGACGTTCTATCCCAGATTCCTTGAGCCCAAGATACTTGACCTGCTTGCTGTTGCGCCTGTCGTGATTATCGAAGGCGCTCGTGCAGTGGGGAAGACAAGCTTGGTGAACAAGCTGGCTCATGAGGGGTATCTTAAGGCAGTTTATTCGATGGCTGATACCGGCCTGCGAGCAGTGGTTGAGGCTGATACAGTGGGTTGGCTCCGTGGTCTAGAGTGGCCCTGCGCAATCGACGAAGCTCAGCTGGTTCCTGAGCTACCGGTTGCTGTGAAACAGGTTCTAGATGAGAACCAGGACTCAATTCGTCTAGTTCTTACCGGTTCTTCAAGCATCGGGCAAAGCGGCTTTGGCGGCACTGATCCTCTGGCACGCAGGGCTTTACGAGTATCATTAGAGCCTTTAAGCGAGGCAGAAATCAGCTCTCCCCATCAGCAGCCGTGGTCTGTGATAGATGCTCTATTTGATGCAAATCCGGTTACAGGGGAACAAACACAACCTCTGGATATTGAATCTGACGCGATTGTTTTAGGGGGTATGCCCCAGTATCGTCGGTTTGCTGGCAATTCAGTGACCTCAACGTTAGGCCTGGCTATTGACGAGGGGATAAGAAGCATCCTAACTCAGCGGGTAAAGCCAGGTGAGTCGTTTGATCAGGTACGTGCACACGAGATTTTGGCTTATGTTTTAAGGCACCCTGCTTCAGAGCTAAATATCTCTGAAATGGGCAGAGAACTCTCAATGGACCGCCGCACAGTTGATTCTTATCTCGACGCTCTCGAAAAACGTTTCTTGATATATGAGGTCCCCAACCTGCATCGGGCTTCAAAGAGGTCTTTGCGGTCTTCAGCAAAGTTTTTCCCCGCAGATGTGGCTTTATCCGCTCGGTCTTTGGTAAGTACGAGTGATGCACAGTTAGTTGATGCAGATGTACGAGGGCGTCTGATTGAGACGCTGGTGATGCAGCAGATACGTGCCCATGCTGGATGGGCTGAGCGTAGTGTGGATATATTCCATTGGCGACAGCGGATTAAGAATAAGGACGTTGAGGTCGATGTAGTCTTGCGTGATTCTGCGGGTTCTCTCATCGCACTGGAAGTGAAAGCTTCTGCGCGTGTAAAGCCTGAATTCTTGAAGGGGTTGAAGAGCTTTCAAGAATTGTATGGTGACAGGGTTACACGGGGCTTCGTCGTTTGTAACGTGGCTCGGCCTGTGCCTTTAGGCGAGAAAATTTGGGCTCTTCCCTTGGCCGCCTTGTGGGACGCTAGTTTGTGGCAGGGGTTGATGAACAGAGCGCGCGCAACTGCGATAGAGCCACGAGCAGAGCTTGAGCCCTCTAAGAAAACTGGCGATGTTGATGTGCGTGTCGTTGCTAGTTTCGCTGCGGCTGATGAGGGCTCTGCGTTAGCAGGGAATATTCGTGGCTTTGCTGAAGATGTTGCTGATGCTGTTGAGGGTCTGTCTGGTTTGAGCGTTGAGCTTGTTTTGGATGATGATCCGGCACATTTTACTCATACGCTGGGCGCGGACGCTGACGAGCAGGTACCCCTTGTTGGCTTGGCTTTGGTGACGCCTCGCTGGGTCAAGCAAATAGGTGACTTGTCTGTGTTAGACGGCAAGAATATTGTGCCGGTTCTGTGGATTGCTAACTCTAAGATTCCAGAGGAACAGAGTAGGGCTGTTCTTGATTTAACGGATGTGCGTCGTGCAGATCGTGATTCCGCACAGTACCGCCTGGGCGTGGAGCAGGTGGCGGAGAGCTTGCTCTCTAAGATGTCCCACAATATCTAGTGGCTCAGCTCCTCCACCTTCTCGCCGCGCAGCAGTTCGTACAGGCCCATGTCGAGCATGAACTCTACGAACTGCTCCGCGGGTAGCTTGCGCACGTGGTCAATCAGGTCAGCTGTATCTGAGCTGTAGTCCCAGAGCTTATTCGCCAGGCCAACGCGCACATTCTTCGAATGGTAGAAGTCCACCTTGGTGTTGGCCATGGCGCTTTGTTTGAGCCCGGCGTCCTTGGCCGCCTCAGCCACGAAGGTAGTAGCAAAGCCCACCTGGTGCTCGTCACTCAGGTCAAGGCCGTGGAAGTACTTATTAATCTTCTCAATCAGTTCAGAGCGGGCTTTGCGCTCGCGCTCCTGGATACTGGCGAGGCCGGCCTCCGTCATGCCCTGCAGCCCAGCCGCCTGGGAGGACGCGAGCTTCAAGTCTTCCTCTTCGCGCAGCTTTTCGAGGCGGTAGTGGGTGAGGACGATGTCGTCCACGTTCACGACCTCCGGGGATACTTCATCGAGGGTAAAGCGGCGTAGCTTGCGCGAGAGCAGGTCGGCAAAGGCTGAGAGCTTCTCGTAGTAGGGGTCACCGAAGTTGAAGATTTGTGAGAAGAAGGCGTAGGACTTCACATATTGGGCCAGGGTTGAGCGGAACTCCAGCAGTACTTCAAGGGCGGCTCGGTCTGCAGAACCGTCAATCCCTTCCTGCGCTGCCCGCCAGCGCGTCACAAACCGCTGCACGGGTATGGAGATGAGCGAGTCAAAGGACGCCTGCCGGGCACCGGGGCTAACCCATTTTTCCCAAAACTGTTCCACATCGGCCCGGTTGTAGATACTTGCTGCCTCTAGCTTGTCCACCTGCTTGGCAACCAGGTCGAGATCTGATTCAGTCTCAATGCGGGCGTCCTCGTAGTACTCGGCGAAGGCGGCGCGAATCTGCTCGGGGTCGTTGACGAAGTCCAGAATGTAGGTGTTCTCTTTGCCGTCAGCCCGGCGGTTGAGGCGGGAGAGGGTCTGCACGGCGGTGATTCCCGAGAGTTTCTTATCCACATACATAGCGACCAGAAGGGGCTGGTCGAAGCCGGTCTGGTACTTGTTGGCCACAATTAGAATGTGCTGGCCGTCCTGGTTGAAGACCTCAGCTAGGTTCCTGCCCTTGAGCTCTGGGTTCATGGACGCTTCGGTCACGGTGGGCGTATCAACCCCGGGCACTACCTCGACGTCTGGGTCGGGCAGTTCACCGGAGAAAGCAACTAGGGTCTTCAGGGGCAGGGCTCTCTCTGCGATAGCTTTTTCAAAAGCCCGCTGGTAGCGCACGGCAGCTGCCCGGGAGGACGTCACCACCATGGCTTTGGCTTTTCCGCCCAGCTCCTGCTTGACCCGGCCCTCAAAGTGTTCAAGAATCACCGCAACCTTGGAGGCAACATTGGTGGGGTGTAGCTCCACAAAGTTGATCAGGCTCTTGGTGCCCTTGCGGATGTCGATTTCTTCATCGGCTCCGCTGTCTTCATTTTTCTGGGCGATTTTGGCGGCCATTTGGTAGGTGGTGTAGTTTTTGAGCACATCAAGAATGAAGCCCTCTTCAATGGCCTGCTTCATGGGGTAGAGGTCGAAGGGCTGGTGGGGGCCGGTTCCATCGGCCCGGCGGCCAAAGACTTCCAGGGTTTTTGCCTTGGGGGTGGCGGTGAAGGCAAAGAAGGAGACCTGGTGGCCTTCACCGACTACCCGCTGGGCCATTTTGGTGAGGGCAACCTGGTCGGCTTCGGGGTCTGACTCTTCAATACCGGCGTCAATCTCGGTGTTGAGCATTTCCTTAATAGAGTCGGTTGCCTTGCCCGACTGGGAGGAGTGGGCTTCGTCAGCAATAATCGCAAAGTGCTTACCGGCCAGCTGGCCGCCTTCCTTGGTCATTTCTGCCAGGGCAAAGGGAAAAGTTTGTAGGGTCACGCCGATGATGGGCACGCCGGTGGTCAGGGCTTCAACCAGTTGCTTAGATTTGGAGTCGCCACTGCCTCGGGTAATGGGCTGGAAGGTTCCGGCGGTGGTGACGAGCTGGTCGATAGCGTCCTGGAGCTGCTGGTCGAGCACCTGCCGGTCGGCTATGACGATGACGGAGTCGAAGACGCGCTCGCCCTCTGGGGTGTGCAGGTTGGAGAGCCGGTGGGCCGTCCAGGCGATGGAGTCGGTTTTGCCGGAGCCCGCCGAGTGCTGCACCAGGTATTTTTGCCCGGCTCCTTCGGTGCGGGCTGCTTGGACGAGTTTGGTGACGGCCCGCCACTGGTGGTAGCGGGGGAATCTGATGTGGCTCTTATGGGTGGTTTTGCCGGTGAGGGGGTCGGTGATTTTTTGGTGGTTGGTGTAGATGAATTTGGTGAGGATGGTGATCCAGGTGTTGGGTTCGAGGATTTCTTCCCAGAAGTAGCTGGTGGCTAGTTTGCCGTCGATGATGGGGTTGCCTGCCCCGCCGTTGGCTCCGCGGTTGAAGGGGAGAAAGCTGGTGGCTTTGCCTGCCAGTTTGGTGGTCATGGCGATTTCGTCTTGGGTGAGGGCGAAGTGCACCAGGGCGCCACGGTGTTCTTGGAGCAGGGGTGAGGTTTTGGGGTCGCGGTCGGTGCGGTACTGCTTGATGGCCTCTTGCAGGGTTTGGGTGTATTCGCTTTTGAGTTCGATGGTGGCTACGGGTAGGCCGTTAATGAAGAGGACCAGGTCGATGCGGGCGGTTTCGTCTGCTGGGTTGTAGCGGACTTCTTCGACCACGCGCAGGATGTTCTTATGGTAGAGGGCGGTGAGGTCGGGGTTGCGGTTGTCTTGGGGCGGGTAGGCGATTAGCTGGAAGGGGCGGCGTGCCCCGGGCACGCTGAAGCCTTTGCGCAGGACGTTGAGGGTTCCGCCGCCTTGTTCTTCTGGGGCTGAGAGTTTGGTGACGAGCCGGTCGAGCAGGCGGTTTTCTTGGGCCTGCTGGGCGGCGGCGGGGTCTGCGCCGGGTTTAATGAGGGAGGCGTAGTTTTTGGGGTCGCTGGTTTTGAGCCAGGTGAGGACGTCTGCGGGGTAGAGGGCGCGCCTGGCGTCGTAGCCTGTGGAGTTGGGGGAGTGCACCCACCCGTGAGTAGCCAGGTAGGCGCAGATGTCTTGCTGGAGGGGACGTTCGAGGTGGGTGCGGGGCATGAACAATACTCCTATTCGGCGTGAAAACTAAAAATAAAATTATTAATTACATCAGACATAATTGGTATTTGGTGAAATATTCATTTTTTAAATCTAGGAATTTTCAAATTAATACAAAATGTGAAACAAGTGTTTGAAAATATATTAACTGTCCAGTTTTAAAGTAGAAATATTTTATATCTGAAAGATTGAGTAGAATAAACATTCAGGACAGTAATTAACATTGGGTGTTGTCAAACAAAAACTAGGATACATTACAAGTAATGGGTAGCTGATTCTAAGCACTGCGCTGCTTTTTAGCGTAAATAATACCCGCGTATTTTATTCTGTTTTTCATCTCCCTAAAGGTGACTATGCGAATATCATCTATCTTAAAATTAGATCGTTCCGTTCCATCAACTTTTAAGTCTTTAAATACAATGTCAGACCTTTTTTGACTCGTTTTCTTTGTCTCAAAGTAAGAATCCATTGCATTTATCGTTTTGATAATATTATCGGAATCCTTATTTTTTATATACTTTTCTAAACTTTCTGCATGATTCTTTTTAACAACTTTTGCAGCTACCTCCGCAGATATGGTTGGTTTCAGTACCTGGTTTGACGTAGGGCGCGCTAAGTACCTTTGCTCAGTCTCATCTTTATTGTCGGATATAAGGCCTGCAAGAGTAGAAAATGTTATGAACTCTAATGGATTTAATAGATTAATAATTAGCTCAATATTTGAAGAAGATGTGAAGTCATTTTTAATAATATGTGGACGTGATATGTGAATACAGTAGTCAGGTCCAGAAGGTTCATCTTCTTTTTCTGTAAAATGTATTTGAATTTTTTTCAGATACCGGATTAAATTTTCGTAAGGATCATGTCTATCCTGATTTTTTTCATTGAAACAACCAGCCAGTAAGCATATTAAGGGCGTAGAATATTCGTTAAATTTTTTAAAAAAATTACTTTCATCATATTTATCAGATTCGTTCATTAACACTTCAATTGAGCTTAAATTAATAATTCTCAATGTAGAGTTAAAATTTTTAGCGTGGTCCGCACAGGAAGCATTAAATTTGTTATCATGAGGACCCTGTGATTTAATATAAAATAGGTAGAATCCTGTACGCTCGTTGTCTGCACAAGCCTTCTTGATTGTGTTAAACTGCTTTTCATCTTTGTATTTTACACTTTTTAGAAATGATTTTTTTAAATTGTTTAAATCTTCAATTTTTTTAGCTTGGAATAAAATTTCAATTCGGCGGAAGTGGTCTGGATGCTTGTAAACCCAGAATCCCAAATCTGATCCAGTCTTTTGACTTTCAACATGTTTTGTAAATGTAAACACATTCCCGTAGGGATTTAGCGTGCCTTTATCGGAATCATGCCACTCACATCCTGGTTCGTCTCCATGATCTGGGCAAGCAGCTTCGATAGTATAGTGCCCCCCGGCTATTTGGCTTTTAAGAATATCAGTAATGGTTTCTTCACCCCAGGTGAATGAGGTTTTCTCTAAATGCAAAAGTTTATATACCGAGAAAGCGCCAAAATTTAACGGTTGCTGAACAAGAAGTTCTGTTTTCCATTTTTTTTCATTTGATTTCATCAAAAATCCTTGTTATATTGAGTAGTTTTTAATGTTTTTTGTTGTGCATTACATTATTTTGATGGTTTAGTCCCAAAAAGTGGTGATATATATTGTCTTATTATCGAATAAACACTTCAGTTTCGGTGAAAAATTCTTCTCCGTTTGGGGATTCCCACTTTACTTTACATACCGCAGAATTGGATGATGCTAATACCTGTAGGATATTAAATTCTGATTGTCCACCAGGCTTTAAGGAGCCAGCTGGTTGTGGCTCTCCATGGGAAATTACATCAAATAGTTCGTCTGGTTTTCCATTTGAATCTATGAACTGATATCTTACATTTTTTACAGGGACTCCAGTTAGGTTTTCAAGATTAAGTAAGTTTTTTGTCTTTGTTCTCAAACGACCTTTGCTATCGGTCTCCTGATATGATTCTTTTGTTATTGACGCCCAAACACCAATCGATGGGTTATCCATATCTAGTTTTTTAGAATCTGATATTTTTGATTCAGATGAAAATTTAGTTGAATGCGAGAAAGCAATTGATTGTAGAAATGCGTTAATGGCTTGAGTAAGTTCGTCAGTATCTGAATATTGCTTGTATAAACATTTAGTTTGAATTGATTCTAAATATTTTTCAAGTCTTAGCTTTTCTTCAGCTTCATGAACTCCGTTGGAGATAGATGGGACACGATTTACAAAAACTGCAACCTGTTTTCCCGCTTGTGCCAGGCGCTCAATTTCTTCCACCGTCCCAGATTCAAAGTTTTCAGTTTGAGTTCCAAGTTTTCCTGAAAATACTACGATTGCTAAATCAGAAGAGTCTACAATGGTTTCATTGATGATTTGCTGCGGATGCATGCCGAAAGTGGGGGAGACGCCTATTTTCCAATCAGTGGCTGCGAAATGTATCTTAGACATCCGTCCTGTCGTGGCATTCCACATGTGCATTGCATTAGTGATAATTTCACGGTGCTGAGGTGGTAGGTCAGAGGGTGAAGATAGGAGTACCTGTAAGATGTTGGCTTGATAAGGCATCGCTATTACCATTCCTTATTTATTTTTGCTTTTTTTAATTCAACGAGTAAATCGATAGAGGTTTGAATTTGTTGTTTTGTTTCTATTATTTCACCTAGTTTGTTAATGAGGGTTTGCGATGTTGCTATCTGATTTTGGTGGCTAAAATCAGGTATTTTAGCTTGAGCTAATTTTTCTGCAGTCAGGTGGGGGATTGTTGATTGGCTCGTCAGGTTCTCAAGCTCGCCAGAAAGCAACTTAGCTCGAATGCAAAAGTCAATAAAATGCGGATCAGCTAAACCTGGCTTAACTCGTACACGATTAATCGAATTCTGGAAACCCCATCCAGGTAAGTCTTCGGTCAGGACGGCGCTTCGGCCAAATCCAGCCCCACCCTCTACTACCAGAACATCACCCTTTTTCAAATCCAAATGCGCTAACTCGTCAGAAGAAAACCACATCTTCTTATAGTCCGACTGGTAAGTGAAAACACCGCCAGGCTGGATATTAGCTGCCCTGATATAGGGTGCCAATTCCATGCCACCTTTATTTGAAGGTGTAATCATCTTACCCAGCGTAATCTGAGCAAACCGTTTCAAAGGAACAGTTGGTGCATTGGTGGGAAACGTTAGCTGACGTAGTTCAGCATTGAACTTCTCAGTAGCCAGTTCAAGAAGACGTTGCTGGTCAGCGATGAACTCATCAATCTCCGCCAGCTCCCGGTCAAGCTTATCTGCGATTTTCTTTTGCTCTTCAAGCGGGGGTAGCGGTAGCCATGTCAGGTTGAACTCGTTAAATCGCATAGTCTGACCGTCTCTAAGCTGGTCAGTGACAGATGCGATTTGAGAAATATAGCTGGGAGATTTCAAAACATGCTTGAAAAATCCAGGATAAACGGCTTCAGACGGACGCAAAACGGTATATGCAGGACTAACTTTTCCTGGCATAGTTGCTAGTTCAAGACCGCCCTGAAAAGTGCGCAAATGGCTAATGAAATCGCCTGGTTCGACATGTTGCATCTGAGTTCCAGAAAGATTCTGAACAACCCTTGCACCAGTAATCTTCATGTATTCTTCTTGCGGCAGAACGCCATATCTCTGTGAGGGCGTTAGATGGATATCGCCAGGGCGTTCTGGTTCTTTGACCAGTTTGAAGATCCTACGGGGTTCAACAATCTTCCAATGGTTAGGGACCCCACCAGAAAGCCAACGAACCTTAAACGGTACTTTGTTACTCATTAACCCAGCACCTCTTCCAGCCTCTTCTTGATTCGGCCCAGTACCTCGTTGAGGTCGCGGTCAATCTCCTCCAGGGAGCGGGGCGGAACATACTCGTAGAAGTGACGGGTAAAAGGAATCTCCGCGCCCTCCTTGGTCTTAGACTCATCAATCCAGGCATCAGGCACAAAGGGTTTAACCTCACGCTCCAGGTACTCGTGAATATCCTCGCCCCAGTGCACATTCTCAGTATCGCGCAGGCTAGCGTCAGCCACCGGCTTCTTAGCCTTCAACACCACTTCGGCAGACTCATCGCGTTCAGCCAACTCATCCACCAACTTAGCCAAAGCCGCAGGCTTCACCAGGGCACCGGCGTCCGCAAACACCTGCAAAAGCTCAGCCTTCACACTAGCCACATCAGCACCAACGGCACCCGCTGTGCTCTCAACCAAGGCAGCAAGCGAAGCACGCACGGCGGCGTCCTCCCCCTCAGATAATTTGAGTTTGCCAAACTCCTTAGAAGCCAAGAGCCTCTCAACCCGCTCAGCAGAAAAACCCCAATTCAACCGCAAAGGGCGCTCCACCGTAATCGTGCGGTACATAAACTCCTCACGATCAAAAACCTTAGAACGCCTATCATCCGCTGAATCAAAAGCAGCGTACAGGCGGGTAATCTCAGCAATCTGCTCCTCACTCAACCGCTTACGCTTAGACCCCACCGACTTACGCATCTTCTCAAACATGTTGGTTGCGTCAATCAGCTGAACCTTACCCCTACGCTCAGCCTTCTTCTGCTTATTCAACACCCAGATATAGGTAGAAATACCGGTGTTATAGAACATGTCAGTAGGCAGACCAATAATCGCCTCAAGGTAGTCCTGGTCCAAAACCCACTTACGGATATTCGACTCACCAGAACCCGCGCCACCCGTAAAGAGGGGAGAGCCATTCAACACAATAGCCCCGCGGCCGCCCACCTGGGCAACACCATTGCTAGCAACCGTCGGCTCATTGAGCTTAGAAATCAGGTGCTGCAAGAAAAGGAGCGAACCATCAGACACACGGGGCAGTCCAGCACCAAACCGGCCCGCAAAACCCTGGTTCTTATGCTCAGCCTCAACCACAGCCTTAGCACCCTTCCAATCCACGCCAAAGGGCGGGTTGCTCAGCCCATAGTGGAAGGTGCGGTTCTCAAAAGCCGGGTCAGTCAGGGTATTACCCAGGGCGATGTTATCAACGTCCTGGCCCTTAACCACCATGTCCGCCTTACAAATCGCATACGACTCGGGGTTGAGCTCCTGGCCCAGCAAGCTCACATCGGCGGTGGGGTTCAGCTGATGAATCTTATCGTCAGCCACAGACAGCATACCGCCGGTGCCAGCGGTGGGATCATAGACCGACCGGGCAATATAATCAGTGCGCAAATCTTCATCATCAGCCAGCAGCAGGTTAACCATCAGCTCAATGACCTCGCGTGGGGTGAAGTGCTCACCGGCAGTCTCATTCGAAGCCTCAGCGAACTTGCGAATGAGCTCTTCGAAGATGTTGCCCATCTGCTCATTGCTCACATTCTCTGGGTGCAGATTCACCCGCGAGAAATGCTGAATCACCTGATAGAGCAGGTTCTGGGCGGCCAGGTCTGCGATAGTGTCTTCGAACTTATACTTCTCAAAAATATCGCGCACGTTCTCACTGAACTGGTTAATGTAAGAACGCAGATTCTGCTCAAGGGTATCGGGGTCATTAGTCACAGTCTTGAGGTTGTGCTGGGAGAGGTTATAGAAACTGTAATCGTGCCCCGCCCGGGCAGAGAGCATAGCCGGAGGAATCGTATCGAGCACATACCCCTCTGTTACCTCAAGAACAGCCTGCTTGGTCGGCTCAAGCACCGCGTCAAGACGTGCCAAGACCGTGAAAGGCAAAATAATCTGACCGTACTGATGCTGCTTATAGGTACCGCGCAACACATCAGCCACATTCCAAATGAACTGAGAATAGTTCAAAGAAGACACACAAGCCCCTCAAGATTGGCAAACTAATGGCTCAGCATAAAAGCCCTAGCCATCAGGCAGAGCTTTTACCCTGATGAAAACTAATCATACTCAAGGGGCAGGCTGGGAAGTTGAAGTGCAGCTCTTGTGTCTCACCTGCTCACCAGGGCAGGGAGGTGAGCTAGCCAGCTGCCGGTTAGGGTAGAAGTAAACCCCATAGAAGCGCAGGCGAAAGGACCCCACATGAAAACCCGCCCCTTCACCCAGGTCGATGTGTTCGGCTCGGTTCCGCTCAAGGGCAACCCTCTCGCCGTGGTGCTCGACGGCAGCGACCTCACCGACGAGCATATGCAGGACTTTGCCCGCTGGACCAATCTCTCAGAAACCACCTTCATCACCCAACCGACTGACGCTCGGGCCGACTACGCCGTCCGCATCTTCACCCCCGGCGGCGAACTGCCCTTCGCCGGGCACCCCACCCTGGGCAGCGCCCACGCCTGGCTAGAAGCAGGCGGCCAGCCGCAGCGCCCCGACGTCATCGTGCAAGAATGCGCCGCCGGGCTCATCGACATCACCCGCAGCGGCCAAGAGCTCTCCTTCGCCGCCCCGGCAACCGTCCGCACCGGTGCCCTTGATGAAGCAACCCTGGCAGACATCGCCACCACGCTAGGGCTAGAGCGCAGCCAGATTCTCTCCCACCAGTGGGTCGACAACGGGCCCGGCTGGTCAGCCGTCGAAATCGCAGACCCCGACCGTCTGCTCGCCCTCACCCCGGACTTCACCCGCGGCCCAGACCTCAAACTCGGCGTCTTCGCCATGCACCCGGAAGGTTCAGACATCGCCTACGATGTCCGCGCTTTCGTGCCAGGTATCAGCGTTTCTGAGGACCCTGTCACCGGCTCCCTCAACGCCTCCGTCGCCCAGTGGCTCGCCCGCGAAAACCGGGTTGCCGGAACCTACACCGTACGCCAGGGCACCTGCCTGCACCGCGACGGCAGACTCACCATCACGGTAGGGCAGGACGCCGGCCCCACCGGATCACCCGACATTTGGGTTGGCGGAAGAACCCACACCCTCATCAGGGGAGAGGTTAGTCTTTAGGTCTTTAATCCATCTGTTGGCTTGTGCTGCCCCGCCAGGCCGGGGCGGGCGTCCGTCCGCTCATTGAATGTAATCGAAAATGCCATCTGCGCGGTAAAAGAACGTGCAGATGGCATTTTCGGTTACATTCGGGAGCGACTGTGATATAAAGGTGTGAGGCGTCACCCACCGCCCAGCGCTTTGCCCCTGTGACTCTAGCAAGCAGGCCATCAGTGCGAAGGGAAGAGAATTCTCGGGTTGCACCGGCATTCCAAGACCGGGGTAGGCACCACCGAACCGTCGATTGATACCGCAGCTAGAGTGCGAAGAAAGTCGATACCCGTGACTGCCCAATCAAACTTCAAAAAGCTCGTGCGTGCCCGCATGGAAGAAACCGGTGAGAACTACACCACCGCCCGAGCAGCCCTCCTCGAGACCAAGCCTACGACCGACGTCCTGAACGATCCCCGTGAACAAGCCTACGCAGAGCACCGCACAGTCGTTGACCGTTTTCTGCAGGGCGGACGCCTGACCTCCTGGCCCTCCAAGCGCCGCACCCGCGCCCACCTGCTGTTGCACCTGGTGACCTATTTTGAGCCAGGGCGCACCTACACCGAGAAACAGGTCAACGAGATTCTGGCCGCCCTCTGGCAGGACTATGCCTTTATGCGTCGGGAGATGGTCGAGTACGGTTACCTGGTGCGAACTGCTGATGCATCCGCCTATTGCCTGGCGACCCGGGTGCCTGACCGGGCAGGTACCGTGCTGGCTGCCGAGGCTCCGGCCTGGGAAGCGATGTGGCTGCCGGGTTACCTGGCCGCAGAGGCTCTGTAGCAACTAGGGACCAGATTCCTCCCAAAATCCTTGTGGTGCACACATACTATTGAGAGTTTTCTGGTCCCTACTTGGGGCGGGGCGGAGCAGGCGTGCGCCACAACCGACCCTTAGCTCACCTCAACCCGGGCCGCAGCCTCGCGCCCGAAGAGGTAGAGCACCAGTTCGCCCGGCTCGCCGGTCAGCACAGTCGCAACCTGGCCAGCAGGCGGAGCAAGCACAGTATGAACAGCGGGGGAGTAGCCCGGAGCTTCCAACACCAGCCCGTGAGGGTACTTCTTCCCGGCCATCATGCGAGCGCGCGCCCGCAGCACCTTCCACATCTTCTCCTGCACACCCTCAGCCAGCTCGCGCGGGGCAGGCTGCTCGCCGTCAGTGAGTGAGGCGCGGCGGACGTCCTCGGTATGCACAAAGTACTCAATCAGGTTCATCGCCTCGTCCAGACCCGGGAAGCGCGTGCGCATGTGCAGGTAACCCGGCAGCGCCTCAAAATCGCGCAGGGCCTTCTCATAGCGGCGCTGGCCGGTCAGCTCATTGGCAAGCTGGTCGGTGTAGCGTTCGGTGCGCGCAGCCAGCGGGCCGCCCGGCATGCCCGCTGCAATCAGAGGCTTGCTTTCGCGCACCAGCAGGTGGGTGGCGAGATGGCGGGTTTCCCAGCCCTCGCAGAGGGTAGGTGCGGACGGCCCCGCGGCAGCGAGAGCATCAAGTAGGGCGGTGCGTTCTGAGGTAACAAGGGCAGAAGAAGTCATACGCCCAGTCTAAACCTGAACGATGGGTTGCCCAGCGCAGGCACCAGCCCTACAAACACCAGCCCCAGCCCGTAGCCAGATGCTGAGAGCTGCCCCAGCCCTGCTACCGCCATCAGCTAGGATGGAAAGGTGAGTACACCAGCACCCAGCGCCACCGAGGGCGTTTCACTGCCCGCCGATATTGCCGACCGCCTCAAGCGCGACGAGAACGGCCTTTTTGCCGCCATCATCCAGCAGTACGACACCCGCGATGTGCTCATGCTCGGCTGGATGAACGATGAAGCCCTGCGCCGCACCCTCACCGAAGGGCGGGTTACCTTTTGGTCCCGCTCCCGCCAGGAATACTGGCGCAAGGGAGACACCAGCGGCCACTACCAGTACGTCAAAAGCGTCAGCATTGACTGCGACGGCGACGCCCTGCTGATTGAGGCAGACCAGGTAGGGGCAGCCTGCCACACCGGCACCACCACCTGCTTCCACGCCGGGGGCGCCCTGCCAGCTGCCACCGGCGTCCGCCCCGAATAGCACCCCAGACACACCACAACCAGAGGACACCATGCACGACTTGGGAATCGTAGAACCGACCCTAGAAGAGTTCCGTGAACTAGCGACCAGCCGCCGCGTCATCCCCGTGCGCGTCAAAGTTCTCGCAGACGCCATGACCCCCATCGGCATCTACCGTGCCCTGGTCGCCGCCGACGGCGCACCCGCCCCCGGCACCTTCCTACTTGAATCAGCCAACGAGCAGAAGCAGTGGTCCCGCTACTCCTTCATCGGTGCCTCCAGCCGCTCAACCCTCACCACCAAGAACGGGCAGATTGTCTGGCAGGGGCTCACCCCCTCCGGCGCACCCACCGAGGGTGACCCTGTTGAGGCTATCCGCGAGACCCTGGAGATGCTGCACACCGAACCCCTCGATAACCTGCCCCCGCTCACCAGCGGCCTGGTCGGCTACATGGGCTGGGACGTCGTGCGCCACTGGGAGAAACTACCCGGCGGCCCGGCGGACGACGTCAACCTGCCCGAATTTGCCCTCAACATCGTCTCAGACATGGCAGTGCACGATAATGCCGACGGCACCGTCACTCTCATTGCCAATGCCATCAACTTTAACGGCACCGACGAAAACATCGACGCCGCCTACGCCGACGCTCTCTCCCGCGTTTACGCCATGATGGACAAGCTGGCCCAGCCCGCCCCCGACTCCGTCTCAACCCTCACCGGCACGGCAAACGTCGAAGCAAAAGTCGCCCAGGTCAAGCACACCTGGGCTGAGCAGGGCTTCTTGGATGCTATCGATAAGTCCAAGAAAAACATCCTGGACGGCGACGTCTTCCAGATCGTCATCTCCCGCCGCTTTGAAGCCGAGAACCGTGCCAGCGCCCTGGACGTCTACCGGGTACTGCGCCAGTCCAACCCCTCGCCCTACATGTACCTCTTCAACTTCGAGTCCACGGTCGATGGCGAGCCCTTCCAGATTGTCGGCTCCTCACCCGAAGCCCTGGTCACCCTCAAAAACGGCACCGCCACCACCCACCCCATCGCCGGGTCCCGTCCGCGCGGTGCCACCCGCGAAGAAGACCTAGCCCTGGCTGAAGAACTACTTGCGGACGAGAAGGAACGCTCCGAGCACCTCATGCTCATCGACCTGGCCCGCAACGACCTCTCCCGCATCGCGGTACCAGGTTCTGTCAACGTCACCCAGTTCATGGAAATCGAGCGCTTTAGCCACATCATGCACATCTCATCCGAGGTGCAGGCCCGGTTGGCTGAGGGTATGAATGCCTACGACGTGCTGCGCGTGGCCTTCCCCGCAGGCACCCTCTCAGGTGCGCCCAAGCCCCGCGCCATGCAGCTACTGGACGAGTACGAGGTCAGCGCTCGCGGCGTCTACGGTGGTGTGTGCGGCTACTTCGATTTTGCGGGCAACATGGATATGGCCATTGCCATCCGCACCGCCGTGCTCAAGAGCGGACGCGCCTACGTGCAGGCAGGAGCCGGTATTGTCATGGACTCCGTGCCAGCCTCCGAAGCTCAGGAAACCGTGAACAAGGCGGCAGCGCCCCTGCGCGCTGTGCTCACCGCGTCGGGTCTGGCGCCCCTGTCGACCGAGGTGATTGACTAGATGAGCGAGTCACAGGCCCAGCCTGCTGAGGTTGCTACCGCGCGCCCGGTGCCGGGCTGGGCTAAACCTGCCCGCGTGATGCTGGGGGCCATGGCGGTTTCTGCTGCCGCCTTCCTCACCACTTTGCCGACCTGGATTCGCGCTGAGGTCAGCACGGTCGTTTCGACCTCCACCCTGGATATTTCGGGGGCGGACGCCGGCTCCACCGTCTCTGCCCTGGCCCTGGTTGCCCTGGTGGCGTCGGTTGCCCTGCGTATTGCCGGGCCTAAGCTCCGCAAGGTGCTGGCTCTCTTGCTGGTGGGCGTGGGGCTGGGCCTGGCGGTAGCCGCCTTCGGCGTGAACGCCGATCCGCAGGCTGCCTCTATGGCCCAGGTCAGCGCGATGACAGGCACTAACGCCCCGGCCAACTCCTACGCTGTGACCGTCATGCCCCTGCTGGCGACCGTGTGCGGTGTGCTGGTTGCCCTGGCCGGTGTGTGGGCCTTTGTTGCTACCTCCCACTGGAAGACCGGGCGCAAGTACGACCGGTCAGCTGCCCGGGCAGCCCGCGTGGCTTCTGCCGAAGAAACGGACGAAATCGACGCCTGGGACTCCCTGAGCGAGGGCAAGGACCCCACCCTGTAAGAGGGGCAAAACCTCTAAAGCCGCAGACCCGCTGCGATAGCGGGCTGCGGCTTTGCTGTATCTAGAGGGGGTTTATAGGCCGAAGGATCCCTCTAGGCGGCTGCGGGAACCTGGGTGCAGCAGTACTACCTGGCTGATGAGCTCATCGCCTGACCAGGTGCTGCGCAGCAGGCGCAGACAGGGCTCGGTGGGGTTGATCTGCAGGTCGGACGCCTGTGAGCTGGTGGGTAGCACCGCTTCGACGGTGTGCGTGCCCCGGGTGATAGGGGAGCACTGCCCCAGGTAAAAGTTGGGGGTAATGCTGGTGAAGTCCTGCTCTAGATAGTCGGGTATGGCTACGGCGTTGACATAGCGTTCTTCGCGCTGGATGGGCAGCCCGTCATCGTAGTGGACCAGCACGCTGTGAAAGACCCTCTCGCCCAGCTCAGGGGCTAGGCGGCGCTGGGCCTGGGCTGCCGGTATCTCTTCGAGGGTGAGCACCTTGCTGCTGTGGGTGTGGCCGCGTTCGGTGATTTCATCGGCAATGTTGCGCACCTCAAGCAGGGCAGAGGGGTTCTTGTGCTCGGCCACAAAGGTGCCGACCCCGCGGGTACGCACGAGCAGGCCCTCAAGCGTCATCTCGCGGATAGCTCGGTTGACGGTCATGCGGGAGAGGCCCAGGGCGCTAGCGAGCTCGTTTTCTGAGGGGATGCTTTCGCCTGCTGCCCAGTGGCCGCTGTTGATTTGCTCGGTGATGATGGTTTTGAGCAGCTGGTAGGCGGGGGCCTTACTGTCTTTGTGGTCAGCGAACTGCTGGGACAAGTCGGTAATTTTTTCCACGCCTACTCCATTGACAACCAGTTGTATATACAAGAAGATAGGTGTGTGACCCTCTTCATCTTTCAACTGTACCGCCCCGGCGCGGTCAGGCAAAAGTAAAGAACCAGAAGCTGGGCAAAGCAGACCATCATGCACAAAGGAGTAGACATGACCACCAGCGGCCCCCGCCCCGTCCGCGCCCCTCGCGGCCCTGAACTCAATACCCTCGGCTGGCAGCAGGAAGGTGCCCTGCGCATGCTCATGAACAACCTCGACCCCGAGGTTGCCGAGCACCCCGATAATCTGGTGGTCTACGGCGGCACCGGCCGCGCCGCCCGCTCCTGGGAAGCCTTCGACGCCATCGTCGCCACCCTCAAGACCCTTAAAGATGATGAAACCATGCTGGTGCAGTCCGGCAAGCCCGTAGGTGTCTTCCGCACCAACGAGTGGGCCCCGCGTGTGCTGCTGGCCAACTCTAACCTGGTGGGCGACTGGGCCAACTGGGAGCACTTCCGCAAGCTCGAAGCCGAAGGTCTGATGATGTACGGCCAGATGACCGCTGGTTCCTGGATCTACATCGGCACCCAGGGCATTCTGCAGGGCACCTACGAGACCTTCGGCGCGGTCGCCCGCAAGCGCTTCAACGGCACCTTGGCAGGTACCATTACCCTCACCGCAGGTCTGGGTGGCATGGGCGGTGCCCAGCCCCTGGCCGTGACCATGAACGAGGGCGTAGCAATCTGTGTGGACGTTGATGAGTCCCGCGTTGACCGCCGCATCGACCACAAGTACCTGGACGTTAAGGCCCGCGATCTCGACCACGCCCTAGAGCTCGCCGTCGAGGCCCGCGACGCCAAGAAGCCCCTGTCCATCGGTGTCGTCGGCAATGCCGCTGAGATTTTCCCCGAGCTGCTGCGCCGCAAGGCCCCCATCGACATCGTCACCGACCAGACCAGTGCCCACGATCCGCTGAGCTACCTGCCCACCGAGGTCACCTTCGAGGACTGGAAGGCAGAAGCCGCCCGCGACCCCGAACTCTTCACCAAGCGCTCCCGCGAGGCCATGGCAGCCCACGTTGAGGCAATGGTCGGCTTTATGGACGCCGGTGCCGAGGTCTTCGACTACGGCAACTCCATCCGCGATGAGGCTCGCAAAGCAGGCTACCAGCGCGCCTTTGACTTCCCCGGCTTTGTGCCCGCCTACATCCGCCCCCTCTTCGAAGAGGGCCTGGGCCCCTTCCGCTGGTGCGCTCTCTCCGGCGACCCCGAGGACATCAAGAAGACCGACCAGGCGATTCTCGAACTCTTCCCCGAGAACGAGCACCTGAAGCGCTGGATCACCATGGCCGGTGAGAAGGTCGCCTACGAGGGTCTGCCCGCCCGTATCTGCTGGCTAGGCTACGGCGAGCGCCACAAGGCAGGGCTCAAGTTCAACGAGATGGTAGCTAGCGGTGAACTCTCTGCCCCCATCGCCATTGGCCGTGACCACCTGGATTCCGGTTCGGTGGCTTCCCCCTACCGCGAGACCGAGGGTATGAAGGACGGCACCGACGCCGTTGCCGACTGGCCCCTGCTCAACGCCCTGGTGAACACCTCATCGGGTGCGTCCTGGGTATCCATCCACCACGGCGGCGGCGTGGGCATGGGCCGCTCCATCCACGCGGGCCAGGTCTGCATCGCTGACGGTTCGGAGCTGGCCGCTGCCAAGCTGGAGCGCGTACTGACCAACGACCCCGGCATGGGCGTAATTCGCCACGCGGACGCCGGCTACGAGTACGCCCAGCAGGTTGCGGCTGAGCGCGGGGTCCGTATTCCCATGCAGGAAAACCGCTAGCCATGACCAGCCGTCTCTTTACCAACATCGGGTCGCTGGTCACCAACGACCCCACCCTGGACCGCGGGCCCCTGGGCGTTCTCGAAAACGCCGCCTTCGTGGTGGAGCAGGGCAGAATTACCTGGGTTGGCACAGCCAGCCAGGCACCGGCGTCCGACCGCTGCCTAGATCTGGGCGGGCGCGCCGTGCTGCCGGGCTTCGTGGAATCCCACTCTCACCTGGTCTTTGCCGGGGACCGCTCGCACGAGTTTGCCGCCCGCATGGAGGGCAAACCGTACGAAGCCGGTGGCATCCGCACCACCATCGAGGCTACCCGGGCAGCGAGTGCAGCTGAGCTGGAACTCAACACCCGCTCGCTCATGCAGGAGTACGCCCGGGCCGGGGCGACCACGATTGAGGTGAAGACCGGCTACGGCCAGTCGGCTGAATCTGAACTGAAATCGGTGCAGGTCGCTGCGGCCTGCACCGACGAGGTCACCCTGCTGGCTGCCCATGTGGCTCCGCCGGAGTACCGGGATAAGCACGATGAGTACGTGCAGATGGTGGTTGACACCATGATCCCGGAGTGCGCCCCCTACGCCTCATGGATTGACGTGTTCTGCGAGCGCGGTGCCTTTAGTGAGGACGAGTCGCGGGCCGTATTACAGGTCGGTATCGCTGCCGGTTTGAAGGCGCGCGTGCACGGGAACCAGCTGACCTACGGGGCCGGTGTGCAGCTGGCGGTTGAACTGGGTGCTGCCAGCGTGGATCACGTGGTCTACCTGACGGACGCGGACGTCGACGCCCTGGCCAACAGCTCTACGGTGGCTACGGTTCTCCCCGGCGCCGACTTTTCTACCCGGGGCGACTACCCCAACGCCCGCCGTCTGCTGGATGCCGGGGCTACCGTAGCCCTGGGAGCAGACTGCAACCCCGGCACCTCCTTCACCACCTCCATTCCCTTCTGCATCGCCCTGGCCGTGCGCGATTTGCACATGAGCCCCGACGAAGCCGTCTGGGCAGCAACCGCCGGGGGAGCAGCAGCCCTGGGGCGCACCGACATCGGTGCCCTGACCGTGGGAGCCCGTGCCGACGTCCTTGCTCTGGACGCCCCCAACCACCTGCACCTGGCCTACCGCCCCGGCGTGCCCCTGATCGCCGGCGTTTGGAAGGACGGCCAGAGCGTCGTGCCCCTGCACGAGGAGGACATCTAGTGATACAGGCTTTTACCGACCGGCAGGCCCCGACCTGGAGCGGACGCGACGACGGCCCCGGTGCCGAACACCGCAGGCTCTTCCAGGTAGTGCAGCCGCTTGCCCAGCTCACCCAGAAACCGGACGCGGTCTTCGTCGGCTTTGCCTCCGACGAGGGGGTTCGCCGCAACCAGGGGCGCACCGGCGCAGCAGAAGGGCCCACCGCCCTGCGCTCAGCCCTGGGAACCCTTGCCCTGGCTCAGGGAACCACCGGTAGCCGCCGCACCGACCTCGTCCTGGGAGACGCCGGTGATGTTGTTGTGACTAACCGCGACCTGGTCGGCGGCCACCGCAGGCTCTCAGAAGCCGTCACCGCCACCATCGACGAAGGCTCCCTGCCCGTGGTACTCGGTGGCGGGCACGAAGTCGCCTACGGCACCTACCTGGGGCTGGCGGCGTCCGCCCGCAGAAAAAACTACCGGGGGCAGGGCAGAGCTGCGCGCATCGGCATCCTCAACCTCGACGCCCACTTCGACCTACGCGAAGCGGACGAACCCACCAGCGGAACCCCCTTCAGCCAGGCACTCTCCGACGAAGAATGGGCAGGCACCGAACTGACCTACGCGGTCGTGGGCATCTCTGAGGCAGCCAACACCCAGGTACTCTTCGACGCCGCAGACCGCGCCCGCGTGCACTACCTACTTGATGAAGAAACCCACTGGGGCAACCTTCAAGCCATCGACAAGTTCGTTGAGGTCTTCACCGCACACGTCGACCTGATCTACCTGACCTTAGATCTGGACGTCCTGCCAGCGGCCGTTGCCCCCGGCGTCAGCGCCCCTGCCGCACTTGGCGTTGACCCTGCCATCATCAACCGCATCATGAGCAGGGTTGCTGCCTCTGGCAAGCTCGCCGCCTTCGACGTGGCCGAACTCAACCCCTCCCTCGACATCGACGGACGCACCGCCAAAACAGCAGCCCGCCTGATCCACACCGTCCTGACCCGGCATACGCCTCTGCCGGAGTAAAACTCTATAGGTTCTGCAGGCTCGCGCTCGCTGCGAGCCTGCTTCACCTCATACACTTTCAAAGGAGAAAACCATGACCACCACCGTCACCGTCGGCATCGGGCCCGTGAGCTTCGCCGACCTGATCGCAGTTGCCCGCCACGGCGCGGCCGTCACCATCAGCGACGAAGCCCTGGCTGAAATCGAAAAATCCAGCCAGCGCATCCGCGACCTCGCCAACTCAGACACCCCCGTCTACGGCGTCTCCACCGGCTTCGGTGCCCTGGCCAACAAGCACATTCCCCTGGAGATGCGCAAGGCCCTGCAGCGCGGCCTGATTCGCTCCCACGCAGCAGGCTCTGGCCCCGAAGTTGAAACCGAGGTCATCCGCGCCCTTATGCTCCTGCGTCTTTCAACCCTGGCAACCGGCCGCACCGGCGTCCGCCCCGTCGTCGCCCAGGCCTACGCCGATATGCTGTCAGCTGGGCTGACCCCGGTAGTGCGCGAGTACGGTTCGCTGGGCTGCTCCGGCGACCTGGCACCCCTGTCCCACTGCGCCCTGGCCATCATTGGTGAGGGCCAGGTGCGGGACGCCGACGGCCAGCTCTACGAGACTGCCGAGGCTTTCGAGAAGTTCGGGCTGACCGCGGTCGAACTTGCTGAAAAGGAGGGGCTGGCCCTCATCAACGGCACCGACGGCATGCTGGGTATGCTGGTCATGGCTCTGACCGACCTGGACGCCCTGGTCAAGCTCGCCGACGTCGCTGCGGCTATGAGTGTTGAGGGGCTTGCCGGTACCGACCGCGTCTTTGCCCCCGAGCTGCACGAGCTGCGCCCCCACCCCGGCCAGGGGGCCGCTGCCGCCAATATGAAGAAGGTGCTGGAGGGTTCCGGCATTATCCAGCACCACGCCGAGAACGTCACCACCTACGTGCAGGACGCCTACTCCCTGCGCTGCGCACCCCAGGTCGCTGGCGCAGTGCGCGACACCATCGAACACGCCCGCACCGTTGCCCTGCGCGAGCTGGCCTCAGCCGTCGATAACCCCGTGGTGACCCTGGACGGACGGGTGGAATCCAACGGTAACTTCCACGGCGCCCCGGTGGCCTATGTGCTGGACTTCCTGGCGATCGCTGTTGCCGATGCCGCCTCAATCTCAGAGCGCCGCACCGACCGCTTCCTCGATGTTGCCCGCAACCGCGGCCTGCCGCCCTTCCTAGCCGACGACCCCGGAGTGGACTCAGGCCACATGATCGCTCAGTACACCCAGGCTGCTATCGTTTCTGAGCTCAAGCGCCTGGCCGTACCTGCCTCGGCAGATTCCATTCCCTCGTCTGCCATGCAGGAGGATCACGTCTCCATGGGCTGGTCGGCTGCCCGCAAGCTGCGCAAGGCGGTGGACGGGCTCACCCGCGTCCTTGCTATTGAAATCCTCACAGCCGCCCGCGGTATCGACCTGCGCGCCCCGCAGACCCCCTCACCGGCAACCGCCGCTGTGATTGAGCGCCTGCGCAAGGACGTTGCTGGCCCCGGCCCCGACCGCTTCCTCTCACCCGAAATCGAACAAACCGTTCAGCTGGTCGCCAGCGGCGAACTGCTGGCGGCGGCTGAAAGCGTTACCGGCCGCCTCGCCTAGTTCTTCCGTCTTTGCGGAAATAAAAAGGCACACGGGTGCCTAAACTGGGCCAAAGAGCCCGCTATCTTCTAAGATAGAGATAAGCACCCGTGTGCTCAGCGCCCATACACCTGCGAGCGCACGCCCACACACTACAAGGAGACTCACATGGCACAGCAGACCGTTGAGATGGTCCCCGACCTGCCCTACAACAACCACGGCAACACCACCGCCTCATGGGCCATGGTCATCATCATGATTGTCGGCTCAATCATCGGCGCAGTCGGTTTCTGCATCTCAAGCACCCCCATCTTCGTGGTCGGCGTCGCCATCATCGCCATCGGCGTTGTCGCCGGTATCGTGCTCCGCTCAGCAGGCTACGGCCAGGGTGGTAAGCACACCAAGTACCACCACTAAAACCCGAACCCACCCGGGTGAGGCGAGACAAGGGGCACCCCGCACAGACGCGAGGTGCCCCTTACCTTTTCTTCACACGTGTTCTCACCCGGTGAACCCGTCTGGCAAACGTTCAGGCACCTGAGCGATACTAGAGGGGCACGACCAACCCAACCTGCGCCGTCCGCGCACCAGCACCAAGGGGCACCATGACCGTACTTGATGACATCATCGTAGGCGTCCGCGAAGATCTCGAAACCCGCCGCGCCGCCCTGCCACTTGAAGAGATCAAGAAGCAGGCAGCTGCTCAGGCTCCCGCGCTTGATGCCCTGGCAGCCCTGCGCGGGGCTGAGGAGGGAAGCGTCGAAATCATTTCCGAGGTGAAGCGCTCTTCCCCCTCAAAGGGTGCCCTCTCAGACATTCCCGACCCTGCCGAACTGGCCGCCGCCTACCAGGCCGGGGGAGCGGCCGCTATTTCGGTACTGACCGAAGAGCGCCGCTTCAAGGGAACCCTGGCTGACCTGGATGCCGTCCGCGCAGCTGTCAGTATCCCGGTTCTCCGCAAGGACTTCACCGTGGACGAGTACCAGATTTGGGAGGCCCGCGCCCACGGGGCTGACCTGGTTCTCCTCATCGTCGCCGCCCTGGACGACGCCACCCTGCGTCGCTTCCTGGACCTCACACATGAGCTGGGCATGAACGCCCTGGTCGAAACCCACACCCCCGAAGAAATCGAACGGGCTGTTGCTGTGGGTGCCCGCATCGTGGGCGTAAACGTGCGTAACCTCAAGACCCTTGACGTCGATAACGCCAACTTCAGCAAGCTAGCCCCCCTGCTGCCTGAGGACGCCGTCATCGTGGCTGAGTCGGGCGTTGCCAGCCCCCAGGACGTCGCCGACTACGCCTCGCACGGCGCCAAGGCTGTGCTGGTGGGCGAGGCCCTCGTAAAATCTGGCACCCCCACCGAGACCCTGCGCGACTTCCGCGCCGCCGGTAGCCAGGCCCGTCAAGCCTGGCTGGGTTCTACGTCTTCCTAACCCCGACCGTCCTCACCTCTTGTGAGCTAAAGCGGGCACAGCCGTCCGCACCTCACCCCAAAACGTTACGACCAGCCCACCGAAGGGAAACTCCCATGACCGAAACCCTGGCAGAACAATTCCTGGCAGCAGGCCAGAGCCTCAAAAACGCCCCCGGCCCCTACTTCGGGCAGTACGGCGGACGCTACATGGCAGAATCCCTGATTGCCGCCATGGACGAGCTCGAAGAAACCTTTGAAAAGGCCAAACTCGACCCCGACTTCATCGATGAATTCCGCCGCCTTTCAGCCGAATACTCCAACCGCCCCTCCCTGCTGACCGAGGTGCCCCGCCTCTCGGCAGAAGCCGGGGGAGTGCGCTTCTTCCTCAAGCGTGAAGATCTCAACCACACCGGATCCCACAAGATCAACAATGTCATCGGCCAGGCCCTGCTGGCCAAGCGCATGGGCAAGACCCGCCTGATTGCCGAAACCGGCGCAGGCCAGCACGGCGTTGCTACCGCCACCACAGCTGCCCTCTTTGGCATGGAATGTGTGGTCTACATGGGCGAAGAGGACACCGAACGTCAGGCCCTCAACGTCGCCCGTATGCAGCTGCTGGGCGCCACCGTCATCGCCGTGCAGACCGGCTCCCGCACCCTCAAGGACGCTATCAATGAGGCCCTGCGCGACTGGGTCTCCAACGTAGACACCACCCACTACCTGCTGGGTACCGCAGCCGGTGCCCACCCCTTCCCCGCTATGGTGCGTTACTTCCACGACGCCATCGGCACCGAAGCCCGCGAACAGTTCCTTGAAGCAACAGGTACCCTGCCCACCGGCATCGCAGCCTGCGTCGGCGGTGGCTCCAACGCCATCGGTCTCTTCCACGCCTTCCTGGACGACGCCGACGTTAAGATTTTCGGCTTCGAAGCAGGCGGCGACGGAATCGACACCGACCGCCACGCCGCCACCATCTCCCTGGGTCGCCCTGGCATGCTCCACGGCGCCATTACCTACCTCATGCAGGACGAGGACGGCCAAACCATCGAGTCCCACTCCATCTCAGCGGGTCTTGACTACCCCGGCGTCGGCCCCGAACACGCCTACCTCTCAGACATCGGCCGCGTTGACTACCAGGCTGTCACCGACACCGAAGCCATGGATGCCCTGCGCCTGCTCTGCCGCACCGAAGGCATCATCCCCGCCATTGAGTCCTCCCACGCCCTGGCAGGTGCCCTGCGGGTAGCCCGTCAGTGGGCGGCAGAAGACCCCGCCACCGCGCACGAAAAGTCCATGATTGTCTGCCTCTCCGGCCGAGGGGATAAGGACATGGAAACCGCGCTCAAGTGGTTCGGCCTGGGCAAGGCCATTCCCTCCACCAGCCTGAACGTGGGCAACAAGGAAGCGGCGGCAGAGACCACCGCACAGAACGACAAGGCTATGCAGAACGAAAGCAAGGGTGCCTAATGAGCCACATCGATTTTCAGGACGAAACCCGCTACTCGGTACGCAAGGGCACCTTCCCTGCCCCCAACCCCAACTCCAAGCTGGCAGCCCGCCTCGCCGAGTGTAAGGCTGAGGGCCGCGCTGCCCTGATTGGCTACCTGCCGGTGGGCTACCCCAGCGTGGACGAGTCGATTGAGGCTGCCATCGAGATGGGTAAGAATGGGGTCGATATTATCGAACTCGGCCTGCCCTACTCAGACCCGGTCATGGACGGCCCCGTGATTCAGCGCGCCACCGTTGAGGCGATTGACAAGGGCTTCCGCACCGACGACCTCTTCCGGGCTGTGCGCGAGATTACCGCCGCCACCGATGCTGTGGTGCTGGTGATGACCTACTGGAACCCCGTGCTGCGCCGCGGTGTCGACCGGTTCGCTGGGGAGCTGGCTGCAGCCGGTGGTGCGGGTCTGATTACCCCCGACCTGGTTCCCGATGAGGCCGCTGACTGGTTTGAAGCGTCCGAAAAACACAGCCTGGACCGCATCTTCCTGGCAGCTATTTCATCTAGCCCTGAGCGTTTAGCCCTGATTTCGAAGGCTTCGAGCGGCTTTGTCTACGCTGTCTCGGTCATGGGCGTGACCGGTGCCCGCTCGTCGGTGAACACCGCCGCAGAGACCCTGGTGTCTGACCTGCGTGCCGCCGGTGCCCCCGCTGCCTGTGTGGGCCTGGGGGTGTCTAAGCGCGAGCACGTTGAAGAAATCGGTGCCTACGCAGACGGCGTCATCGTGGGTACTGCCCTGGTGAAGGCTCTGGCTGAGGGCGGCCCGTCCGCTGTGGGCGCCCTGACCCGCCAACTAGCTGGCCGCGAGTAGGGGAGACGCCCATGACAGCTACCGTCCTTGCCTCTATTCCTTCGCCGTCCATCTCCACTCTTGAGCTGGGCCCCCTGACTATCCACTTCTATGCCCTCTGCATACTGGCGGGCATCGCGGTCTGCATGTGGCTGACCGGTCGCCGCTGGGCTGCCTGGGGTGAAGACCCCGAACGCGTCTGGGACGTTGCCATGTGGGCCATTCCCTCGGGCATTATCGGTGCCCGCCTCTACCACGTGCTCATTACCGACCCCGGCTCCTACTTCGGTGCTGGCGCTGACCCCCTTGATGTCTTCAAGATTTGGGAAGGCGGCATCGGTATTATGGGCGCGATCTCGGTCGGTGGCCTGGGCGCCTGGTACGCCTGCCGCCGCTACGGGATTTCGCTGGCTAAGTTCGCGGACGCCGCAGCCCCCGGCATCATGATCGCCCAGGCTATGGGCCGCTGGGGCAACTGGTTTAACCAGGAGCTCTTCGGCAAGCCCACCACCCTGCCCTGGGGTCTGGAAATTTCGGCCACCTCGCCCAACTTCCCCGACCAGTACCCGGCGGGCACGCTCTTTCACCCGACTTTTCTCTATGAGTCCCTGTGGAATCTACTGGGTGCGGCCCTGCTGATTGCCCTGGGCCGCCGCGGTATCTTCCAGCTGGGCCAGACCTTCTGGGCCTACGTTGTTTGGTACGGTTTTGGCCGTCTCATGATTGAGACTTTCCTACGGATCGATACCGCTGAGATGCTGCTGGGGGTTCGTATTCACGTGTGGACTTCTGGTGCTATCTTCTTGCTGGGTATCGTCATGTTTGCCCTAATGGGGCTACGAGCGCGCAGACGCGGCGAGCTCCCGGGTGCCTATAGGCAGGGCGGTGTCGTGCCCAGCGCGGACGAGCCCACCCCGGCGTCCGTCCGCTCCGGCGACTAGCGCACAAGTATAGAAACTAATCCGCACTTATTCTGAAAAGTCCGCAACTAGTTGCGGGTACATCAGAATAAGTGCGGATTACTTTTTGCCCTGGGTCGGTAACAAATTGATATGCCTGCTTATTAAAAGGTAGGGTAGAGGTAGTCAGCTTCAAAGAGGAGGTAAACATGAGGTATTCATCTTTCCCAAATCTCACAACGGTTCCGGCGTATCTGCTGTCTTCTGCCCTGTACGCACTGGCAAGTTACGGGCTGCTTGTCTCGCTAGGAACAGTTTTTTCTTCGCGATTTTTCCAGCCTGGGCTAACGGTTTTATTTGGAACCTGGTGTGGTGTCGCACTGGCGTTTTTGGCTCTACACCACCGGGTAAAAGCTGAGCATGAGCAAGCAGGTGGTGCAAAGCGTCGTGGAATGTTTGACTCCTGGCTGCCGGGTAACCCTGTTGAAGCTGTGCTGGCACTTCTTGTATATGGTTGTGCTGTCAATGGTGCTGTATATGTAATTGGGTTAGTAACTGGCGCAGATTTCACCTGGGTCACGGCGCTCATGGGGTTCGTGGCAGCGCTTCCGCTCGCCGCTGCTGGTTTTAACCGAAACCTAGCTCGCGGTCATAACGTCTAACTCGGGCGCCTGATCCGCACTTATTCTGTAAAGTCCGCAACTAGTTGCGGGTACATCAGAATAAGTGCGGATTACTTTTCGCCCTGGGCCAGCCTGGCGTGGCTCTCGGGCTTACCATCTGCGACGGCTGGCTTAGACCCTACTCTTTTTCTCTTGACCCTGCGGATTATCTCGGGGCGAAGAGAGGAGGAGTAGGGTCTTGTTGTATCACTTAACAAATTGATATGTTTGCTTATTACAAGGTAGAGTGAAGGTGCGTATTATGTGAGTGCGTCAATGACTGGTGCAGATTTCACCTGGGTCACGGCGCTCATGGGGCTAGTGGCGGCGCTTCCGTTCGCCGCTGCTGGTTTTAACCGAAACCTGGCTAGGCAGGAGCGTGACGAATACCAGCAGGTGCGATAAGAGGTGGTGTGGAGATATGAAGCGACAGCGTTTACAAGTGCTTCTGTTAGCGGGGGCGATGCTCCTGTCTGGTTGCTCCGCAACTAAACCAAGCATAGATTCAGTGAGCCTGGAACCACCGGCGGATGCTTATGTGTGGACTCCAATTACTGAAGGTTTTGACCGTTCTGAAATAACTCTCTCCCTTGTGCAGGGCAGAGCGTATGTCATTAATGCTCAATGTGGCGGTGAAGAGGGTACCGGCTTTGCTATCGATGTTTTACACGAAGATGGTACGTCTATCGCTAGTTATCAGCTTCAGTGCCCACAGCAAATTAATGAATCTTTAGGTGTGACTAGAGATGAGCAAGTAACTATGGCAGTTTCTTCACTAGATGGAAAAGACCTACCCACACATAACTCGTATGCGAGTATTCTGGGCGAGGGCGAATAGCACCTACACATTAGAATCTGATCCGCACTTATTCTGAAAAGTCCGCAACTAGTTGCGGGTACATCAGAATAAATGCGGATTACTTTCGCCCTGGTCCAGTCTGGTCAGCAGGGCGGACGCGCGGTGGGCCCGCATACTCACCAACGACGAGTTCGTAGAGTCACTGGGCTTCTGCGTCGAAGCGTAGAGATAGTAGCCCGCCAAAGCGATAACAGTAGCCTGCAAGAACTCGAGCGCAGGACGCCCGGACGCCGGCATCAGCTCGTATACCTCAGTAAGAGTCAGCTCGGGGTTGGCAATCAGGGCGTCAGTTGCCACCGAGGTAGTGTCATATTGGGCGTTACCCACCGTTGCCCAGGGCCAGTCAATCAAAACAGCCTCGCCGGTGGGGCGAATCAGAATGTTGTCGCCCCGCAAATCGGTATGCACATAGGAGCACCCTGCCAGATG
Source organism: Rothia sp. 11273D007AR (assembly GCF_053547255.1). Classification (NCBI taxonomy): domain Bacteria; kingdom Bacillati; phylum Actinomycetota; class Actinomycetes; order Micrococcales; family Micrococcaceae; genus Rothia; species Rothia sp. 11273D007AR. The sequence continues at coordinate 128,308 of NZ_JBPPWJ010000005.1, read as the reverse complement.
GGCAACCAGATGCTCGTCTACAAAGGCGGCAAACTCGGCGGCCTTATGGTTGATAAAGGGCAGTAGCTGCACCAGCTGCTGGTAGGAATCAGTGGCCTGAACATAGACCAGGTGCTCCAGAGTCACACCCCGAGCGAGTTTGTGCCAGAAAATGAGTTCCTCTGTCAGGTCAGCTTCGGTGGCCGGTAGGTTGAGGCTTGGGTCAACCGGAACCCGGCTCATGCTCTCTAAGGCCCGAAAAACGGCGGCCAGTTCTTCTTTCTGCCAGGGGTATTCTGGGTGCCGCCCCTCGATATCTTCCAGAAGCAGGGCGACCCAGGCTGTGCCGTCCGCCCCTGAAAAATCACGGGCAGCGAGGACGGCCGGGGTTGGGGTGTTGCTGGGGAAGGACGCGGTGATGCGGCCCTCCTGCCGGTGCAAGTCAGCTGTTTGTGGGTGAAGGTTGGCGTCAACAGCCTTAAGGAAAGCCCTGCGACCTTTGCGGGTGACCAGGCGGTCTGCGGTGCCCAGGCTGAACCCACCGCTTTGCGACTCGGCCCCGACTACGGTGTCACCTAGCTCTTCTTCTACCCAGGCCTGCACGGAATGAGGGAGATCCGCCCAGGTGGCACGCTGGGTAAGGGGCACTGGGGAGGGTATCTGATCACTCATGGCTCTAGCTTAGCTACCTTGCTTTTGGGGGTAATAAATTATTGCCGAACTAGAGCCCTTAGGGGTAAAAGCGCCGTAACAGAGTAGAAAAAATATCCAACCCCTGGCGCCTGGGTGCACCCAGAATCTAGGCTTTAAGTGAGCCACAACACTCATCTGCTGTATTTCTAAGGAGCTCTCACATGGCCACCATGAAAGCTGTTGTTGTTTCTGACCGTCTTGATGGAACCGTAGATATCAAAGATGTGCCCGTACCCGAGGTGGGCCACGGTCAGGTGCTTGCCAAGATTGAATACTCAGGTATCTGCCATACCGACCTGCACGTAGCAGCCAGTGACTTTGGCGAAAAGCCCGGTCGTATTCTGGGTCATGAGGGTGTAGGTGTCATCACTGAAGTCGGCCCCGGCGTAGAACACCTCAAGGTGGGCGATCGCGTCTGTGTTCCCTGGTTCTTTAAGGGCTGCGGCCACTGCGAATACTGCACGGACGGCCGCGAAACCTTCTGCCGCTCCGTCATCAATGCGGGCTACACCGCAGACGGTGGCATGAGTGAATACACCCTGCTCTATGCTGACTACACCGTCAAGGTTCCCGATGCTCTCGACCCGGTTGAGGCAACCTCCATCACCTGTGCCGGTGTGACCACATATAAGGCCGTGAAGGAATCAGGTGTCCGCCCGGGTCAATGGATTGTCTGCTTTGGCGCAGGCGGCCTGGGCAACCTCTCCGTCCAGTACGCCAAGAACGTCTTTGGGGCCCAGGTTATTGCCGTTGACCTTAATGAAGACAAGCTGCTGCTGGCTAAGGACAGCGGGGCAGATGTGGTCATCAATGCTAAGAATGTCGAAGATGTCGTGGAAGAAATCAAGAACACCACCGGCGGGGCTGGTGCCCACGTTGCGGTGGTCACCGCGGTAGCTAAGGCTGCCTTTAATCAGGCTGTTGATTCCGTCCGCGCCGGTGGCACCGTAGTTGCTGTTGGTCTGCCCACCGAGTCTATGGATCTCAACATCCCCCGCCTGGTGCTAGATGGCATCAAGGTCCAGGGCTCTTTGGTGGGAACCCGTCAAGACCTGGCAGAAGCTTTTGAATTCGGTGCCCAGGGTCGTGTTAAGCCCGTGGTTCAGCTCCGCCCGGTCGAAGATGCCCAGGCTATCTTTGATGAAATGCATGCCGGTTTGATTAACGGACGCATGGTGCTCGACTTTACCGGCGCCACCCGCTAACTTACCCATCTGATCAGTGGGGTTCTGGAATATTCCAGGGCCCCACTTTTCTATCCTCTATGTGAAATACCTGTCTCATTTTGCGAGATTTAAAGTTTCAAGCCTGTTTCAATTAGCCACCCCCCACGTAACAATGAACCCTGCATAATTACGAAAAATATTCATGTTCTAATTCGGTTTTCCCTAGGTTGCACAGGGTAAGAATCAAGCAAAAGAAGCTATCTAGTAGGGGAGTAGCTCCCATCTTGCTCATGCAACCTACAGGTGCCTGTTGAATCTTTACACGCAGGGGCGTATAAATTTACACATACGTAACGAAGCCTCTACAGACTGATGGAAACATTCTCCCGCACCTACCGGAAGCGGGGGAGAACCCCAGGTTCAGGCCCCACAACCGGGCAACCTAGAGCCGCTACACGCGCCATCGTCACAGCGAGGCGACCACCGACATCTCGTGCTGCAAGGGAGCGGCTAAACCACAGGCGTCCTGTGACCACCAGCTCCCGTACGTCCGCCGTTTAGCTTCCTCCGCTGGCACCAGAGCCCAACGTAAGTAGGAACGGCCCACATGAGTCACACCACGCTCGGCAGTGCAGACCACGCCGATAAGACCTTCACCCAGGACCCCCACACCCTCGGGCACGCCCCTTCACCCTTCACCACTTTCGCCTCCATTCCCGAGGCCACCGGTCTCTATAGCCCGGAGAACGAAAAGGACGCCTGTGGCCTGGCCATGATTGCCACCCTGCGCGGCACCCCCGGCCACGACATCGTTGATCACGCCCTAACCGCCCTACGCCGTCTGGAACACCGCGGTGCGGTCGGCGCGGACGAAGGCACCGGCGACGGCGCCGGTATTCTCCTACAGATTCCCGATGCCTTCTTCCGCGAGGTCGTTGATTTTGACCTGCCCGAACTGGGTAAATACGCCGTAGGTACCGCCTACCTGCCCACAGGTGGCGAGAATGCAGATGAACTCAAGGAGGGGCTAACCCAGATTGCCCAGCGCGAGGGCCTGCGGGTGCTCGGCTGGCGTGAGGTGCCCGTCAATGCGGATATCGTGGGTAAGGCTGCCCGCGAGGTCATGCCCTACTTCGTGCAAATGTTCATTGCAGAAGCCTCAGGTGAGGATCTGGACACCGTCAACGCCCCCTTTACAGGCCACATCCCCGTGGTCAACCTGGACGAAGATTCAGAGCGCCGCCAGCTGGACCAGAAGGCATTCCGCGTGCGCAAGCGGGCCCAGCACAAGCTTGGCGTCTACTTCCCCTCCTTCTCCTCGCGCACCATCGTCTATAAGGGTATGCTGACCACAGCCCAGCTGGAACCCTTCTACCCGGATCTCTCCGACCCGCGTTTTGCCACCAAGCTGGCGATCGTCCACTCGCGTTTCTCGACCAACACCTTCCCCTCCTGGCCCCTGGCCCAGCCCTTCCGCACCATCGCCCACAACGGCGAAATCAACACGGTCAAGGGCAACCGCAACTGGATGCGCGCTCGCCAGTCCCAGCTCAAGTCCCCGGTTCTGGGCCGCAACCCCGAAGAGCTCTTCCCCATTTGCTCGGTGGGTGCCTCTGACTCCCAGAGCTTCGATGAAGTTGCAGAACTGCTGATGCTCTCGGGGCGTTCGGCTGCCCAGGTGCTCATGATGATGGTTCCTGAGGCCTGGGAAAACCACGAAACCATGGACGAGGACCGCCGCGCCTTCTACCGCTACCACTCCTCCCTCATGGAGCCCTGGGACGGCCCCGCCGCGATTGCTTTTACGGACGGCGACAACGTCGGCTCCGTCCTGGACCGCAATGGTCTGCGCCCCGGCCGCTACTGGGTCACCGACGAGGGCCTGGTCATTCTGGCCTCTGAGGTCGGCGTGGTCGACATGCCCGAAGAGAAGATTGTTGAGAAGGGCCGAGTTTCGCCCGGCAAGATGTTCTTCGTTGATACCAAGGCAGGACGCCTGGTGCCCGACGAAGAGGTTAAGGCAACTGTTGCTGCCGAGCAGCCCTGGAAGCAGTGGGCTGATGAGAACATCGTTGACCTGGCTGATCTGCCCGAGCGCGAGCACATCCGTGCCTCCCGCAAGTCCATCCTCAAGCGCCAGCAGACCTTCGGTTACACCGAGGAAGAGCTGCGCAAGATCTTGGCTCCTATGGCTAAGACCGGGGCTGAACCCATCTACGCCATGGGCACTGACACCCCCATCGCGGTGCTTTCAACCCGCCACCGCCTGCTCTTTGACTACTTCGTGCAGTCCTTTGCCCAGGTGACCAACCCGCCGCTGGACTCCATCCGTGAAGAGCTGGTAACCAGCCTCAAGACCTCTATCGGTGCCGACGGCAACCTGCTGCGCAACGGCCGCGTCAAGGTCCAGCACGTGGGGCTCAACTTCCCGGTTATCAATAACGACGAGCTCGATAAGATTGCCCATATCGAGGACGAGGACGGCATGCCTGCCGCTCTCAAGGTCAGCGGCCTCTACCCGGCTCACGGGGGAGAAGAAGCCCTGCGCGCCCGTATCGCTGAAATCTGTGAAAAGGTTTCTGCCGCTGTAGAACGTGGCGTGCAGTTCCTGATTCTTTCAGACCGTAACTCTAACGGCGCCTGGGCGCCCATCCCGTCCCTGCTGCTGACCAGCGCCGTCCACCACCACCTGCTACGCTCAGCCACCCGCACCAAGGTCGCCCTGATTGTTGAGGCCGGCGATGTGCGCGAGGTACACCACGTTGCCACCCTGATTGGCTACGGCGCATCGGCAGTCAACCCCTACCTGGCCATGGAATCAGTAGAAGAGCTGGTAGCCCAGGGCGAAATCACCGGTGTGACCGAATCCGAAGCGGTCTACAACCTCATCAAGGCTCTGGGTAAGGGCCTGCAGAAGATTATGTCCAAGATGGGTATCTCCACCGTCTCCTCCTACTGCGGTGCGCAGACCTTCGAGGCTCTGGGCCTCTCCCAGCAGGTCGTTGACCAGTTCTTCACCGGCACCCACTCCCAGATGGACGGCGTGGGCCTGGACGTCATTGAAGCCGAAACCCGCAAGCGCCACCACGATGCCTACCCCGACGACGGCGTCTCCGTGCCCCACCGCGCCCTGGAAACCGGCGGTGAGTACGACTGGCGCCGCGAGGGCCCGCCCCACCTCTTCAACCCCCAGACCATCTTCCGTCTGCAGCACTCGACCAAGACCCGTCGCTACGATATCTTCAAGTCCTACACCAAGCTGGTTGACGACCAGGCCAAGGACCTGATGACCCTGCGCGGCCTCTTCACTTTCACCGAAGACCGCACCCCCATCTCCATTGACGAGGTGGAACCCGTCAGCGAAATCGTCAAGCGCTTCTCCACCGGTGCTATGAGCTACGGCTCTATCTCCAAGGAGGCCCACGAGACCCTGGCCATTGCCATGAACCGCCTGGGCGCTAAGTCCAACACCGGTGAGGGCGGTGAGGACGTTGATCGTCTGCTGGACCCCGAACGTCGTTCTGCCATCAAGCAGGTCGCCTCCGGCCGTTTCGGCGTGACCTCCCTCTACCTGACCAACGCCGACGACATCCAGATCAAGATGGCCCAGGGCGCTAAGCCCGGTGAGGGTGGCCAGCTCATGGCTGCCAAGGTCTACCCCTGGGTAGCCAAGACCCGCCACTCCACCCCCGGCGTCTCCCTGATTTCGCCCCCGCCCCACCACGATATCTACTCCATCGAGGACCTCGCCCAGCTCATCTACGACTGCAAGCGGGCTAACCCGTCCGCCCGCGTCCACGTCAAGCTGGTGTCTGAAATCGGTATCGGCACCGTGGCCGCAGGCGTCACCAAGGCTAAGGCGGACGTCGTGCTCATCTCGGGCCACGACGGCGGCACCGGCGCAGCCCCGCTCAACTCCCTCAAGCACGCAGGTGCCCCCTGGGAGCTCGGCCTGGCTGAAACCCAGCAGACCCTCATGATTAACGGCCTGCGCGACCGCGTCGTCGTCCAGGCGGACGGCCAGCTCAAGACCGGCCGCGACGTCATCATCGCCGCCCTGCTGGGCGCCGAAGAATACGGCTTCGCCACCGCACCCCTGGTCGTCGAAGGCTGCATCATGATGCGCAAGTGCCACCTGGACACCTGCCCCGTGGGCGTCGCTACCCAGAACCCCGACCTGCGCGCCCGCTTCACCGGCCAGGCAGACCACGTGGTCAACTTCTTCGAGTTCATCGCCGAAGAGGTACGCGAATACCTGGCTCAGCTGGGCTTCCGCACCCTGGACGAAGCTATCGGCCACGCCGAGGTACTCGACATGTCCCAGGCCATCGACCACTGGAAGGCCGACGGGCTCGACCTGACCAAGGTGCTCACCTCCACCGCCGTCGAATACGAGGGTCAGGGTATCCGCCACCTCAAGGACCAGGACCACGAACTCGAGGCGCACATCGATAACACCTTCATCGCAGCCGCCCAGGCAACCCTGAGCGACCGCACCCCGGTTGCTATCGACTCACCGGTGGTCAACACCGACCGCTCCGTGGGCACCATGCTGGGCCACACCGTCACCAAAACCTTCGGCATTGAGGTGCTGGACCACGACTCCATCACCCTCAACCTGACCGGCCACGCGGGCCAGTCCCTGGGCGCCTTCCTGCCGCAGGGTATCACCATCCGCCTGACCGGCGACTCCAACGACTACGTGGGCAAGGGTCTCTCCGGCGGCCGCATTATCGTGGCTCCGGACGCCGCAGCCCCCCTGGTTGCCGAAGAGAACGTGGTAGCCGGTAACGTCATCGGCTACGGTGCCACCAGCGGTGAAATGTTCATCCGCGGTATCGTCGGTGAGCGATTCCTGGTACGTAACTCCGGTGCCACTGCCGTTGTTGAAGGCATCGGCGATCACGGCTGCGAATACATGACCGGTGGTAAAGCCCTGATTCTGGGCTCAACCGGCCGTAACTTCGGTGCGGGCATGAGCGGCGGTACCGCCTACGTGCTCGACCTGGACATGGCTAAGGTCAACAAGCAGTCCCGTGAATCCGGCGAACTTGGCTTCCTGGAACTAACCGAGGACGACCGCGCCGAGGTTGCCCAGCTGCTGACCCGCCACCGTACCGAGACCGGCTCAACCCTGGCGTCCGCCCTGCTGGAGGACCTGGAGGGCACCTACGCCCGCATCACCAAGGTACTCCCGCGCGACTTCGCCGCCGTACAAGCTATCCGTGCCGAGGCCGAAGCCGCCGGCGAAGACACCGAATCCATGCAGGTTTGGAACAAGATTTTGGAGGTGACCGCTCGTGGCTGATCCCCGCGGTTTTCTGAAAGTAACCACCCGTCAAGACCGACCCAAGCGCCCCGTCCCCGTGCGCATCCTTGACTGGAACGAGGTGCAGGTCGCCCAGAACTCAGCGGTTCTCAAGACCCAGGCCTCCCGCTGTATGGACTGCGGCGTTCCCTTCTGCCACGTCGGCTGCCCCCTGGGCAACCTGATTCCCGAATGGAACGACCTGACCTGGCGCGAGCAGACCGAAAAGGCTGTGGAACGCCTGCACGCGACCAACAACTTCCCGGAGTTCACCGGACGCGTATGCCCGGCTCCCTGCGAAACCTCCTGCGTGCTGGGCATCAACCAGCCCGCAGTGACCATCAAACAGATCGAGTACTCGATCGCCGAGCAGGCTTTCGAGGGCGGCTACATCGAGCCGATCATGCCCGACCGCATGCTCGATAAGACCGTCGCCGTAGTCGGTTCAGGCCCCGCCGGTCTGGCAGCTGCCCAGCAGCTGACCCAGGCAGGCTTCACCGTCGCCGTCTTCGAACGCGACGACAAGGTGGGCGGTCTGCTGCGCTACGGTATTCCCGATTTCAAGCTAGAAAAAGATATCGTTGACCGCCGTATCGAGGTCATGAAGGCCGAAGGTACCCGCTTCCGCACCGGTGTTGAAATCGGTAAAGACATCACCTGGGATAACCTCAAGCGCCGCTACGACGCCGTCATCGTTGCCACCGGCGCAACCGCCCCCCGCGCCCTGCCCATCCCCGGGGCCGACCTGGACGGCGTCCACTACGCCATGCCCTACCTGACCGAAGCCAACCGCGTGGTAGCCGGCGACCTCGCCGCCCCCACCATCGACGCAGCGGGTAAGCACGTCATCGTGCTGGGCGGTGGCGACACCGGCTCCGACTGCATCGGCACCGCCGTGCGTCAGGGGGCAGCCTCCATCACCACCCTGGCCATCGGCGCCCAGCCCCCGGCAGACCGCGCCGACCACGAGCCCTGGCCCATGTTCCCCAAGGTCTTCGAGGTATCCTCATCCCACGAAGAAGGTGGCGAACGCAAGTACCTGGCCTCCACCGTCGAATTCGTGGGCGAAAACGGTAAACTCACCGGCCTCAAGGTCGCTGAAACCGAATACCTACCCGACGGCCGCCGCGTGCCCAAGGCAGGTACCGAACACGTGATCTCCGCTGACCTGGTCTTCCTGGCCCTGGGCTTCACCGGCCAGGAAAACGACGCCATCACCACCCAGGTCGGCGCAGAACTCGACCGCCGCACCAACGTAGCCCGCGACGAGAACTACATGACCAACGTACCCGGAGTCTTCTCCTGCGGCGATGCCGGCCGCGGCCAGTCCCTAGTCGTCTGGGCAATTGCCGAAGGACGCGCCTGCGCCGCAGCCGTCGAAAAGCACCTGACCGGCTCCACCCTGCTGCCGGCCCCTGTCGCCCCCAGCGACCGGGCTATTGATTTGGCGCTCTAATAAAGAAACTGGCCCCGCCTCAGAATCTCTGGGGCGGGGCCGGTTTTTCTGTGGGTGCCTTGGTCTTTCCTTAGGCTAGGGCGGCTACTGCCTCGACCAGCGGTTCAACCTGCTCTTCGCTGGAGTAATCCACTGTCTTGTGCGTGAAACTGTCGAGCATCTGCTGGTTGGCCTCAGATTTCCTGGGCAGAGCAGCAATGGCTGAGCGGATGCCCACCATCACGGTCTTGTGCTTGAAAGAAAGCCGGGTGTGGTCGAGGCCGCCGCGCAGGTGAAAGGTGCCGAGGGCGTCCTGAACCAGGGTCTCACCCAGGTTCTTGGCCAGCAGGGCATCGAGCTTCTGCTGGCTTGCCCCCGCCAAGCCACTGAACGAGACGGTGAAGAGGGCAAAGGGCTTGACCCTCAGCTCCTGCTCGTACTTTTTGAGCTCCTGGGCGCCGGTGAGGAACCCGCCGTAGTCGCTCAGGCCCGCCACCAGGACGTCCGCGTCGGCTACGGCGCGTTCGGTTAGCTGGTCTAGGGGGAGTAGCTGGGTGGTAAAGCGCCCCTCTAGCTGCTGGCTGATCCAGCGGGCGTACTGCTCGGTGTAGCCGTACTGGCTACCGTAGGCAATCAGTAGTGTTTTCATTGCTAGGCGGCTGCGATATCGGTCAGGTAGGTTTCAACCTCGGCGACCAGGGGCTTGGTCCATTCGCGGTTGGTGTGGTCGGCGCCGCCGTTTTCGAAGGCCTCGATGAGCTGCTTGTCGTACTCGTTCTGCTTGGGCTTGAGCTTGTAGGCGGTCTTGACGCCGGTCAGGGCGGTCTTGTGGAGCTTGGACATTTCGTCCATCTTGAGGCCCCCACGGAAGTGGAAGGCGGGGCGGTCACCGGCGACGTCTGCCTTGTAGCTCTTCAGGACGCGCTCGTCCAGGTAGGAGCGGGGGTAAACCTCGGTGCCGTTGAAGGAGACGGTGTAGAAGACGCGGTTGGGTACCTTGAGCATGGCTTCGCGGCGCTTGCGCAGGGTGGGGGCACCGGTGAGGAAGCCACCTAGATAGCTGGCACCGACGATGAGAACGTCGGCTGCTTCGATCATCTCGTCGGTTGCTTCGGCAACGGGGGAGAGGGAGACCTGGGGGGCGGACGCGTGGGCGCGCAGGTCTTCGGCAATCCAGTGGGCGTAGCGTTCGGTGTGGCCGTAGGTTGAACCGAAGAGGATCAGGACGTTGGGGGTAGGCATGGGCACTCTTTCGTTTGTTGGCGGGCCGGTGGCTTACCGGGGCTTCTGCATACAGAATACCGCGCTACCGGTGTGTGTTCTCAAAGCTGACAAGCTAGATGACATATTTTGTTTGTTTATGACTGTTTATGTGTGTTTTGGTGGGGTTTGTGTCGAATATTTACACAAAAAGTGCCCAATGCCTCCACCAAAACCTCACGAAACAACGTATAATGGGGTGTGGACATGTTGGTTTCATGCTGACTATCTGTGAATATGTTGGTTGTTGATTCCCTATCGACAGAAACCGCACCAAAGGTTCTCAGACCCCTACAAACCTAAGGTTGATTGATGAGACGCGCAAAGATTGTTTGTACTATTGGCCCCGCAATTTCTGCTCCCGAGAAGATTGCAGCGGCTATCGAAGCGGGCATGAACGTCGCCCGCCTGAACATGAGCCACGGTGACCACGAGGTTCACACCAACTCATATGCAACCATCCGCGAGCAGGCCGAAAAGCTTGGTCACAACGTCGCGATTCTCGCCGACCTTCAGGGCCCCAAGATTCGCCTCGAAACCTTCAAGAACGGCGCTGAGGTTCTCGAACCCGGCGACACCTTCAAGATCACCATCGAAGATGTTGAAGGCACCAAGGAAATCTGCGGTACCACCTTCAAGGGCCTGCCCGGCGACGTCAAGCCCGGCGACACCCTGCTGATCGACGACGGTAAGATCCGCCTCGAAGCTATCGAGGTTGACGAGACCACCGTGACCACCCGCGTCATCGTCGGTGGCCCCATCTCCAACAACAAGGGCATCAACCTGCCCGGCGTTGCTGTCTCCATTCCCGCCCTGACCGAAAAGGACGAACGCGACCTGCGTTTCGCCCTGAACCTGGGCGTTGACATCATCGCTCTCTCCTTCGTCCGCTCCGGCGACGACATCCAGCGCGTTCACGAAATCATGGCAGAAGAGGGCCGCAAGATCGCCGTCATCGCCAAGATTGAAAAGCCCCAGGCTGTTGAAAACCTGCAGGACATCGTCGATAAGTTCGACGGCATCATGGTAGCCCGTGGCGACCTGGGCGTGGAGTTCCCCCTCGAAGAGGTTCCCCTGGTGCAGAAGCGCGCCATTGAGCTGGCTCGCCGCTGGGCAAAGCCCGTTATCGTGGCAACCCAGGTGCTGGAAACCATGATCCAGAACCCCACCCCCACCCGTGCAGAGGCATCTGACTGCGCTAACGCTATCCTCGACGGTGCCGACGCTGTCATGCTCTCCGGTGAAACCTCAGTGGGTAAGTACCCCATCATCACCATCCAGACCATGGCTCGCATCATCAAGTCCACCGAAGAGCGCGGCCTCTTCCGCGTTCCCGAACTGGGCACCTCACCCAAGACCCGCGGTGGCGCTATCACCCGCGCAGCGGTCAACATCGCTGACCAGCTGGATGTTAAGTACATCGCCACCTTCACCCAGTCTGGCGACACCGCCCGCCGTCTGGCCCGCCTGCGTCCGGCCAAGCCTGTGCTTGCCCTGACCCCCGAGCCCTCCGTGCGTGCCTTCCTCTCCCTGCTATGGGGCGTTGAGGCAGCGGTTTCACCCACCGCTAAGGACACCGACGAGATGACCGCCGTGGTTGACCGCTACATGCTGGCCAACGGCCTGGCTCAGGCTAACGACATGATCGTCATGGCTGCCGGTTCACCTCCCGGTGTTGCTGGCTCCACCAACACCGTCAAGGTCCACCGCGTTGGTGACCTTGATGACGCCGGTGCTGTGCTGCCTGAAGCTCGCGAAACCGTCGGTCCCTTCACTGACTAAGGGATAAGCGGCTCCGCGAAGCCAGGCTAAGGGCCCCGCCACTTCAAGACCTGAAGTGGCGGGGCCCTTGTCTCTGTAGACTAGTTGATATGACAAATACTTTTCTCACTCGCTCCACCGTTATCGACGCGCCCCTTGAGCGCGTCCGCTCCCTGCTTGAGGACCTGCACGCCTGGGAAAACTGGTCGCCCTGGCAGGAACTTGACCCCGCCATGCAGCAGGCCTACTCGGGTGCCGAGAGAGGCGTCGGCGCAAAGATGGCCTGGGCTGGTAACAAGAAGGCCGGTGAGGGCCGCATGACCGTAGTGACGGTAGAGGACAACCTGGTTGAGGTTGATATTGAATTCATCAAGCCCTGGGCCGCTAAGAACCGTAGCCACTTCAAGCTACAGCCTACCGAGGGCGGTACCGCAGTTGCCTGGTCGATGAGCGGTGAGCAGAACCTGATCATGAAAGTAATGTTCAAGGTCTTTAATATGCAAAAGCGTATCGGTGCTGATTTTGAGCGCGGGCTGGCCCGCCTCAAAGCGGCAGCAGAGGGTTAGGACGCCTGCTGGCACCGCTTGCCTGTGGGAAAGTCCTTCGTCATATAGGGGTCACAGTTGCCTATTGTGATTGATGAATGAACTTTAACCTGACTGACAGGTGTAGACTTGTTGTGGTGATTCAGGACCGGAGATTTGGTTTTGAATCGAACCGCCGTAGGAACCACAAGATCAAAGCCTGGCTTCGGTCTTGTATCCTCACCAGCCCGCCCGCCCCCCCTTCGGGGCGGGCGGGTTTTTTCAGTGTAGATTATTTCGCTTGATGAGCGGCGCGAGCTGGCCTAAAAATGAAATGGGGTTCAAAAAGGGGTTCACGCCGTTTTTGAGAGGGCAAAGAAAAGCCCCCGACCTGGAATGTTTTACCAGGTCAGGGGCTTATTTTGTGCCCAAGGTGGGACTCGAACCCACACTCCGAAGAACCGCATTTTGAGTGCGGCGCGTCTGCCAATTCCGCCACTTGGGCAAGTGCGAAAGCTCTTCTACAATACACGTTTTTGCCCGCTAAAAGCCAATCGGCCCTCACCCTGGAAGAAAGAACCCGCCCCCGACTAAGATAGGAATCGATGAGGGTACGCACCGTCACCCGTTGCATGCACGCCCACAGGGTTGTGCGCGTGCGAAAATAGATAGCGAACCTCAACTAAACGCTGAAATGACCTAAGGAGCAGGGTATGTCAGAGCAGACCACCCAGGAGCCCGAGAACCACGATCAGCAGCCCGCACGCACCGTCGTCGTCGCTGAAGACGAGGCGCTGATTCGCCTCGACATCGTCGAAATCCTCAAAGACCAGGGCTTTAACGTCATTGCCGAAACAGACAACGGCAAGAAGGCTGTAGAACTGGCCGAAGAACACCGTCCCGACCTGGTCCTCATGGACGTCAACATGCCGATCATGGACGGCATCGAAGCAGCGGGTCAGATTAGCGAGCAGCAGCTGGCCCCGGTCGTCCTGCTCACCGCCTTCAGCCAGAAAGAGCTGGTGGACCGCGCCACCGAGGCAGGTGCAATGGCCTACGTGGTCAAGCCCTTTACCCCCAATGACCTCATCCCTGCTATCGAGGTGGCCATCAGCCGCTACGAGCAGATCCGTGCCCTTCAGGATGAAGTCACCAGCATCAAGGAACAGTTCGAGACTCGCAAGCTGGTTGACCGCGCTAAGTCCCTGCTGATGACCAAGATGGGCCTGAGCGAGCCCGAGGCCTTCCGCTGGATTCAGAAGACCTCCATGGACCGCCGCCTCTCCATGCGCGAGGTCGCCGAAACCATCGTCAAGCAGGTTCAGTAGGGTAGCACCCCTAGCCTGTAACAAAGCCCGCCCCAGCGTCGTATTGCTGGAGCGGGCTTTGCTGTATTCAAAGGGGGGGCGGACGCCTGCCGGCGGGGTAGGCGTCCGCCCCCCCTCTTACGGGGAGCTAGAGGGCGTCCTTATGGTCGCTCTTAGTTCCGATTCCCCAGAGGGTAATAGCGGCGCTGATAGTCACAGCGGCCCACCAGAGGCCGCCCTGGCTCAAGGCCGTCACCGTGAAGATGAGGGTCAGTACCAGGAAGACATTGCCGATGAGTTTGCGGCGTGCTGCGGTCATGGTGGGCCTTTCGTGAACTAGAGGTTAGTGGGCTGCTGCCAGGCTGCCGTCGCGCTCGTCGGTCTCGGGCAGGTCGTCCTCGTCCGCACCGAAGGCCTTAGCCACGCGCTCGGTGAGTGAGGCGATAGCGGCGTCACCGGTGACGTTGGTGGCGGTGCCGAAGGAGTCCTGGGCCAGGTAGAGAGCGATCATCAGGGCAATCATGGACTCATCGAAGCCCAGCATGGACTGGAGCAGGCCGATAGCGGTCATTACGGCGCCGCCGGGCACGCCGGGGGCTGCAACCATCATGAGGCCCAGAACCAGAACCACGGGAATCATGGCGGTGAAGCTGAGGGAGCCGCTGGTCATGTACACCACGGCAACCGCGCAGGAGGTAATGGTGATCATGGAGCCTGAGAGGTGAATGGTAGCGCAGAGGGGGATTGCGAAGTCCACGATCTTGCCCTTGATACCCACGTTCTTAGCGGACGCCACGGTCACGGGGATAGTGGCGGCTGAGGACTGGGTGCCGATCGCGGTGAAGTAGGCGGGCAGCATGCCGCGCAGCATGGTGATGGGGTTGCGCTTGGAGGCGGCGCCGGCAACGGTGTACTGGATAGCCAGCATGACCCAGTGCAGGATGATGACCATGATGAAGACCTTGCCGAAGACCGCAAGAATCTGGCCGACCTGGCCTGCCATGGTCATGTTGGCGAAGACGCCGACGATATGGACGGGCAGCAGGGGGATGATGACGTAGCCCAGGAGCTTTTCGATGATGGTCTGGAAATCCTGGAAGAGGTTCAGCATGTTCTTGCTGTTCAGAGCGGTGATGCCCAGGCCCATGATGAAGGCTAGAATCAGGGCGCTCATGACCGACATGATGGGGTCAAGGGTGAATTCCAGGTAGCCGGCTGAGAGGGCTTCTTCGGGGTTTTCGAAGGCGGTGAGCTGCTGGCCCTTGAGGATGATGGGGTAGATGAAGTGGGCCACGGTCACGGCAAGGAAGCCCGCTGCAATGGAGGAGGTGTAGGCCAAGCCAACGGTGGTGCCGAGCAGTTTGCCTGCGCCCTTGGCCAGTGAGCCGATACCGGGCACGATGAAGCCGATGATAATCAGCGGAATCGCGAAGCTCAGGAAGGCGCTAAAGACGGTAGAGAAGGAGACAAAGAGCTGGACGACGAAGTCGGTGGGAATGGCTGTTCCCAGGGCGTCGTTGATGCCGGAGATAAGGCCGGGGGTGAAGGCACCGATGAGGATACCGCCGAGGATTGCGACGATAATCCACACGAGCAGAGGAATCTTCTTCATGGGGTTCCTTGGTGTTGTGTGGTCTTGTGTGCGTTTGCACGGACTGTGTCAGTTTATCAGGACGCCGCCAGAGGCGCCCTGAGTTAAGGGGCGGACGCCGGGGTTAGAGTAAATCGCTAGGGCAGGTTAATGATGTTGTTGGTGATGCGGGCGGTAGCGATGAGTTTGCCCGCATCGTCGGTGATATCAATGGCGTGGACGCAGACGGTGCGGCCCAGCTTGATCGCCCGGCAGGTCGCGGTGACGGTTCCGGAACGAACCGAGCGCAGGTGGGTGATGTTCAAATCAATGCCCACAGCAGCCTTCTTCTGCTCTGCCACCGAAAGAAAGGCAGAGATAGACCCCAGGGTTTCTGCCAGGGCGGCAGAGGCGCCGCCGTGAAGCAGGCCCACCGGCTGGGTGTTGCCCTCCACCGGCATGGTGGCGACGGTCAGTTCGGGGGAGGCTTCGAGAATAGTGATACCCAGCTTCTGCGCCAGGGCCCCTACCCCTAGCCGTTCAAGGATCTGCTGGTAGCGGGCGTCCTGCTCCTGGGTCTCGGTCATGGGTGCTCCTTAGAAAATAGGGGGAGATTGTCTGCCTTCAATCGTAGGGCAGGGGCAGACGGTAGGATGGTAGGCGTGATGACTAGACCTGAAACTTCTGCACCTGCACCCGGTAAGCTCATGCTCATTGACGGGCATTCCCTGGCTTTCCGTTCTTTCTACGGCACCCCGGTGGATGTCTTTGTGAATACTGAGGGCCAGCACACCAACGCGGTCCATGGCTTCCTCTCAACCCTGATTTCTCTGATTAAAAATGAGCAGCCCAGCCACATTATTGTGGCCTTTGACCTCTCTGGCGGAACCTTCCGCACCGAGGAATACGGTGAGTATAAGGGTGGGCGTAATGAAACCCCACAGGAGTTCTTTGGTCAGATCGAGCTGATTCAGAAGGCCCTGGCGGCCCTGAACATTCCTTCGGTGACCCTGCCGCGCTATGAGGCTGACGATATTGTTGCTACCTACACCCGTCAGGGGCGGGAGGCTGGCTTTGAGGTGCAGATTGTGTCGGGTGACCGCGATGCCTTCCAGCTGGTGACCGATACCGTTACTGTGCTGTACCCGGTCACGACCGGCCCTACCAAGGGTATCCGCTACATGACCCCGGCTGCCGTCGAGGAAAAGTATAAGGTTGCACCTCACCTTTACCCCGATCTTGCTGCCCTCACTGGCGAGCAGGCGGACAACCTGCCGGGCGTGCCCGGTGTGGGCCCTGGCTTTGCTGCCAAGTGGATTAACGAATACGGTGATCTCAAGGGTGTGCTGGACAATGCTGAGAAGATTAAGGGTAAGAAGGGGGAGGCCCTGCGCGAGCATATCGACGACGTGCTGCGCAATCGCCGCCTCAACCGCCTGGTGGACGACCTTGACCTGCCGGTAACCCTCGATGACGCTGAGGGCTACGGCCCTAACGCTGAGGAGCTTGAAGAGCTCTTTGATTACCTGGAGTTCAATTCTATTCGCAAGCGCGTCGCTGAGCTCTTTGAGGGCATGCAGCAAGCTACACCTGCGGTTGAGATTGATATTGAAATGGTTGAGACCCTCACCAGCGCGGACGACCTCACCGCCTTCCTGGCGGCTGCCCCCGAAGCGCTCGCGGCGGTTGAACGGTCGGTCGAAGTGCCTGAACGCCTGGCGCAGGCCATCACCCTCTGGCCTGTGGCCGATGAGCAGACCGGTGAAAAGGGGCTGGCCCACGGCCAGACCCTGCACGGCCTCATGCTGGTTGCCGGTGCCCGCGCAGCCTACCTTGATTTTGAGAAGCAGGCGGACGGCGTCCGTGCCGCTCTGCGCGACTGGCTGGGGGACGCGTCCGCCCCCAAAATCACCTTCGATGTTAAGCAGAACTTTAAGTCGCTCGCCGCCTACGACCTGCCCCTAGCGGGCGTCATTGAAGACCCGGTTCTCTCTTCCTACGTCTGTGGCTTCATCCCCACTGCCCGTCGCCGCGGTCACCGCGAGATGCTCGAAGACCTCACCCGCGACTACCTGGGGCAGACCTACCCGGCCGCCCCTGAACAGGAAGACCAGGGGGAGCTCTTCTCGCTCGAACCTGCTGTCGATACCGACTATCAGGCCCTTGCCGCCCGCCATGTACAAGAATTGGCCTACGCCCTACACCTTGACCTGGTTGCCAAAAACCAGCTCGGCCTCTACGAAGAAATTGAGCTGCCGGCTGCGTCCGCCCTGGCCCGCATGGAAATCGCCGGTGTAGCAATCGACGCCAGCGCCATCTCAGAACTCAAGGGCTACTACGGTGAACACGTCACCCGCGCCACCGACGCGGCCTACGAAATTCTGGGCCACGAGGTCAACCTTTCGTCCCCCAAGCAGCTGCAGGGCGTCCTCTTTGACGAGCTAGGCCTACCGACCACCCGCAAACTCAAGAGCGGCTACTCCACCGACGCCGACTCGCTTGCGGGAATCCTCGGTCAGGTAGACCCCGAGAGCCAGGGGGCCTCCTTCCTAGGCGAGCTGCAAACCTACCGCGACTACACCAAGCTCAAGCAGACCGTAGAGGGGCTGGGTAAGGCAACCGCCGCAGACGGCCGCATCCACACCACCTACCAGCAGAACGTCGCGGCTACCGGTCGCCTCTCGTCAACCGACCCCAACCTGCAGAACATACCGATTCGCACCGAAGAAGGCCGCAAGATCCGCGACGCTTTTGTCGTGGCCCCCGAACCGGTTGACAGCACCGACTACACCACCCTGCTGACTGCTGACTACTCCCAGATTGAAATGCGTATCATGGTGCACCTGTCGGACGACGAAGACCTCATCGCCGCTTACCAGGCGGGGGAGGACCTGCACCGCTTCGTCGGTTCAGAGGTGTTCGGGGTAGCGCCAGAAGACGTGACCCCCGAGATGCGCTCTAAGGTCAAGGCCATGAGCTACGGCCTTGCCTACGGCCTCTCACCCTTCGGCCTGTCAAAGCAACTGGGGATCAGCGTGGACGAAGCGACCAGCCTGCGCACCAACTACTTCCAGCGCTTCGGTAAGGTCGGCAGGTTCCTGCGCTCCATCGTGCGCGAGGCCCACAAGACCGGCTACACCGAGACCATGTTTGGCCGTCGCCGCGCGCTGCCCGACTTGGCCTCGTCCAACCGTCAGCGACGCGAAGCTGCTGAACGCGCAGCCCTTAACTCGCCCATTCAGGGCACGGCCGCCGACATCATTAAAATCGCCATGATCAACATCGACGAACGCCTGCGCCGCGAAAACCTGGCCACCCGTATGCTCCTCCAGGTTCACGATGAACTCATTCTCGAGGTCGCCGCAGGCGAAGAAAAGATTGCAGAGACCATCCTGGTGGAAGAAATGAGCGGGGCTGCCTCCCTGCGCGTGCCCCTGGACGTGCAGGTCGGCTGGGGCCGCTCCTGGCACGAGGCAGGGCACTAGCAGGGCGGGAAAGATACGTGCGGACGCCGGTGCAACACACCCGGGCGCGGGTTAAGACCAACATCACCCCACTTTCCCGTGAACACGCGGTGAAAACGCCCACCAAACCATTGACCGGCACCCGCACGAGCCCTAGACTTGAATCTGTGCGTGTACAGTGCCCGCTTTGGCGTGCGTCGCACCCGCACATCATATTGTCCGTATCAACGCTCAATACAGAGAACCATGCGGACCTTACCCCGCCCACAGCCACAAGCTACACCGCGGGACCCAGTAAGGCCCTGCCTGTATTGACCTAGAAAACTATCCATATTGGAGCCCTACTCTCTATGAGCACCAACGTTCCCCAGGTTGCAATCAACGACATCGGCAACGAAGAAGAATTCCTCGCAGCAGTCGACGCAACCATCAAGTACTTCAACGACGGCGATCTCGTTTCAGGCGAAGTTGTCAAGGTTGACCACGACGAGGTACTGCTCGACATCGGTTACAAGACCGAAGGCGTCATCCCCTCACGTGAACTTTCCATCAAGCACGACGTAGATCCCGACGAAGTTGTTTCTGTTGGTGACACCGTTGAAGCTCTTGTCCTCACCAAGGAAGACAAGGAAGGCCGCCTGATTCTCTCCAAGAAGCGCGCACAGTACGAGCGCGCCTGGGGCGACATCGAGAAGGTCAAGGAAGAAGACGGCGTCGTTACCGGTACCGTCATCGAGGTCGTCAAGGGTGGTCTTATCCTCGACATCGGCCTGCGTGGCTTCCTCCCCGCTTCACTCGTCGAAATGCGTCGCGTCCGCGACCTGGCACCCTACATCGGCCAGGAAATCGAAGCCAAGATCATCGAGCTCGACAAGAACCGCAACAACGTTGTTCTGTCACGCCGTGCATGGCTCGAGCAGACCCAGTCAGAGGTCCGCTCAACCTTCCTCAACCAGCTCGAAAAGGGCCAGGTTCGTACCGGCGTTGTCTCCTCCATCGTTAACTTCGGTGCCTTCGTTGACCTCGGCGGCGTTGACGGTCTCGTCCACGTATCCGAGCTCTCCTGGAAGCACATCGACCACCCCTCAGAGGTTGTCGAAGTTGGCGACGAAGTCACCGTTGAGGTCCTCGAAGTTGATCACGACCGTGAGCGCGTCTCACTGTCACTGAAGGCTACCCAGGAAGATCCCTGGCAGGCATTCGCTCGCACCCACGCACTGGGTCAGGTTGTACCCGGTAAGGTCACCAAGCTCGTACCCTTCGGCGCATTCGTTCGCGTTGAAGACGGCATCGAAGGCCTCGTCCACATCTCCGAACTCGCCGTTCGCCACGTGGACCTGGCAGAGCAGGTTGTCTCCGTCGGTGACGAACTGTTCGTCAAGGTTATCGACATCGACCTCGACCGTCGCCGCATCTCCCTGTCACTGAAGCAGGCCAACGAAGGTGTAGACCCCGAGTCCACCGAGTTCGACCCCGCTCTCTACGGCATGGCTGCAGAGTACGACGAAGAAGGCAACTACAAGTACCCCGAGGGCTTCGACCCCGAGACCAACGAATGGCTCGAAGGCTTCGAAACCCAGCGTGCAGCATGGGAGCAGCAGTACGCTGACGCCCAGGCTCGCTGGGAAGCTCACAAGGTACAGGTTGCCAAGGCTCTCGAAGCCGACGCAGAAGCAGCAGCTGCTGCCCCCGCGTCCGCTCCCGCCGAAGCTGCACCCACCTCATACTCATCCGAGAAGCCTGCCGAAACCGGCACCCTGGCTTCCGATGAGGCACTGGCTGAGCTACGCAAGAAGCTGACCGGTAACTAATTCTCTGAATTAGTCACAGCAATCAAGGGCCCCTTCCACCTTCGGGTGGGAGGGGCCCTTGTTTGTAGGGTGCAACGTGCGTGCGAGGGCGTAGAGGCGGGCGTCATGCCTATAGTTCATGCTCAGGCTAGGGTTAGTTAACCTTGCGTTAACCTTTTCCCCAGACTATTAACAGGGCTCAAATTTTGCCTTAAGACCGTATGAACACAACCTCAAAGGGGGACTCGTGGATTCCAGCGCGAATTCGGGTTCACATCTCGCAACCCCCGCGTTGCAACGAGACACCACCGACAAATGGTGGCACCTCGCCTTCGGCGGCCTCATGGCTGTCTCACTGACACTCTTTACACTCTGGTCCCTCAACTACGTCGACCAGTCAGCTCGCACCCTCGTCCTTATCGCAGCCGTCCTCCTGGGTCTCTTCATGGCCTTCAATATTGGAGGTAACGACGTAGCGAACTCCTTCGGAACCTCCGTGGGCGCGGGTACCCTGACCATCAAGCAGGCCCTGCTCATCGCGGCTGTCTTCGAGGTATCGGGCGCTGTGATCGCTGGCGGTTCGGTCACCGACACTGTGCGTTCAGGCATCGTCGACCTGGGTGCTATCGACCTGGACCCCATGCAGTTCGTCTACATCATGATGGCAGCCCTTCTGGGCGCAGCTATCTGGCTGCTGGTCGCCACCAAGATGGGCTGGCCCGTCTCTACCACCCACTCCATCATCGGCGGTATCGTGGGTGCGGCCCTGACCATCGGCTTCACCACCGGCACCGGCGGCATGGACATGGTGCAGTGGAGCAAGATCGGCCAGATTGCCATTTCTTGGGTTCTTTCACCGCTCCTGGGCGGTCTCTTCGCCTGGGTTCTCTTTGGCTTCATCAAGAAGTACATCCTGGGCTACAACGAGAAGGTCGATGCGGCCATGCTCGAAATCAAGAAGCACCAGGAAGAAGAGCGCGCAGCCCACACCCCGCACGACGGTTTCCAGCGCATCACCGACCTGCAGCAGGACGCCTACTCCAACGCTATGCTGCGCAAGAAGAAGTTCAAGCTCAAGAAGCTTGACCCCGAGGCCCCCGAGAGCGAGTACTACCGCCAGGTGCACAAGCTTGACCAGAAGGCTAAGCGCGCTGACTCCCACCGGGCACTTGAGGTTTATGTGCCTATCCTGGCTGCCTTTGGCGCGGCTCTGATTGCAGCCATGCTGCTCTTCAAGGGTCTGGATAACCTGGAGCTGGGTATCTCAACCATGGGTAACGTCATGATTATGGTGATGGTTGCGGCTATCGCCTGGGTGAGTGTTTCCGTCTTTGCCCGCAGCCTGCAGAAGCAGGAACTCTCCCGCGCCACCTTTACCATCTTTGCCTGGTTGCAGGTCTTCACCGCAGCTGCCTTCGCCTTTAGCCACGGTGCCAACGATATCGCCAACGCTATCGGCCCCTTCGTGGCAATTCTTGATGTGCTCAAGACCGGTGCCATTGGCGACGAGGCCGTCGTGCCTATGCCCGCTCTGGTGGCCTTCGGTATCGCCCTCATCGTGGGTCTTTGGTTTGTGGGTCGTAACGTGATTGCTACCGTCGGTCACGGCCTGACCAAGATGCACCCCTCATCGGGCTTTGCCGCTGAGCTGGCCGCTGCCGGTGTGGTTATGGCTGCGTCTGTTCTGGGTCTGCCCGTTTCGTCCACCCACATCCTGATCGGTGCGGTGCTGGGCGTCGGTATCGTCAACCGCTCAGCTAACTGGAAGCTCATGCGACCCATTGCCCTTGCCTGGATCATCACCCTGCCCATCTCAGCCGCTATCGGCTCGGTAGGTGTGCTGGCTATTTCAGCAATCTTCTAGGCTAAATCAACCCACTGGGTTTCACCCCACGAAATGTGCCCTGCGCCGGCTGTCAGCTCGGCCAGGGCCGTTTCTGTTTGGGCGCGGGTTGCCGCATCATCAAAAACACCCAGGGTGATGTGGGCGCCGCTGGCTGTGTAATCTGTACCCAGTACCGTGTAGCCCAGCGCACGCAGGTCGTTCTCGAAGCGTCCTGCCTCGGCGTGGGAGGCGGTAACGGTTCCCAGTCGCAGGCGCTCGCGGGGCACCAGGGGAGCGGCGTCTAGGGTGGCGACCACCGCGTCCGTATAGGCACGCACCAGCCCACCGGCACCCAGCTTGATACCACCGAAATAGCGCACCACCACAGCGCAGATATCGGAGAGGTCGGTGGTTTCGCCGTTGCGCCCTTCGGTGCGGCGGGCCAGCAGGGCCTGGAGCATGGGAATCCCAGCGGTACCTGCGGGCTCGCCGTCGTCGTTGGAGCGCTGGGTCTGCCGGTCTGCCCCGATGATAAAAGCAGAGCAGACATGGCGGGCATCGTGGTAGGCCTTGCGCTTGGACTCAATAAAAGCGCGGGCCTCTTCTTCAGTTTCCACGCGCTGAACATAGCCGATGAACTCACTGCGCTTGATTTCTAACAGGTGCCGGGTCTCGGTGCGGGTAGCGAGCACGGTGTAGCGGTTGGCGCGGGTTTCATCAGTCATGGTGTCTATTCTAGTGTGCAGTCGGTGGGGCGCGTAGGCTGGTGGGAGCGGGCACCTGCCCGAAGCTTAGAGACGAAAGGACGCCTGTGGTTGCGAGAATTGGTCTGACCGGCGGTATCGGGTCGGGTAAGTCGACGGTGGCGAAGATGCTGGTGGAGTGCGGGGCTGTGCTGATTGACGCCGATGCTATCTCCCGTCAGCTGATGGAGCCGGGCCAGGCGGTGTTGGCTGAGACCGTCCGCGCCTTTGGCGAGGGTGTTTTGACCCCTACCGGGGAGCTTGACCGGGCTGCCCTGGCGTCCCTGGTCTTTGCGGACGAGTCTGCCCGTGCCCGTCTGAACGCCATCGTGCACCCGGCGGTGCGGGCTGAAGCTGCGCGGCAGCGTGAGGTGGCGGTGCAGAAGCTGGGGGAGGGCGCCGTCATTGTTGAGGATATCCCCCTGCTGGCCGAGACCGGTCAGGCGGCAGACTTTGATGCGGTGATTGTGGTTGAGGCGCAGCGCCAGGAGCGGCTGCGCCGCCTGGTTGAGGTGCGCGGCATGAGTGAGGCGGACGCCCGCGCCCGCATTGCTGCGCAGGCCAGTGACGAGCAGCGCCGGGCTATTGCCACCTGGGTCATTGATAATTCGGGAAGTTTAGAGCGCACCGCTGCGCAGGTGCGCGAGGTCTTTGCCAAAATCACAGCGGACTCGTTACATGAATAAATTTTTAGCTAGCATTATTTGAACGTATGGTCTAAAAAATCTGGTTGTGACCAGTGAAAACAGGTGAGAACAGGAGAAAGTGTAAAAATCAAGTAGGCTTATCTCCCCTGGAAAACAACCCCAAGCCCTCTTATTATTGATACGTTGCCCAGAGACCGGGCAGCCGCTGTGCGGGCGGTGGATGCAAGGGGCCCGCACGGTCACACACGTACTTCCACCGGGATAATCCTGTGCTGAACAAGCTACACGACAGACTGGGGCTGCGAACCAACCCCGTCATTTTCTTCTCATCTGCACTCTTTATCATCGTCTTCACCCTGCTGATGATGATCTTCCCAACGGCCATGTCAGATGGCATTGGCGTCATCTCCGACTTCATCATCACCTACCTGGGCTGGGTCTACACCCTGGGTATCGCCATCTTCTTTTTCTTCCTGATTTACATGGCGATGAGCCGCTTCGGCCGCATCAAAATCGGTGACGACGACGCAGAACCCGAGTACTCCGGTCTTGCCTGGTTCGGTATGCTCTTCGCAGCTGGTGTTGGTGCCGTCCTGCTCTTCTGGGGTGCGGCAGAACCCATCACCCACTACGCCAACCCGCCCTACGACGGGGTAGAGCCCCAGTCGGATCATGCAGCGCTCGAAGCGCTCGCCATCGCTAACTGGCACATCGGCCTGGGCGTCTGGATTATTCTTACTATTCCCGCCCTGGCTTTCGGCTACTTTACCTACAAGCGCAAGCTGCCCCCGCGCGTCTCATCCATCTTCCAGCCCCTGCTGGGTGAGCGCATCCACGGCCCTATCGGTAAGACCATCGACTCGGTTGCTATCGTTTCTACCGTTTTCGGTATTGCGGTTTCGGTGGGTCTGGGCGCCCTGCAGATTAACTCGGGTATGGGCATCATGTACGGTGTGCCCCTGGGTGGCTGGATTCAGGCCGCTATCGTTGCTGTGATTACTGCCGCCGGTATTACCTCGGTGCTGATGGGTATGGATAAGGGCGTTAAGCGCCTGTCCTACATCAACATTCTGCTGGCTATTTCCCTGATGATCTTCATTCTGATGACCGGCGCAACCCGCTTCGTCACCCTGGGCACCATCGAGTCAGCCGGCTACTTCCTGCAGAAGCTACCCGTGATGATGCTCTTCAACGACGCCTTTGCAGATACCGGTTGGATTGGCTCCTGGACGGTCTTCTACTGGGCCTGGACTGTGACCTGGGCGCCCTTTGTTGGCCTCTTTATCGCCAAGATTTCCCAGGGCCGCACCATCCGTCAGTTTGTTGTCGGCGTGCTGGCTGCCCCCACCACCTTTACCCTGATGTGGGTTGGTGTCTTTGGCCTGAGCGCTTTCAATATCGAGCGCAATGAAAACGGCACCCTGGTGCAGACCGTGGCGGAAGAAGGCGATATTCCCGCTGCCCTCTTCGAGTTCCTGGGCCACTTCCCGCTCTACCAGCTGGTCGCTGCGGTGACCCTGGTGGTGATTACCATCTTCTTCATCACCTCCATTGACTCAGCAGCCCTGGTCATGGACGCGATTGCTAACGGCCATGAGGACCCGGCCCCCAAGAAGCAGGGTATTTTCTGGGCTGCCTCCATCGGCGTTGTATCGGCTTCCATCCTGGTAGCAGCAGGCGATAACGGTCTGACCGCCCTGCAGAACGTCATTATTGTGATCGGCTTCCCGGTCTGGCTTATTGGCTTCATGCAGATGTGGATGCTGGTGCGCGCCCTACGCGAGGACGCCGGTGAGCTGCCTCCCATGCGCACCCGCCAGTGGAAGCAGGTTATCCCCATCGAGGAATACCACCGCCGTGCTCAGGAAGACTTCTCGTCGATCGAAGAGGTCACTATTCGCCCCGAGTACGAGCTGGGCACCGAACCCGAGTTTGAAGGTCTGGTTCCCAATACCGGTCAGATTCCTGTGGTAACGGCCGAAGATATTGCTGAGGACGCCGCCGCGAAGAAGGCTGCCTCAAAGCCGGCTGAAGAGCAGGGCACTCATACCGCTGTGGTAACCGGTGACCTGCCCGCTACCGACATTGACCCGAAGAAGTAAGGTCTGAGCGACCGCTTGTTAGCCCCCGATGAAACTAGTACATATGTTCTAGTTTTGTCGGGGGTTTTTCGGTAGGGTAGAGGGCATGAGCCTTGCCCAAGAAATTAACCGTGTTGTTGCACCTTTTGAAGTTGTCTCTGAGTATCAGCCGGCTGGTGACCAGCCCAAGGCAATCGCGGAGCTGACCGAACGCGTCCAGAACGGTGAAAAAGACATCGTGCTCATGGGTGCCACCGGCACCGGTAAATCTGCAACGTCTGCCTGGCTCATCGAGGCCGTCCAGCGCCCCACCCTGGTCATGGTGCAAAACAAGACCCTGGCTGCCCAGTTAGCTAACGAACTGCGCGAGTTGCTACCCAACAACGCTGTTGAGTACTTCGTTTCCTACTACGACTACTACCAGCCCGAAGCCTACGTGCCGCAGACCGACACCTTCATCGAAAAAGACTCCTCCATCAACGAAGAAGTCGAGCGCCTGCGCCACTCCGCCACCAACTCCCTGCTGACCCGCCGCGACGTTGTGGTGGTTGCTACCGTCTCCTGCATCTACGGCCTGGGTACCCCCGAAGAATACGTTGCCCAGATGGTGACCCTGCGCCAGGGCGAAGAAATCGACCGGGACGAGCTGCTGCGCCGCTTCGTCTCCATGCAGTATGCCCGCAACGACCTAGACTTCCACCGCGGCACCTTCCGCGTCCGCGGCGACACCGTCGAAATCATCCCCATGTACGAAGAAAACGCGATCCGTATCGAGTTTTTCGGCGACGAAATCGAAGCTATCTACACCCTGCACCCGCTCACCGGCGACGTCATCCGCGAAGAAACCGAAATGTACGTCTTCCCGGCCTCCCACTACGTCGCCGGCGCCGAACGCATGGCCCGAGCCATTGCGTCCATCGAGGACGAGCTGCGCGACCGCCTGCAGGAGCTGGAGTCTCAAAACAAACTGGTTGAAGCCCAGCGCCTGCGCATGCGCACCCAGTATGACCTTGAGATGATGGAGCAGATGGGCTTCTGCAACGGCATCGAAAACTACTCCAGCCACATCGACGGGCGCGCTCGCGGCACAGCCCCGCACTGCCTGCTGGACTACTTCCCCGATGACTTCCTGCTCATTGTCGACGAATCCCACGTGACCATTCCCCAGATCGGTGCCATGTTTGAGGGCGATATGAGCCGCAAGCGCACCCTGGTCGAGCACGGCTTCCGCCTGCCCTCAGCCATGGATAACCGCCCCCTCAAGTGGGAGGAATTCCTCGACCGCATCGGCCAGACCGTCTACCTCTCAGCTACTCCCGGCAAGTACGAGCTGGCCCAGGCCGACGGGGTGGTGGAGCAGATTATTCGCCCCACCGGCCTGGTCGACCCCGAAATCGTGGTCAAGCCGACCGAGGGGCAGATTGACGACCTGCTCGAAGAGATCCGTGTGCGGGTAGAGCGCGACGAACGCGTGCTGGTCACGACCCTGACCAAGCGTATGGCTGAGGACCTCACCGACTACCTGCTGGAACACGGGGTTAAGGTGCAGTACCTGCACTCCGATGTTGATACCCTGCGCCGTGTGGAGCTGCTCAGCGAGCTGCGCCAGGGCGTCTTCGATGTGCTGGTGGGCATCAACCTGCTGCGTGAGGGTCTAGACCTGCCCGAGGTTTCCCTGGTTGCTATTTTGGACGCTGACAAGCAGGGCTTCTTGCGCTCTACCACCTCCCTGATTCAGACCATCGGCCGAGCCGCCCGTAACGTGGGCGGTCAGGTGCACATGTACGCCGACAAAATCACCGACTCCATGCGCACCGCTATCGATGAAACCAACCGTCGCCGCGAGATTCAGCAGGCCTACAACCGCGAGCACGGTATCGACCCCCAGCCCCTGCGCAAGAAAATTGCCGACATCACCGACGCCCTGGCCCGCGAGTCAGAAGACACCGCAGAGCTCCTAGCCGCCCGCAAGGGGGCATCGGGCAAGCTGGCTCCGGTTAAGAAGGGCACCAAGTACGCGGCGACCAGCCCCGAAGCCGAAGAGCTCTTCAAGAAGGCAGAAGCCCGGGTGCGTCAGGACGGCCTTGCTGCAGCTCCCGCCGAAGACCTGCTGGGTCTGATCGAAGAGATGCACGCCCAGATGATGCAGGCCGCTGAAGAGCTCAAGTTTGAGCTGGCGGGCCGCCTGCGCGATGAAATTGCCGACCTCAAGAAGGAACTGCGCGCTATGCAGGAAGCCGGGCACGCCTAAGCACCCGGGGGTCTTTAGAAGCTCGCGGGCTTAGTGTAGACTGGTGCAGTTTGTGTCAGCACCACCTCGGGAGGTTCGATGAGCCAGAAAACCGCGCGTCCCAGCGTCGCCCGCATGCCGGGTATGCCCCAGATTCTGCTTACCTTCGGGCTGACCATTTGCAGCCTATCTATCCTGCTCCCTGCCTCACCGGCTTGGGCGCTCGCAGGTGGGGCAGGCTCCCTGGGTGCGGGTGCCACCAACGCGGTACTCATGGCTGTCACCGTAGCCACCCAGTTCAGCGTCCCCGCTCTCACTCGCCGCTTCTCCTGGGCGCTCGTGCTGCCGGTGGGTACCCTCTTTATGGGGCTACCCTCCCTCATTCAGGCTCTGAGCCCCGATCTGCTCAACGTCCTTGTTACCTCGGGTCTGCGCGGTATCGGCTTCGGTATTGTCACCGTCTGTTGCTCATCGGCTATGTCCTACCTCATTCCCGTCGAGTACCGCGGGCGGGCTGTCGGGCTCTACGGGCTGGC
The DNA here is from genome assembly GCF_053547255.1 of Rothia sp. 11273D007AR. Classification (NCBI taxonomy): domain Bacteria; kingdom Bacillati; phylum Actinomycetota; class Actinomycetes; order Micrococcales; family Micrococcaceae; genus Rothia; species Rothia sp. 11273D007AR. The sequence continues at coordinate 99,989 of NZ_JBPPWJ010000005.1, read as the reverse complement.
AGCTGCAGGTGCCCAGATGTTCTTCACACCCGTCGCCCCCTGGGCCCTCGATACCTTCGGGTACCGCTCGGTGATCTCAGCCGGTGCAATCGCTGCAATTGCAGCTCCCTTCGCCCTGCAGCTAGGCCGACTGGTTGACCACTTCATGGAAGAACAAAGGGCCGGTGAGCAGGGGAGTGACGCCACCCCTGTAACTTCCACCGCAACCATCATCGCCCGCATCTGGCCCGCGCTGCTGACCCTCACACTCGTCACCAGCGTCGGCGGTGCCTTCATGACCTTCTCCACCGAAATTGCCCCCACTGCCACCCTGGCGACCGGGGCTCTGCTCCTGCTCTGCGCCCTGGCAACCCCCACCCGTCTCTATGGCGGATCCCTCACCGACCGGTTTGGTACCCGCCTTCTCATGACCCCGGTGCTGGCCCTCACGGCCCTGGGCGCTGCCCTTGTTGGCTGGGTCAATGGCGCGAGCCTTCCCTCCATCATCTTCCTCCTGGCTGGTGCAACCCTGATCGGGTTCGGCTACGGCTTCCTGCAGTCGGTCACCATGGTGCGCGCCCTGTCGGACGCCGGTGGGCCGGACGCCACCCAGCGGGCGTCCGTCGCCTGGAACTCCCACTTCGACATCGGCACCGGCCTCGGCTCTCTCGCCATCGGTGCCGCCGCGCAGGCAACTAGCTTTGCCGCAGCCTGGGCGGGCGCGGCCGTCCTTCTCCTGGTCTGTGCTATCGTGCTCGGCCTTAAGGACGCCCGCGCGTCTGTTCAAAAGTAAGAAGATGGGTTATAGTTGTAGACCGAGCAAGGGAGTATCCCACTAATTCCTGCATCGTCAGCACGTTGATCGAAGGCGCCCAACCGGGGCAGGAAACCACCCTCAGCGGTGGTGGGAGAGACTTGTGGATTTTGGCAAACCCCAACCACAAGAAAGGCTCCCAATGCATATCACTGGGTTGCAGTGGGGTGTAACGATTGCGTTCATCCTGGCACTGCTTGCTTACGACTTCTTCTTCCACGTGCGTAAAGCGCACGAACCTACTATCAAAGAAGCCGCGATTTGGTCGGCCGTCTACGTGGGTATCGCCCTGCTCTTTGGCTTGGTCATCCTCTTCTGGGACGGCACCCAGTTCGCTGCAGAATACTACGGCGGCTACATCACCGAGAAGGCTTTGAGCGTCGATAACCTCTTTGTCTTCCTGATTATCATGGCCTCCTTCAAGGTGCCGCGCGAAGACCAGCAAAAGGTTCTGCTCTTCGGTATTATCTTCGCGATGATTGCCCGCACCATCTTCATCCTGATTGGTGCTGCCGCTATTGAGCGCTGGAGCTGGGTATTCTACCTCTTCGGCCTGATCCTGATTTACACCGCCGGTAACCTCATCAAGGGTGAAGTCACCGACAAGGAAGAAGAGGACGAAGCCAACAACTTCGTCGTTCGCCTGGCCAAGAAGATGTTCAACACCGTTGACTACTACGACGGCGACAAGCTCTTCACCGTAGAAAACGGCAAGAAGGTCATGACCCCCATGCTGCTGGTCATGGTAGCTATCGGTGGTACCGACATCCTCTTCGCCCTGGACTCCATCCCCGCAATCTTCGGTCTGACCCAGGAAGCCTACATCGTCTTCACCGCAACCGCCTTCTCACTGATGGGTCTGCGTCAGCTCTACTTCCTGATTGACGGCCTGCTGGACCGCCTCATCTACCTCTCATGGGGCCTGTCCATCATCCTGGCCTTCATCGGTGTGAAGCTGCTGCTGCACGCTCTGCATTCCAACACTCTGCCCTTTGTCAATGACGGCCACCCTGTTCACGTTGTTGAAGTTGGAATTGAGCTCTCACTTGCTGTTATTGTAGGCGTTCTGATTATCACTGTTCTGGCTTCTCTTTACAGCCCGAAGGGCCGTGCCCTGGCAACCATCCAGCGTGTTCAGAACCTGTCTGAGAAGTACCTGAACCTGCCCGCCGATGCTTCTGAGGCTGAGCGCGCTGAGATTCAGAGCAAGCTTGATGCTGAGGTAGCTAAGTCCCGCGAGATTCCGCAGAAGTACCGCGACGAGCTGATTGAGTCTGAGAACGAGTACCAGGACCTGGTCCGTCGTGCCCGTACCGCTCACGCTGAGCGCAGCGCCTAACCGGCGGTAGGCGTCCGCCCCAATAATCAGGGTGCGGACGCCTGCCCCGGCTTCACGGCCGCTGGCCCCATCCCGAGAGGGAAGGGGCCAGCGGTCTTTGCGTGTGGAGGTGTTATAAGGGCTGGGACTCTAGAACTAGATTTCAGGTTTGAGTAGAATTGACCTTAACCCCCCCTCGCCTGAACCGGAAAAGGAGCACCCATGTCTGCAGCCGAGTATCTACCCCTGGTCTTTTGCCTGCTCTTGCTGGGCGGGCTCTTTCTGACGATAGCCCGCATGGGTGCAGCCGGCACCCTGAGCCGTAACGGACTGGTGGGCGTCCGCACCACAGCAACCATGCAGTCAGATGCCGCCTGGTACGCGGCCCATAGGGCGATTGCTCCAGTTCTGCGAATCTGCGCCTGGGCTCAGATTGCTGGGGCGGCCCTCGTCCTGGCTCTGGGGCTGATGGCTCAGAATTCCGCAGTTATTCCTGTTGGTCTCGCCTTTCTGATTCTTCCCACCTTCGCCATGGTGGTAGCTGCCATGACGCGAGGAACCTCCGCCGCCAACGACGCCCACCGGGCCTGGGAACAGGGCCAGCAGGCATCCCCAACCCATCACTAAACAAAAAGGCCGAGAGGTGCAGCTGCATCCCTCGGCCTTCTTGTTATAGCTAAACTCCGTTAGCGCATATCAGCCAGCAGATTCTTCAGATGGCCCAGAATCAGGGGGCCGTCTGCGCCTAGACCGTCATGGTGGTGGGTCTTAGATGTCCACACGCGGGTGTTACCCACGAACTCGGCGGTCTTCATTGAGTGGGCGTAATCTACGTACACATCGGGCACGTAGGCTGCTGCAACCAGGGGCACCTCGTTGCGGGCCAGCTGGTCGTGGTCGTAGAGACGGCCCCAGTCCTTCTTCTCCGCCAGCAGCTGGGCAACCTCAGCTAGCGGGCGCAGGGCCGGGTCCTCCTCGTAGTACCAGGGGAAGATATGCTCACCGGTCAGCAGCAGGGGAGAGGCGTCCTCAGCAAAATCTGGGCGCTCCGCGTACATGCGGGCAGCAGACCAGTTCGTCGGTGAAGCGGACGGCGAGGTGCCCCCCAGCTCCTGCGCGGGTCCGTCCGCATAAATCGTCTCGTGCAGCAGGCCGTAGAGGGGGCCAGCCTGGAAGCTGACCTGCTCGCCCACAGCCGCCAGGAACTGGTCAGAGAGCCACTTATCAGACTCAGCAAAAGCGGACTCCAGTACATAGTGCAGGCCCCTAGCCCGGCCGTTACCCCCCAGAATATTGCCTAGCATCTGGAAGCGGTGCGGGGTTAGGCGCTCGCCGGTGGGCAGGTATTCCTCATTCTTGGCCAGGTGCTCGCAGATGCGGACGGCCAGCTCCTTATCTTCGGGGTACCAGCCGTAGTATTCCTCGGTGCGCTCCTTCATACGGTCGAGGGTGGAGCGGTAGACGTCATCCACGTGGGAGCGGATGGGGGCAAGCCCCGCGGTCATGCGGGAATCCTTGACGGACTCGGGTGCAAAGGAGAGGTAGGAGAGGGTCAAGAAGCCGCCGAAGCTCTGGCCCATGGTCGACCAGCGCTTGTCTGTGCGGTCTGACAGCAGGATTTCGCGGACGACCTCGGCGTCGGCAATGATGGAGTCGGCGCGGAAGAGCTCGCAGAACTCAGCCTGCACCTCGGGGGCGCCCTGGGCAGTGATGACGCGGGCAGAGAGCGGGGTGGAATTGCCGGTGCCGCGCTGATCCAGCAGAATCAGGCGGTGGGTCTTGGCTAGCTCGTGGACCCAGCCGCCTTCAGAGATAGGGCGGGGGCTCTTGCCGCCGGGGCCGCCCTGCAGGTAGACCATGTAGGGGCGCTCTTCCACGGGGGTGGTCAGGGCGTCAGAGGTGTCGATGACTTCGCGGGCAAAGACGGTGATGGTCTGATTGGCAAAACGGGAGTCCAGGGCTGCTGCCTCGCCCTTGCCGTAGATCAGCCCGTGGGTGAGGGGCACAGTGAACCAGTGGTCTACTAGTTTGAGGGATTCAATGGTGTGGGTGACGCCGACGCGGTGGGTCGGCTGGGGTAGGCGGGGGTGGGTAGGCATGGGGCTCCTTTGCGCGCAAATCAGGTCTTTCTTCTACCGATAGGCTACCCTAGCTTCCCCGCACCGGCTCTGAGGTGGTGCGTAAGAAGTTCTAATGTGACCGCTTTAGAAGTGAGAATCGCTACCCCCACCTAGTAGGGACCAGATAACTACCGATAGTACGTCATGCCCATCAGGACTTCGGTAGGAATCTGGTCCCTTATCGGGAAACTAGAAAGCCCCCCACGCTCTCAATCAGCACCACGGGCGCGCCTTCCTCGTCTGAGGCGTCCAGGTCGACCCTGGCGACAATCCCGAAATCGTGGTTGTCATCGGGGTCGGCAAAGACCTGGCGTACCTTCCACACCCCGGGGTGCTCAGCTGTGTCGTCATCAATCTCAATCAGGCGCGGGGAGCGGGCCTCGGCGTCCGTATAGATATCCTCGTACTCCTCAAAGTAGTCATCCATGGCTTCAGCCCAGCGGTCGGCGTCCCAGCCCGAACGCTCGCCGTCCAGCTCACCCAGCAGGCGGTCGCGCTCGTCCGCAAAGAGCTCCACCCGGCGGAACATTGCGTTGCGCACCATCACCTTAAAGGCGCGGACGTTGCTCGTCACCTTGGGTGCAGACTCGGCAACGAGCTCTTCGAGAGAGTCCTGTACGGGGATACCTTCTTCACCGGCGGCCAGGCGCTCCCACTCGTCCACCAGAGATGAGTCGGTCTGGCGGATAACCTCGCCCAGCCACTCAATTACGTCGGTGAGCTCATCGGTCAGGGCAGATAGGGGCACGGTCTGGCGCAGGGCCTTGTAGGCGTCCGACAGGTAGCGCAGCAGAATACCCTCGGAACGCTCAAGCCCGTAGAACTGGATGTAGTCGCCAAAGCCCATGGCCCGCTCGTACATATCGCGCACCACACTCTTGGGTTCTACCTCAAACTCCTTCATAAAGGGAGCGCCCGCCGAGTAGGTCTCAAAGGCCTGTTCTAGCAGGTCAGCCAGGGGCTGCGGGTAGGTGATTTTGTCGAGCTCAGCCATACGCTCGTTGTAGTCCAGCCCCTCAGCCTTCATCTCGGCCAGGGCCTCACTCTTAGCCTTCTTCTCCTGGCCAATCAGCACCTGGCGGGGCTTTTCCAGGGTGGACTCAATCACCGAGACCACATCGAGAGCGTAGGACTCCGACTCCTTATCGAGCAGAGACAGCGAAGCCAGCGCGAAGGGGGAGAGCGGCTGGTTCAGGGCGAAGTTCTCCTGCAGCGAGACGGTCAGACGCACGGTGCGGCCAAACTCGTCAGGCTCCGGCAGGCGCTCCACCACACCCCCGTTCAGCAGCTCCCGGTAGATACCAATGGCCTTGCGCTTAAGGGCCCGCTGCTTGATGGGCGGCTCGTGGTTAGCGGTCAAAAAGAGCATGACGGTCTCAAAGGGGTCAGCCTCGCGCTGTAGCATATTGAGCATCATAGAGTGGGTCATCTGGAAGGACGAGGTCAGCGGCTCGGGTTCTGCGGCAATAATCTGCTCGAAAGTCTTGTCGCTCCATGCCACAAAGCCCTGCGGGGGCTTCTTCTTTTTACCCCGCAGCGACTGGGCCATCTTCTTCTCATCCCCGTTGAACTTCTCCCGGGCCTTGGCCTCAAGCCGGTCGTTCTCAATCTCGTGTTCGGGGGCCTGAACCACCACGTAACCGGCCGTATCAAAGCCAGCCCGGCCCGCGCGTCCTGCAATCTGGTGGAACTCGCGGGACTTCAGGCGGCGGGTGCGCTGCCCGTCAAACTTGGAAAGGGCAGTTACGAGCACCGTGCGGATGGGGACGTTAATACCCACACCCAGCGTATCGGTACCGCAAATAACCTTGAGCAGGCCCGCCTGGGCTAGCTGCTCCACCAGGCGGCGGTACTTGGGCAGCATGCCGGCATGGTGAATGCCGATACCGTTCTTGATGTACTTCTGTAGCTGCTTACCGAAGCCCGCCGAGTAGCGGAAGCCGGCGGTCAGCTCGTTGATGCGCTCCTTGTCTTCCTTAGACGCAATAGCCAGACTCATGAGCGAAGCGGCTGTATCGATGGCCTGAAGCTGAGAGAAATGCACAATGTAGACCGGGGCCTGGTGGGTCGATACTAGCTCGTCTACCTTCTCAACCAGGGGCTCCCGGGAGTAGGTGTAGTTGAGCGGAATGGGGCGGGTCTCGCTAGTGACCAGGGAGGTTTGCCGCCCGGTGAGCTCCGTCAGCTCACGCTCAAAACGGCTAGTATCGCCCAGGGTTGCGCTCATAAGCAGGAACTGGGCCTGGGGCAGGTCAAGCAGGGGAGCCTGCCAAGCCCAACCGCGCTGGGGGTCAGAGTAGAAATGGAACTCATCCATGACCACCTGGGTCAGATCAGCCCCTTCACCCTCACGCAGCACAATATTGGCAAGAATCTCGGCGGTGCAACAGACGATGGGGGCATCGGCGTTAATAGAAGAATCGCCGGTCACCATACCCACGTTCTCAGCCCCAAAAATCTCGCAGAGATCAAAGAACTTTTCAGACACCAGGGCCTTAATAGGGGCGGTGTAGTAGGAGCGCTGGCCGGTCGCCAAACCCATAAAATGAGCCGCAACCGCCACCGTCGATTTACCCGACCCGGTGGGGGTCGCCAAAATGACGTTGTTGCCCGCCGCCAAATCAAGCACAGCTTCGTCCTGGGCCGGGTACAGCTGCATGCCGCGAGCCTCAATCCAAGCCAGAAAGGCCTCGTAGGCTTCATCGCCCGTGAGCGGGTTAGAGGCAAAATCGCCACGGAAATAGGGCTTGCTGTTATCGGCTAAAGAGGGGGAGAGAAAGGGAAGAATCTTCATGATTCTTCTAGTTTAATAGACCGGTCAAGACAAAGGCGGGTGTGACGCTTGTCAAACCTGCCCAGAGTGTTCTAAGGTAAAGGGCAGAACTTAACCGCATATCTAGCTCACGAAAGGAGGCCCACGAAATGAATAATCGACCTATTCCCTTCACCAGCCTCCCCGTGGGTAGACACATCGATGGTGTGCTCGCTTCTAGCCCGACTGCCGGTTAGACGAGTACGATAACCTGACGTAGACACACCTATCGGGGCAAGCGAACCCGGTAGGTATTTTTATGCCCTGCGGGTTTTTCCCTCACACACGACCTGCACACCCGCACGCACACGCTGAAAGAGTAGCCTGATGGCTGAGATGACTGACGAGACAAAGACGCCCAAAGAAAAAGTTAAGTTCCGTATCGCCCCGCCGGGCTTCCGCTGGCGACCCCTCTTCTTTCTGCCCTTCCCCCTCGATATTCTGACCTCCCTCGCCCTGGTCTTTCTGCCAGTTCTGGTAGGCACGATTATTGACCTGTACACCTCGGGCGATGAGGCAGGCGCCTGGCGGCTGGTCTGGCTGTTAGCGGGCGTAGTGGTTTACCTATCGGTCGTCGAGTTCGTGGGCTGGGGCATCACCTTTAGAGTGGTGGCCCGCATCGAGCGGGACTGGCGGCTTTACATTGCCAGCCTGATGTCCCGCAGCCCCAACCGCGATACCGGTGCCCTCATTGCGATTCTCAATAAGGACGCTCGCTCCATGGCTCAGATGTGGCAGCCCATGATTCTGTCATTTTCTGCTGTGGGGGTGACCGGGCTGGGCACCTGGCAGCTCTGGCGTATTAGCCCGGCCATTGCGGTGGTGGCTCTGGGGGGTCTGATTCTGACCATGCTGACTCTCACCTGGATTTCAAAACTCTTGGAAAAGCACGCGGATATTTTCCGTGACAAGGTGGGGGTGTCTACCTCCCGAGCTTCAGATATTGCCTCGTCTATTCGCACTATTTTGGGCTTGGGCGCCCAGGGCCGCATGATGGACCGCTACGGGGCAACGGCCCAGGATGTCTACAGCTCCCAGATCCGCCTGGAGAGCGTACAGACCTGGTCTTATGCAGTGCGTAACTTTCTGGTGGGCACCGTAACCTGGGTTGTGATTGCCCTGGCCCTGCGTGGGGCTGCCCCTGAGGGCACTTGGATTACAGAGGTACCCGCGGGTCAGCTGGTCACGGTAGTGGGCTTGATTAACACCCTGACCGGCCCCATCTGGTCGGTGGAGATGCTGCTCTTCTCCTGGCGTAATGCCCGTATCGCCCTCAAGCGCGTAGATAGACTTGCAGCTGAGGTTGAGGCTAACTCTCAGGTAGAGAGTAAGGACGCTCCCGCACCGGTTCCCAGTGCCGAAGCAGGGCGGGTGCTAGTTGAGGTTCCCCGGGCCAGCGCCCCGGTTCACTACATCAACCCGCGCGAAGCCGGGTTACCTGCCCAGGACTACGCCGAAGCTCTGACCGAAGCCCTGCGTCAAGCTCAACCTGCCCCGGGCGGGGAGCAGGCGGCAGACGTCCTTACCGGGGGCGAGCGCGTCCTGCTCTCAGAGCCAAACCCCATGATTTTTGCTGGCACCCTGGCTGAGCACCTGCAGATGGGCACTGAGGGGCTGAGCCGGGAGCAGATGATCGAGCTCTTGAAGCTCACTGACTCTGAAGAAATTGCCTTCCGCCTAGGCGGCCGAGATCCAGAGAGCTACCTGGCCAGTACCCTGGCCTCAGAAGGGACCAACCTATCGGGCGGCCAGCGCCAGCGCCTGGCCCTGGCCCGGGCCCTGGCCCAGCCGGCGTCCGTTCTGGTACTGACCGAGCCCCTTAACTCGGTGGATGAGCCCAGCCAAAAGTTCATCCTCAACCAGCTCGAAGCGCTGACGGGCAAGCCCGGCCCCCTCGAACATATCCGGCAGATCTACCTGGTCTCAACCACCATGGAGGTTGAGCGACGACTGAAAGCGGGTGGGGCCCGTGGCTAACCTCCTTCCCATAACCGACGGTAAGACCACCTGGCGGCTGCTGGCCAGGTCCATTCTCAAGACCCCTTGGCAGCTGGCTCTGCTGGTGGTGTTGTTCGTAGCTAGCTCGCTGGTAACCCTGATTACCCCCATCATGGTGGGGCGGCTCATTGATCGGGCTACGACCGGGCAGCTGACCGGCTACCCCTGGGCAGAGCTGGCGGTAATCGGTGCTGCCGTGCTGGCCGGGGCCCTGCTGGCCCGCGCCTGGACCTTCCAGGGCCAGAAAATGGGCGTGCGACTCAACCGCGATTTGGGCATAGACCTGGTTGGGGCCTCCTTACACCTGGATGCCCAGACCGTTGAGGACGCTGGCTCCGGCGACCTTGTTGCCCGCCTGACGGACGACGTCGATAGCGTCCGCCAGGTGCTGGCCACCGGCCTGCCGGAATTCGCCCATATCAGCATCTACATGCTGATTACCGCAGCTACCATCTTCACCGTCAACCCGGCCATCGGCCTGGTGACCGTGCCCATGTTTATCGTGATGACCATCGTGCTTTCGATTTTCCTACCCCGGATCGCCAAGCTCACCCGGGAAAAGACCGAGGCGGTCAGCGACCTGACCGTGGTAGCAACCGAAAACATTCGCGGTGCTGGGACCGTTGAAGAGCTGGGGATCAGTGAGGCCCGTGCCCGGGTGCAGGATGAGCGCATCTGGAAAACCTTTGAGGTCAGCGATCGCATGGTCGTGGTGCGCTCCGTCTTTTGGGCGGTGGATGCCTTCAACTCCTTCCTGCCTCTGCTGCTCTCTATGGTCTGGGGTGCCTACTGTGTCGAGCAGGGCAGGGCGACCTGGGGGGAGGTTGCAACCGCCTCAATCATGCTCTTTACCATGCGGGTCAATTCAGATATCTTCACCTTCTGGCTAGACCGCCTGCGCGAAATGACGGTGACTATGGGCCGGGTCTTTGGTGTTATCGACCTGTCAAACCAGCAGCAGGCCCGCAGGGCTGCCGGGCAGAAAACTGACCAGGCAGACCAACCCGTGCGGGGTGCGTCCGCCCCGGTCATCGACCTACAGGGCGTGACCTACGGGTATGACCCAGCCGCCCCCGTCATTAAGGGAGTGGACCTGCAGCTGGCGGCGGGGGAGAGCCTTGCCCTGGTAGGACGCTCCGGCTCGGGTAAGACCACCCTGGCCCGCCTGATTGCCGGATCGCTGACTGCCGATAGTGGCACCGTGCAGGTGCTGGAGCAGCGAGTGGGTAACGGGCTCTACCCCGCCCAGCCCGATACCAGTGGACGCCCCGCCCTGCTGATCTGTACCCAGGAAGCGCATGTGTTTGTTGGCTCCCTGGCCGAGAACATGACCGTGGCAGCACCCGACGCTAGCGCCGAACAGATGCTCACCGCCCTGCGGGCGGTGGGCGCCACCTGGGTCGATGACCTGCCAGAGGGGCTAGAGAGCCAGGTGGGAGGTGGCTCTACAGAGCTCACCCGCGACCAGATTCAGCAGCTGGCCCTGGCCCGTATCGTGGTGGCTAACCCCCACGCGGTGATTCTGGATGAATCCACCACCCAGCTAGAACTGGCCGATGCTCGCCAGTCCCTGGCTGCTGTCATGCAGGGCCGCGCAGTCATCATCATCTCCCACGACGCCCGCATCGCCTCACTGGCTGACCGGGCCGTGCTCCTTGAGGGCGGCGAGCTGGTAGCTGAAGGGAAACCGGAGCACATCTTTGCACGAGCCTAAATTGAGGTACATCATCAGCACCCCACGCATAGACTGGGTGGGCTGTTCGTTGCTAGTTTAGACTCATGAGTTTAACTAAGATTCCAGCAGATCCCGGCCAGTTACGCCGAGCAGTCCTCGTCGTTGCCGGTCTCAACCTGGCCTATTTCTTCGTTGAAGGGGCCATCGCTCTGGCAATCGGCTCAGTGAGCCTCCTGGCAGACAGTGTGGACTTTTTTGAAGACTTCGCCGTCAATTCCCTCATTGCCATCGCTCTGGGGTGGTCGCTGACCTGGCAGGCGAGGGCGGGCAAGGCGTCCGCTGTCCTTATCCTGCTCCCGGCCCTGGCCGCAGTCTGGCAAATCGCGGCAAAATTCCCGGAGCCGGACGCCCCCGATGCGTTTACCCTCTTCGTTACCGCGGGCGGCGCTGTGGTGGTTAACCTGATCTGCACTCTTATTCTGGTTCGCTTCCGCACCGGTGCGGGGTCGCTCACTCAGGCTGCCTTTCTTGCCGCCCGCAACGACGTTGCCATTAACTTAGCCATTATTCTCATGGCTGGGGTAACTGCCCTTGTTGGCACCGGCTGGCCCGATCTGGTGCTCGGCGCCCTGATTCTAGTACTCAACCTGGGCGCTGCCAAAGAGGTCTGGGAAACTGCCCACGAAGAAGCCCTGGCAGCTAAGGCACTAGCCGGCGATTTTGACGACGACTAAAGCTCTGCGACGATTTGCGCAGGAAGCTACCAGGGCAGGGGTTTGTCTCTAGCTAAAGAGCGCCAGGGAGCGAATGACTGTCTGAGCCAGGCCGTAGAGCAGGCCTCCTGTAACCAGGATGGTCAGCACCCAGGCTGCCGCAGTGTGGAGCGGGCCACCAGCGTTGATTTTAATCTTCTGATGAGCGGTGCCCAGCTTACCGTGCCCCGCTAGTTTGGCTATATCTTTCTCTGAAGCATGGTGCTTTTCGTCAACCGGCTTGACGAGAAGATTGGCGATGAAACCAACCGCCAGTACACCGACCATAATGAAGAGAGAGGGCTGGTAGAGCTCAGCACCGGCGGCATCGGGGTTGCCTGCGCGTACGGTGTCCTGAACCAGGTTGACGATGAGCGGCCCCGCAATACCCGCTGCCGACCAGGCGGTGAGCAGACGGCCGTGAATAGCCCCGACCTGTAGGGTTCCAAACATATCGCGCAGATAGGCCGGGATAGTGGCGAACCCGCCGCCGTAGAAGGAGATGATAATGAAGGCGGTAGCGATAAAAAGTACCAGGCTGACGTTACCGAAGAGGGCCCAGATGATGTAGAGGGCAAGACCCACACCCAGGTACATGATGTAGATGTTCTTGCGGCCGATGATATCTGAGGTGGAAGACCAGATGAAACGGCCACCCATGTTAGCCAGTGAGAGCAGACCGACAAAACCGGCTGCAGCTGCTGCGGAGATGGGGAAGTAGGACTGAATCATGGGTGAGGCAGATTCGAGCAGGCCGATACCGGCGGTGACGTTGGTGAAGAGGACTGTCCATAGGAGCCAGAACTGGGGAGTGCGGATAGCCTGGGCGGCAGTAACGTTCTGGTTGGTCCGCATGGTGTTGGGCTTCTGCTGGGCTGGGTCGAAGCCGCTGGGCTTCCAATCGGGGTGGGGAACTCTGATGACGAAGGCACCGAGCAGAATAATCAGGGTGTAGGAGGCAGCTAGCACCAGGAAGGAAGGGACGAGTGCAGAGGCCTGTTCTGTCTTTTCAGCTGAACCTGAAAAGAGTTCCATGAGCTGGGCTGATACGGGGGAGGCAATCAGGGCGCCGCCACCAAAGCCCATGATGGCTAGGCCTGTTGCCATGCCGGGCCGGTCAGGGAACCACTTCATGAGGGTAGACACCGGTGAGATGTAGCCAAGGCCAAGACCAACGCCGCCGAGCGCACCGTAACCCAGGAAAACTAACCACAGCTGGTTGGTGGTCACACCCAGAGACGCAATGAGAAAGCCTAGAACCCAGCAGGTTCCCGCCGTTAGCATCGACTTGCGAGGACCAACCCGTTCCACCCAGGTACCGCCGATAGCCGCTGAGATACCCAGCATGGCGATGGCGAGAGAGAATACCCAGCCAACTGCGGTTTCGGTTGAGCCAAAGTGGGTGACCAGCTGAGTCTTGAAAACTGACCAGGCATAGACCTGCCCGATGCAGAGATGGATGGCGAGTGCCGCTGGTGCCATGAACCAGCGGTTGAAAGTGACGGGCGCGATGATGGCTGACCTATCAAGAACTGACATGAAGCTTTCCTCTGAGATGTATGTCTGCTGGCGAAATTCAATGTGTAGTGATGCGCTCAACATTACCTCATGCCGACGGCTGAAGTGTGCTACCTCTCCTAGGATGGCGGGCCTGGTAGCTCTTCTAAAATTTTGAGTATTCCTTGAGATGTGTTGAGTGTGCTGGGTCTGCAAAACATGACTCAGGGCACTAAACTGGGTGGTGGCAGATAAGCTAGTTAACAAGGAAGTTCACATTATGAGCAAGCCCTTCCCCTCTGATCTTGAAATCGCCCAGGCAGCGACCCTGCAGCCGATTACCGAGATTGCTGCAGCGTCTGGCATCAATGAAGATCGCCTAGAGCCCTACGGTAAGTACGTTGCCAAAGTACAGCTGACCGACGACACCACCGCAGAAAAGGCTCTGGCTCGTGGCTCCAAGTACATCGTGGTCACCGCCGTTACCCCCACCCCTCTCGGTGAAGGTAAGACCGCGACCTCGGTCTCCCTGGCCCAGGGTATGGCAGCAACCGGCCGTAAGGCCATGCTGACCCTGCGTCAGCCCTCCATGGGCCCCACCTTCGGCATCAAGGGCGGCGCAGCAGGCGGCGGCTACTCCCAGATCGTCCCTATGGAGAAGCTCAACCTGCACCTGACCGGTGACTTCCACGCCGTCACCGCAGCCCACAACCTGCTTGCTGCCATGATCGACAACCACCTGCACCATGGCAACGAACTGCGCATCGACACCCGCGCCATCACCTGGCGCCGCGTCATCGACATGAACGATCGCGCCCTGCGCAACATTGTTATCGGTCTGGGCGAGCGCATGGACGGCGTGCCCCGCGAAACCGGCTTCGACATCACCTCAGCCAGCGAAATCATGGTGATTCTTTCGCTCTCCACCAGCTTCGCCGACCTGCAGGAGCGCCTGGCCAAGATCGTGATTGGCCTGAACGTCGACGGGGACCCCGTCACCGCAGCCGACCTCAAGGCCGACGGTGCTATGGCCGTCATCCTGGCTGACGCTATCAATCCCAACCTGCTCCAGACCCTCGAGAAGACCCCCGCCCTGATTCACGCAGGCCCCTTCGGCAACATCGCCACCGGTAACTCCTCGGTTGTCGCTGACTACGTTGGTCTTGAGCATGCCGACTATGTGATTACCGAGGCCGGCTTCGGTGCAGACATGGGTGCGGAGCGCTTCTTTAACGTCAAATGCCGCGTCTCCGGTCTCAAGCCGGACGCCGCCGTCCTGGTGGTCACCGTCCGCTCCCTCAAGTCCCACTCGGGCCGCTACAAGATTGTGCCCGGCAAGCCCCTGCCCGAGGGCCTGCTGGCAGAGAACACCGAGGACGTCGAGGCAGGTGCCGCTAACCTGCTCAAGCACATCGAGATTGTGCGCTCCTTCGGTGTGCAGCCGGTGGTTGCTATCAACGCCTTCCCCACCGATTTCGAGTCAGAACATGAGACGATCCGCCGCATTGCCGAGGAGGCTGGCGCTCGCGTGGCGATTCACCGTGGCGTTGCCGAGGGCGGTAAGGGTGTGACTGAGCTGGCGGACGCCGTCGCCGCAGCTTGCGATGACGTGAGCGAGCTGACCTACACCTACGAGGACGAAGACAGCCTGACCACCAAGATTGAGAAGGTCGCCACCAAGGTCTACGGGGCGGACGGCATTGAGGTCGCCCCCGCTGCGGCCAAGCAGCTGGCCCGCTACGAGGAGCTGGGCTACGGCAAGCTGCCGGTTGTTATTGCCAAGACCCACCTGTCGATTTCGGCTGACGCTTCGCTGAAGGGTGCTCCGACCGGTTGGACCCTGCCTGTGCGCGAGGTGCGCCTGGCTGCCGGTGCCGGTTATGTGTACGCCATCTGCGGTACCATGCGGACCATGCCGGGCCTGGCCAAGTCCCCGGCTGCTGAGCGAATTGGTTTTGACGAGAACGGCACCATGGTCGGCCTCTTCTAAAATGATGCTTATTTATTAGGGTAGGTGGAGCAGGCTCACAGCGAAGCTGCTGGCTCGGTGGCTGGCGTGAATCGCTTGTGAGCGAAGCGAACCAGCGAGAGGGTCGGCAGCGAGCGTGAGCCTGCGGAACCTCCTATGAATAAGCCTCTGGGGCGTCCGGCTGGCACACGGTACCGTCCTTGGGAACGGTGCCGTCGACCAGGTAGGCGGTCGCCAGCTCATCGACGCAGGTAGAGCGGCCGGAGAAGGACGCCCCGTGGCCAGTCCCTTCCAAGGTTACGAAGGAAGCCTTCCCCAGCTGGCGGGCCAGCTCCTTACCGTGCTGGTAGGGGGTGGCGTGGTCACCGGTAATGCCAATGACCAGCAGGTCGGTTGAAACCTTCGAAGCGTCGAAAGACGTCGTGATATCGGTGCCGGTAGCGGGCAAAACCGCACAGTCGAACTCGGTAAACTCAGCCAGCACCTCATCGGTGATTTCAGGGCCGCCAATGAACTCGGGAACACCCACCTCCTTCATGTGAGCCAGCAGGGCCTCCACGTCCGGAGTCTTAGGCTTCGAGGGGCACACCACCAGCTGCCCGGCCGTATCAATCTCAGCGCTATTGGTCGCAATCATCTGGGCCAGGGCGTCTACCGCTTCCTTGTCTCCGGCCTTGGCTTTACCCAGCAGGTCCAGGCCGTCCCCCTGCATGACGTCCGGCCCGTAGAGCTGGCTGGTCAGGTAATCACGCAGCTCCGAACCGGTAATTTCGGTGCCGTCACTGGCCACCAGGGGCTTGTCGGTCAGGGACTTCTGGTAGTCGAGCATTTCGCGCTCGCTGGTGAAGGGGCAGGTCACGGCTGCACCTTCTGAGGTGGTGAGGTCGGAGCAGCGCTCTGCTAGGGCACCCACAGCTTTTGATACCGCCACCATCTGGTCGTAGTTGTGGGTCAGGGCACCCCACTGGGCGTTTTCAGCCGAGTCGAGCACCATGCGTCCTGCCTTCTCGGGGAAGAGGGTAGCGTAGGTGGCCCCCAGCATGGTGCCGTAGGAGTAGCCCAGGTAGTCAAGGCGCTCACCCCCGGCTAGGGAGCGGAGCAGTTCCATATCGCGGGCTACCTGGGAGGTGCCCATGTAGTTGGCAACCTCTGAGCTGGCGGCGCATTCGGCAAGCTGTACGGCGGCAACTTCAGAGTCTGACTCGCACACCACGGGGGAGGACGCCCCAATACCGCGTGGGTCAAAGCCCCAGAGCTGGTGGCTTTCCAGCACGGGTGCAAAGGAGGGGTCGGTTGCCAGCGACATGGCGTGCTGAATACCGCCGATGCCCGGCCCGCCGGGGTTGGTGAAGAGGGGCACCTGCTGGTCGCTGCCGGTGGAGACGGTGCGGCTGACGGCAAGGTCAAGGGTGCGGTTATCGTCCGGGTCTCCCCAGTTGAGCGGGGCGGTGACGGTGCCACACTCGTAGTTGGCGTAGTCGAAGCCGGTTTCTTTCAGCAGTTCTTCGTTCTCGGGGGAGAAGCCGCTGTGCTCGGCGGTGCACTCGCCCCAGGTGATGGTCTGCTCGTAGAAGTTTTCAAAGTTTTCCCGCTGCCAGCTGGCCCCGTGGGCGCGGTCGGCTGCGGGAGCGAGGGCCTGGTCTGACGGCTGCTGGGCGGAGGGGACGCTGAGGCTGCAGCCTGCCAGGGCTAGGGTGCTGGCGGTCAGGACGGCTGTGGTGAGGTAGGCGGCGCGGCGTCGGGCCGGTTGGTGCTGGAGTATGGTCACGGCTGTCTTCTTTCGACGGTTGAGCCTGTTGCCTGCGCGGCGTATGGGCCGCGCAGGCAACAGGATGAACCTGGTGAGAATGGTTTTCATGTGTCTGTAAAAACCAGTGTAGTCTCACACCTGTCTTAAGAAATCAGCCGTCAGGATGAACCTGTTCCCCGCCTACAGGCGGATAAGCGGCGACTAGGCCCAGTCCTTCTTGGGGGAGGTGCCACCGATGCCGGCGTTGAAGGTGTTGGTGGGGTCAAGCTCCTTAAAGTGCTCCACCATAGCTTCGGGCATGTGGTAGAGACGGCCATAGTTGTGCTCAGCCGGCAGTTTGGCGCCACGGGCCTCGAGCAGCTCCTGGATATCGTCGTGCAGCTTATGGGGGTCAACGCCCTTCTTAGCGACGTAGTCCTGGTGCATGACGTGGCAGAAGAAGTGGCCGTAGTAGGCGGTAACATCCAGCTGGCTAGCAATTTCAGGGGGCAGCACTTCTAGCCAGTCCCAGTCATCGCGGCGCAGGGCAACATCGATGGGGATGAGCCCGCCCAGCTCCTTGCGCTTCATGCTGGCGTAGCGGGTGGCGGCGCTGGCAGCGCCGAAGCGGTGGAGGTTGGCGCTCTGTGCCTCGTCCGCCGTGCAGATGAAGAAATCACCCTCGTGCTCGGGGGCCGCAAAGAAGTCCTTGAGCATGGTTTCGGTCGCCTGCTTCTGGGCCTCGCTGACGGTGAGCAGCAGGTGGTGTTCGAAGCGGTCGCGGTACTCCAGCATACGCTTGGGCAGCTGGCTGGGGACCAGGTCGAAGAAACGCTGGGAGACGGTGTCTGCGAAGGTGGGGCCGATGCCCGGAACCTTACCGAAGACCCCGTTAGCCCAGGTCTTGAAGGCAAACATGCGGGTCTGCAGGGCAGAGCTCATGTACTTGAGGAAGACGAAGGTGTCTTTGCCATACTTTTCTGCCAGGTCGAAGGCACTACGGCCCATGTACTCACCCGAGATGGGCAGGGGCATGTCAGCTTCAAGGAAGATGCGGCGGATTTCTTCGAGTTCGCGAGGGTTGTGGGTGCCGATGTAGAACATGGCGGGGTTCTTCTCGAGCGGGAAGGTGCGGGTTCGCACGGCAAAGACCATGATTTTGCCAGCGGATCCGGACGCCTCAAACAGGTACTCGGGGTTGGAGTTGTAGCGGGCGGGGGTCGGCTCCATCTTGCGCAGGTGGGCGGCGTACTCGGTCTCGCTGCTGTCGGCAGGGGCGGGGGTGACATCGTCCGCCGACCAGGCGCCGCGCTGCAGGCGGTCGAGGGCGACCTCGGGGTCATCGCCCAGGGAGATGCCCAGGTGGTTGACCAGCTCGACCTTGCCTTCTTCGGTGACGCGGGCGTAGATGGCTTCGCGTGTGAAGGCCGGGCCCTTACGAATCTGGCTGCCGCCGGAGTTATTGGCGATACCGCCGATGACCGAGGCACCGATGGAGGTGGACCCGATCACCGAGTGGGGTTCGCGGCCGTGTGGTGCCAGTTCTTCGGTCAGGTGGGTGAGGGTGGCGCCGGCCAGGGAGATGGCCTCGTGGGCGTCGTTAATCAGGTGCACCTGGTTGATGAGGTGGGTTGAGATGAGCACGATGGGGCGGTCGTAGTCCTGGAAGCCGGGGCCGGAACCGCCGGTCAGACCGGTGTTAGAGGCCTGGGGAATTACCATGAGGTTGTGGTCGACGCAGACCTGGAGCGCCTTCCACATCTGCACCAGGGTGGTGGGGCGGAGGACGGCAAGCAGGGGGCCGCCGCCGAAGCGGTAGCCCTTGCTGTAGGGCATGGTCGCGTGCTCTGCGGTGAGCACATGGTCAGAGCCCACAATGTCCTTGAATGCCGCGAGGGCCTGCTGATGGGCTCCTGAGTTTGCTGGGGAGGTCATCTCACATCTTTCTGTCGAGGGCTAGTGCTTTCACTTTGATTCTACTACCAGCCCCGCTCCTTCCACGCAGGCAGCTGGGGGCGTTCCCTGCCCAGGGTGGTGGAGTCGCCATGGCCCGGCAGCACCAGGGTTCTATCGTCAAAGCGGCCGAAGATGCGCTCTGAAACATCGGCAAAGAGCTGCTCAAAATCCTGGGGAGAGTTGGTCTTGCCCACCCCGCCCGGGAAGAGCGAATCCCCGGTGAACAGCAGAACCCGCTCACCGGCGTCCGCACCCTCAGGTGCCCGTAGGGCCAGGGCAATTGAACCCGGTGTATGCCCGCGCAGGGCAATCACCTCAAGCTCAATACCGGCTAGGGTCAGGCGCTCGCCGCCCACCAGGCGTTCTTCAACCTCTACGCCTTCCTGCTCGGCGATAGCCTCAGCATCGGGGGCGCCGCAGTAGGTTGCCGGGTCCCAAGCTTCAACAGCATCGGACAGGGCGCGGATATGGTCCCAGTGGGAATGGGTGGTCACCAGGGCGCGGACGCCAGCCCCCGCCTGGTCGTGGGCAGCGGGGGAGTCAGTGGCGGCAGCCTGCTGGGCGAAGGTATTGATGGCGGGAAAATCGTCCGCGGCGTCAATCAGCACCTGCCCACCGCTTGCCCGGTGGGTCAGCAGGTAGACGTTGTTTTCCATCTCCGATACCGCAATGGACCGCACGGTCAGGGCATCGGACTCAAAAATCAGGGTATTGGCTAGGTCACTCATGACCCCATTCTAGGCTCTCACACCACTTTGTACCATGCCC
This sequence comes from Rothia sp. 11273D007AR, assembly GCF_053547255.1. NCBI lineage: Bacteria > Bacillati > Actinomycetota > Actinomycetes > Micrococcales > Micrococcaceae > Rothia > Rothia sp. 11273D007AR. The sequence goes on along the minus strand of NZ_JBPPWJ010000005.1, from coordinate 80,602 downwards.
TGCCCGTTTTAAGACCCCAGAATGAGCAGGAGGCGGTACAAACCGGGAGGGGTAGACGCTTTCATCGCCCACGCAAACCCTATAGAATATATCTTCGAAACAATCTCTTAGATAGGTGACTCATGGCAGGCTCAGCCACACAACCCACCGGCAACGACCTCACCCATATCCGTGTGCAGGGCGCCCGCGAAAACAACCTCAAAAACGTCGACCTCGACATCCCCCGCGACGCCATGGTCGTCTTCACCGGCCTCTCCGGCTCCGGTAAATCCTCCCTGGCCTTTGACACCATCTTTGCAGAAGGCCAGCGCCGCTACGTCGAGTCCCTCTCCTCTTACGCCCGCATGTTCCTGGGCCAGGTCGATAAGCCTGATGTCGACTTTATTGAGGGCCTATCACCGGCCGTCTCCATCGACCAAAAATCAACCTCCAAGAACCCGCGTTCAACCGTCGGTACCATCACCGAAATTTACGACTACATGCGCCTGCTCTGGGCGCGCGTGGGGCACCCCCACTGCCCCGAATGCGGCGAAGAAATCTCCAAACAGTCCCCCCAGCAAATCGTCGACACGCTCATGGACTACCCCGAGAAAACTCGCCTGCAGGTGCTTGCCCCCGTCGTCTCAGCCCGCAAGGGTGAGTTCGTTGACCTCTTCAAAGAACTCTCCACCGCCGGCTACGCCCGTGCCCGCGTGGACGGCGAGGTCATCCAGCTGACCGACCCGCCCAAGCTGGAAAAGCAGTACAAGCACACCATCGAGGTCGTGGTTGACCGTATCGCCATCAAGGAAAGCGTTCACCAGCGCCTGACCGACTCCGTCGAGACCGCTCTCTCCCTGGCCGATGGCAAGGTGCTCATCGACTTCGTTGATGAGGACGCCGACGCCCCCGGCCGCACCCGCTCCTTCAGCGAAAACCTGGCCTGCCCCAATGGCCACCCCCTAGCCGTCACCGAGGTCGAACCCCGAGCCTTCTCCTTCAACTCACCCTTTGGTGCCTGCGCAGCCTGCGACGGTATCGGCTCCACCCTCGAAGTGGACACCGACCTCATCGTCCCTAACCCCGACCTCTCCCTAGCCGAAGGCGCCGTTGCCCCCTGGGCCACCGGCAAGGCCACCAGTGAATACTGGCTCCGCCTGCTAGCTGGCCTGGCCGAAGAACTAGACTTCGACCTAGCTACCCCCTTCAAAGACCTGCCCGCCAAGGTTAAAAAAGCCATCCTCAACGGCAAGGACTACAAGGTCACCGTCGCCTACAAAAACCGCTTCGGTCGCGAACGCCGCTACACCTCCGGCTTCGAAGGCGCCAGCGCCTACATCAAGCGCAAGTACGAAGAAACCGAATCAGACTGGTCCAAAGACCGCTACGAACAGTACATGCGCAAGGTCGCCTGCACCGCCTGTAACGGCGCCCGCCTCAACCCCACCATCCTGGCCGTCACCGTCGGCGGCAAATCCATCGCCGACGTCACCGAGATGCCCATGCGTGAGGCCCTCACCTTCATGCGCTCGCTGACCCTGAGTGAGCGTGAGGCTAAGATTGCTGAGCTGGTGCTTAAGGAAATCGATGCCCGCCTGCAGTTCCTGCTGGATGTGGGGCTGGACTACCTGAACCTTGCTCGTTCAGCTGGTACTCTCTCGGGTGGTGAAGCCCAGCGTATCCGCCTGGCAACCCAGATTGGTTCTGGCCTGGTGGGCGTGCTCTATGTGCTGGATGAGCCCTCCATTGGTCTGCACCAGCGCGATAACCGCCGTCTGATTGAAACTCTCACCAAGCTGCGCGACATGGGCAATACCCTGATTGTGGTGGAGCACGATGAGGACACCATGAAGGAAGCCGACTGGATTGTGGACGTCGGCCCTGGCGCGGGCGAGCACGGCGGCCAGATCGTGCACTCGGGTACCTATGCTGAGCTGCTTGAAAATAAGGAGTCAGTGACCGGTGACTATATGGCAGGGCGTCGCGCTATCACAGTGCCTGCCACCCGCCGTCCGGTTGACCCCAAACGCACCATCAAGGTCATTGGGGCCCGCGAAAACAACCTCAAGAACGTGGATGTCGAGTTCCCTCTGGGCGTGCTCACCGCCGTTACCGGTGTTTCCGGTTCAGGTAAGTCCACCCTGGTCAACGATATTCTCTATACCTCCCTGGCCAATAAACTCAACGGGGCCAAGCAGGTTCCGGGCCGTCACAAGACCATCACCGGACTGGAACACCTCGACAAGATTATCCACGTAGACCAGTCGCCCATAGGCCGCACCCCGCGTTCGAACCCGGCGACCTATACCGGCGTCTTTGACCACATCCGCAAGCTCTTTGCAGAAACCACCGAAGCCAAGATGCGCGGCTACCAGCCCGGTCGCTTCTCCTTCAACGTCAAGGGCGGACGCTGCGAAGCCTGCTCGGGCGATGGCACCCTCAAGATTGAGATGAACTTCCTGCCCGATGTCTACGTGCCTTGTGAGGTCTGCAAGGGTAAGCGCTACAACCGCGAGACCCTCGAAGTGCACTACAAGGGCAAGACCATTGCCGACGTCCTTGAAATGCCGGTCTCTGAAGCCGCCGAATTCTTCGCCGCCTTCACCAAGATTTCGCGCTACCTCGATACCCTGGTGGACGTGGGCCTCGGCTACGTGCGTCTGGGCCAGTCCGCGACCACCCTCTCCGGTGGTGAAGCCCAGCGCGTCAAGCTGGCTACCGAACTGCAAAAGCGTTCTAACGGCCGCTCCATCTATGTGCTCGATGAGCCCACCACCGGTCTGCACTTTGAAGATATCCGCAAGCTTCTTGGAGTGGTACAGGGCCTGGTGGATAAGGGCAACACCGTCATTACCATCGAGCACAACCTGGACGTCATCAAGAGCGCCGACTGGCTCATCGACATGGGCCCCGAAGGCGGCGACGGCGGTGGCACCGTGCTGGCAACCGGTACCCCCGAGCAGCTGGCAACCGTTCCCGAATCCCACACCGGCCGCTTCCTAGCTGAGATGCTCTAGGGCAGCAACACCCCGCCGGGGTATGCTAAATAGGTCAAAACAGCCCTAAAATTTCAAAAAGCATACCCCGGGTGGGGTGCCTGCCACGGTAGGCCCCGCCAGCTGTGCACCAAGGAGTTCTCATGTCCCTCAAATACAAGGCAACTCAAAAGACCGTCGAAGCCCTGCTCCGTACCGTCTTCCGCGCCCGCGTGACCGGCCTTGAGAACTTCCCCGCTGAGGGCCCCGTCATCGTGGCCTCCAACCACCTGGCCTTCCTCGACTCGGTGATTATCTCAGCCCTCATGCCCCGTCGAGTTGCCTTCCTCGCCAAGTCTGAGTACGTCAACTCACCGGGTCTCAAGGGCAAGGCCATGAAGACCCTCTTCCAGGTCATCGATATTATTCCGGTTAACCGCACCGACAAAAAAGAGTCCATGAAGGCCCTCGAAACCGCCCTTGACCGCCTCATTGAGGGCAGAGTCTTCGGTATCTACCCCGAGGGCACCCGCTCCCGCGACGGCTACCTCTATAAGGGAAAAATCGGGGTAGCCTGGCTGGCTCACATGACCGGGGCCACCGTAGTGCCTATCGGCCTGATTGGTACCGATAAGATTCAAAAACCGGGCTCCAACATGGTCTACCCTCACCGGTTTACGGTGCGGGTGGGGGAGCCCATGACCTTCGAAAAACTGGGGGAGCGTATGAGCGGCAAGCAGCGCCGCCAGACCACCGACCAGATTATGGATGCTATCGCCCAGCTTTCTGGTCAGCCCCGCAAAAACGAATATAACGTCTCACCGTCAGCAGAACGCGACGGGGGAATCTAGCCCAGCAGACTTTGCGGACTAGAGGCTCCTGCCGCACCTGACCCAGCTCAAAGGACCTGATACACGTGGCCGATCCTGCCTCCTACCGCCCGGCGTCCGGCGAAATCCCCACCAACCCCGGGGTTTACCGCTTCCGTGATGATGTGGGCCGCATTATCTATGTGGGCAAGGCCAAGAATCTGCGCAACCGCCTCAACTCCTACTTTGCCCGCGTTGATTCTCTCAGCCCTAAAACCTACGCTATGGTGCACACCGCAGCGTCGGTGGAGTGGACGGTGGTGGGTAGCGAGCTGGAATCCCTCCAGCTGGAATATACCTGGATCAAGGAATATAAGCCCCGCTTCAACATCGCCTTCCGCGACGATAAGTCCTACCCCTACTTGGCGGTGACTCTCAAGGACCGCTTCCCCCGTGCCCAGGTCATGCGCGGTGAGAAGAAGAAGGGGGTGCGCTATTTTGGTCCCTACTCCCAGGCCTGGGCCATTCGTGAAACCCTCGATGCCCTGCTGCGGGTTTTCCCGGTGCGCACCTGCTCTACCGGCGTCTTTAACCGGGCCCAGGCGTCCGACCGCCCCTGCTTACTGGGATATATCGATAAGTGCGCAGCCCCCTGTGTGGGCAAGATCAGCCGTGAAGACCACCAAAAAATCGCTGAAGATTTCTGCTCTTTTATGGCCGGGGGTGCCGAAAAGTACATAGCTGACCTGACCCGGCAGATGAAGGACGCCGCCGCCGACTTTGATTTTGAAAAGGCGGCCCGCCTGCGCGATGACATCGAAGCCCTGACCAAGGCTTTTGAACGCAACGCCGTAGTGCTGCCCGATTCGGTGAATGCCGACCTGTTCAACTTTGTTGAAGATGACCTAGAAGCTGCGGTGCAGGTGTTCTACGTGCGGGCGGGGCGCATCCGCGGCCAGCGGGGCTGGATCGTTGAGAAGGTCGAAGACTCCACCCCCGAAGCCCTGGTCGACCATCTACTGGTTCAGGTCTACGGCGAAGCCGCTGCCGCCCTGGCCGCTGGGTCAACCGAGGAAGAGATCAATCACAACCTCAACGAGATACCCCGCCACATCAACGTGCCGGTTCTACCCGAAAACCACAAGAAGCTCGAAGAATGGCTCTCGGGCGTGCGCGGAGCCAAGGTGACCATTAGTGTGCCCCAGCGCGGCGACCGGGTTGAGCTGATGGCAACCGTTGCCGAGAACGCCAAACAGGCCCTGACCCTGCACAAGACCCGACGGGCAGGGGACCTCACCACCCGCTCGGCCTCCCTGGTGGAGCTCCAAGAGACCCTGGAGCTGCCCGAAGCCCTCATGCGCATCGAGTGCTACGACATCTCCCATGTGCAGGGCACTAACGTGGTGGCCTCCATGGTGGTCTTTGAGGACGGCCTGCCCAAGAAGAGCGACTACCGCAAGTTCTCCATTACCGGGGACGCCGCCCGCGACGATACCGCCAGCATGTACGACGTCATCTACCGACGCTTCCGCCGCTATCTCACCGACGAGGCCCCAGGGGCCCGGGTGCGGGCGTCCGGTCAAATCAGCGACGAGGACCTGCACACCAAGGAACCGGCCAAGTTCGCCTACCCGCCCAACCTGGTCGTGGTGGACGGTGGCCAGCCCCAGGTTGCCGCCGCCACCCGGGCCCTCGAAGACCTGGGAATTACCGATATCTATGTGGTCGGTATCGCCAAGCGACTCGAAGAGCTCTGGCTTCCGGGCGACGACTTCCCCGTCATCCTGCCCAGAACCTCTAATGCCCTGTACCTGATTCAGCGTATTCGCGATGAGGCCCACCGCTTCGCTATCACCTTCCACCGCTCTAAGCGGGGTAAAGAAATGGTCAAATCAGCACTCGACACCGTACCCGGGCTGGGCCCTGCCAAACGCGAAGCCCTCATCAAACACTTTGGCTCTCTCAAACAGCTTTCAGAAGCGAGCGCTGAGGAGCTGCAGGCCGTGCCCGGCATCGGCCCGGCCATGGCACAGAAAATTCTGGAGCGTTTCACACCGGGTGCTGAGAGCGACCCCAAGAATGAAGCCGTGCACTAAGCTAGAACTACCACCCCAATGATTTGTGGAAGCGAGAGATCCCACCCATGTCACCCACCTCCAGCGAGCAGACCGTCAAGCCGCAGATTCTCGTGATTACCGGTATCTCGGGAGCCGGCCGATCCACAGCAGCCAACACCCTCGAAGACGAGGGCTGGTACGTGGTTGATAATATTCCCCCTCAGATGCTCGGCTCCCTGGCCCAGCTGGTCAAAGACTCACCGGGCAAATTCCCCAAAGTAGCTGTGGGTATCGATATTCGTGCCCGTCGCCAGCTGGCCGACCTGCCTGAAGCTATCAATAAGCTCCGTGCCTCAGATATCGACTTCTCCATGCTCTTCATGGACGCTGCCGATAAGGACATCATCGCCCGCTACGAGGCCCAGCGCCGCCCTCATCCTCTTCAGCAGGGTGGGCTTGTAGCTGAGGCAATTGCCGAAGAACGCCGCATCTTCGCTGGCTTGCAGGAGGAAGCCGACTACATCATCGACACCTCCGGCATGAATATCCACCAGCTGGCAAAAAAGGTGCGCGAAACCTACGCCCCGGGCAAGGAACGTCTGGTTAACATCACCGTCATGAGTTTCGGCTTTAAGTACGGTACCCCCTCCGATGTGCACTACATGGCCGATATGCGCTTTATTCCTAACCCCCACTGGGTGCCCGGCCTGCGCGCCCAGACCGGGCAGGACGCCGCCGTCCGCGACTTTGTTTTTGCCCAGGACGGCACCGAAGAGTTCATCAGCAACTACATCGCTGCACTACAGCCCGTTATCGCCGGCTACCGCCGCGAAGGAAAGCTGTACGCTACCTTTGCCATCGGCTGCACCGGGGGTAAACACCGCTCGGTTGCCGTGAGCGAAGAGGTCGCCCGCCGCCTGAGCGAAATGGAAGATGTAAACATCTCCGTGCACCACCGCGACATGGGGCGTGAATAATGTCTGAGGCAACTCGTATGAGCCGTTTCCCCGAAACCGGTCTGCTACCCATCACCACCCAGGGGCACGACCTACCCGTGCGCGTCACTGCCCTGGGTGGCGGCCACGGGCTCTACGGTTCCCTTTCTGCCCTCAAGCTCATCACCACCGCCCTCACCGCCGTGGTAACCGTGGCGGACGACGGGGGTTCCTCGGGTAAGCTCCGCGAAGAGCTGGATGTGCTGCCACCCGGAGACCTGCGCATGGCTCTTTCGGCCCTGTGCGACGATACCGACTGGGGGCACACCTGGCGCGACGTCATGCAGCACCGCTTCACTCCTCGAAGCCCGGAACGCCCTACCTCCCTCAATAACCACGCTCTGGGTAACCTGCTGATTGTCACCCTCTGGGAGCTCCTGGACGATACCATCGCTGGACTGGACTGGGCCGGGGCCCTACTCAACGCCCGCGGGCGAGTGCTGCCCATGGCGACCTCGCCCCTGATTATTGAAGGCGATATCGTCACCACCAACGATCACGGGGTGACCTTCCGCGATACTGTCCAGGGCCAGGCAACCCTCGCCAAGGCAGGGCGTGTGGACAAGGTCCGCCTGCTCCCCGAGAACACCGAAGCCTGCCCGGACGCCATCCGCGCGGTGCACGAGGCCGATTGGGTGGTGCTAGGGCCGGGTTCTTTTTACACCTCCCTGCTCCCGCACCTGCTCCTGCCCGGCCTGCGCGACGCCATACTCAACACCAGCGCCCAGATTTGCCTGGTCATGAATCTGGAACTTGACGGCAAAGAAACCCGCGGTATGAGTGCCGCAGACCACCTGCTCGTTTTGCGTGAATACGTTCCAGAAATTAGGGTTAATACAGTTATCGCTGATCCTGCGACCGCAGGAGAGCGCACCACATTTGAAGACGTAGCGGCCCAGCTAGGGGCGAAGGTGCTCTGGGCTGACGTAGCGGAAGCCGACCAACCCGGCGTCCACGACCCCCTTAAACTAGCAGCTGCCTACAAGCACGTCTTCAAACGCTAACGCCGACCACACACCGGCACCCTCGCTTACGAGAGCAGACACTACTTTGGAGGAAGACCCGCATGGCCCTGACGGCATCGGTCAAAGAAGAGCTGGCACACTACGAAGCCACGCGCTCATCCGTGCGCAAAGCTGAGGTGGCCACAATCTTGCGCTTCACGAACGGTCTGCACCTTGTGCAAGGCAAAATCGTGGTCGAGGCTGAAGTTGACCTTGAAACTACCGCAGAGCGCCTGCGCTATAACATCGCCGAAATGTACGGCCATGAGGCTTCCATTACCTCTATCTCGGGTGGCGGGCTGCGCCGGGGCGGACGCTACGTTGTTCGCGTTGATCAGGGCGGCGAAGCGCTAGCCCGTCAGACCGGTTTGCTGGACGGACGCGGTCGCCCCGTCCGCGGTCTACCCCCTGCCGTGGTCAACGGCTCCCTGGCCGATGCTGAAGCTGTCATGCGCGGGGCCTTCCTGGCTCACGGTTCGCTGACCGAGCCCGGGCGTTCGTCCGCCCTGGAATTTACCTGCCCCGGCCCCGAGGCTGCCCTAGCCCTGGTCGGTGCCGCCCGCCGACTCGACGTGATTGCCAAGGCCCGCGAAGTACGCGGAGTAGACCGGGTGGTCGTGCGTGACGGTGAGACCATCTCCCTGCTGCTAGAGCGCATGGGTGCTGTTGACGCCCTCGACAACTGGCGGGAACGCCGCGCCCGTAAAGAGGTTCGCGCGACCGCTAACCGCCTCGCTAACTTCGACGACGCCAACCTGCGCCGCTCAGCTCAGGCAGCAGTTGCCGCCGGTGCCCGCGTTGAACGGGCTCTGGAAATCCTGGGCGATAAGGTACCCGAGCACCTGCGCTACGCCGGCGAACTGCGTGTTGCCCACAAGCAGGCATCCCTTGACGAATTGGGCCGCCTGGCTGAACCACCCATGACCAAAGATGCTATCGCCGGTCGTATCCGCCGCCTGATTGCCATGGCCGATAAACGGGCCGCCGAGCGTGGAATCCCCGGCACTGAAGCGGGCGTGAACGGCACAAACCACCCCAACTAGGCTGTGTGGGTTTTTGTTGGTTTGCCCTTTACTGGGTGGTCTTCCTCATGCTCTCACCCGGCAAAACCCATATTTGCAGGTCAAAACGGGGGTCAAGCGTCCATAAACGCACGTAAGTCCACTTAAAAAAACGACAGAAACACACCAAAACTCACATAAACAGGGTATGATGGTTAACGAACCGGACGAGAGCTCACCCGCTTGAGCTGAAGGAACCACGTTTTCCCAAGTTCGGCGATGAAACGCCAGAACCGGCGTCTCGTCCACCAACGTCACTAACTGTATCTAGGAGTTTGATTTCAGTGACTGTACGCGTAGCTATTAACGGCTTTGGCCGCATCGGTCGTACCTTCTTCCGCGCAGCACAGCAGCACGGCGAAGGCTTCGAAATCGTTGCTATCAACGACCTGACCGACGTCAAGACCCTCGCACACCTGCTCAAGTACGACTCCATCATGGGTCGCTTCGACGGCGAAGTTGCTGTTTCAGAAAACGGCCTGACCGTCAACGGCAAGGAAATCAAGGTTCTGGCTGAGCGCAACCCCGCTGACCTGCCCTGGGCAGACCTCGGCGTAGACGTTGTTCTCGAATCCACCGGTTTCTTCACCGACGGTGAGAAGGCTAAGGCTCACCTCGAAGCTGGCGCCAAGAAGGTTATCCTTTCTGCTCCCGGTAAGAACATCGACGGCACCTTCGTCATGGGCGTCAACGACGACCAGTACGATTCAGCCACCATGAACATCGTTTCAAACGCATCCTGCACCACCAACTGCCTGGCTCCCATGGCTAAGGTACTGAACGACAAGTTCGGTATCGAAAAGGGTCTGATGACCACCATCCACGCCTACACCGCTGACCAGCGCCTGCAGGACGCCCCCCACTCAGACCTGCGCCGCGCCCGCGCCGCAGCCCTGAACATGGTTCCCACCTCAACCGGTGCAGCAGCAGCTGTTGGCCTGGTTCTGCCCGAACTGAAGGGCAAGCTGGACGGCTTCGCAGTTCGCGTTCCCACCCCCACCGGCTCCATCACCGACCTGACCTTCACCGCTTCACGCGAAGTTACCGTTGAAGAGGTCAACGCAGCCGTCAAGGAAGCAGCAGAGGGTGCCATGAAGGGCATCATCACCTACTCCGAGGAGCCCATCGTCTCCAAGGACATCGAAGGTGAGCCCGTTTCAACCGTCTTCGACGCACCCCTGACCAAGGTCATCGGCAACCAGGTCAAGGTTATCGCCTGGTACGACAACGAATACGGCTACGTTTCACGCCTGGTCATGTTCACCAACAAGGTAGTTGCAGCTCTCTAAGCTGTCATCCACCGGTCTTTCATGAGACAGCAATAGGATAGGGTTAGCGAATCGACGCGCACAAGCGCGGTTCGCTAACCCTTACCTATACCCGGCACCACCCTGGTGCCCACCCCATTTACCCTCACAAACAATGGAGATGAAAACTCCCATGGCTAAGACTCTCGCAGAGCTCATTGACGGTGGCGTAGCAGGCCGCCGCGTCCTCGTCCGCTCAGACCTGAACGTACCCCTCAAGGACGGCGTCGTCACCGATGACGGCCGTGTCCGCGCCTCCCTGCCCGTCCTCAAGAAGCTGACCGAGGCTGGTGCCCGCGTCATTGTCACCGCCCACCTGGGCCGCCCCAAGGGCAAGGTAGACCCCCAGTACTCCATCAAGCCCGCCGCTGAGCGCCTGGCTGAACTGGCAGATTTCCCCGTTGCAATCGCAACCGACCTGGTGGGCGATGACGCCAAGGCCAAGGCTGAGGCCCTGAAGGACGGCGAACTGCTGGTCGTTGAAAACGTGCGCTACGACGCCCGCGAAACCTCAAAGGACGACGCCGAGCGCGCCGAATTCGCAGCAGAACTGGCTGCCCTGACCGGCGAGAACGGTGCTTACGTCAACGACGCTTTCGGCGCCGTTCACCGCAAGCACGCCTCGGTGTACGACATCGCCAAGGAACTGCCTGCCTACCTGGGTGACCTGGTCAAGACCGAAGTTGACGTTCTGCAGAAGGTCATCAAGAACCCCGACCGCCCCTTCGTCGTTGTGATGGGTGGCGCTAAGGTTTCAGATAAGCTGGCCGTGATTGACAACCTCATCGGCAAGGCTGACGCCCTGCTCATCGGCGGCGGCATGGGCTACACCTTCGCCAAGGCCCAGGGCTACGAGGTCGGCCAGTCCCTGCTGGAAGAGGACCAGCTCGAGAACTGCAAGCGCTACCTCGAAGAAGCCCCCAAGAAGGGCACCGAGCTGATTATCGCCTCAGACATCGTCTGGTCAGATGACTTCTCCAACGATGCCAACACCGAAATCCGCCCCATCGAAGACCTGACCGGCGGTAAGCTGGGTGCCAAGGCAGAAGGCCTCGATATCGGTCCCGCCACCCGTGAACTCTTCGCCCAGAAGATCAAGGAAGCCAAGCTGGTCTTCTGGAACGGTCCCGTAGGCGTCTTCGAAATCGAAGCCTTCTCAGGCGGCACTAAGGCAGTTGCCGATGCACTCGTTGAATCAGAAGCCTTCTCCATCATCGGCGGCGGTGACTCAGCATCAGCAGTACGCAACCTGGGCTTCTCCGACGATCAGTTCGGCCACATCTCCACCGGCGGCGGTGCCTCCCTCGAATACATCGAAGGCAAGACCCTGCCCGGCCTCGAAGCCCTCGGCGCCTAAAACAACACCACGCGGCAGTAAGCCACCCGGCGGTTAAACCACCAGCGGGCAGGACGGGCACACCCGCCACGTCCTGCCCACCCACCCCAAGATTTCGCGAAAGGAACGAGCCCATGACTCGCAAGCCCCTCATCGCAGGCAACTGGAAGATGAACATGGACCACACCGAAGGTGTGACCCTGCTCCAGAAACTGGCCTGGACCCTGGACGACACCAACTTCGACTACGACACCGTCGAAGTTGCCGTTTTCCCTCCCTTCACCGACATCCGCTCCGTACAGACCCTCGTTGACGGCGACAAGCTCAACATCGTCTACGGCGGCCAGGACCTCTCAGACCAGGACTCCGGCGCCTACACCGGCGACATCTCCGGCGTCTTCCTCAAGAAGCTCGGCGCAACCTACGTGCTGGTCGGCCACTCAGAACGCCGCACTATCCACGGTGAAACCGACGCTATCTGCGCCGCTAAGGTACAGGCTGCCTACCGCAACGAGCTCACCCCCGTACTCTGCGTCGGTGAAGGCCTCGACAAGCGTGAAGCCGGCGAGCACGTCGACTTCACCCTGGACCAGCTGCGCGGCTCCATTGAGGGCCTGACCGCTGAACAGGCTGAAACCCTGGTTGTTGCCTACGAGCCCGTCTGGGCTATCGGCACCGGCAAGGTTGCAACCGCAGCTGACGCCCAGGAAATGAGCAAGGCTATCCGTGAGGAACTGACCAAGCTCTACTCAGCAGAGGTAGCTGACAAGGTCCGCGTACTCTACGGCGGCTCCGTCAAGGCTGCATCAGCTCCCGAAATCATGGCTGAAGCAGACGTCGATGGCGTTCTGGTGGGCGGCGCATCACTTGACGCCACCGAATTCGCTAACATCGCACGCTTTAAGGCCTAGAAGATACCCTAACTAGGGGTATAGTAGATTGATGGCGCTTCGAAGCGCTGACCAACCCAACTGAAAGGTTCTGCGTGGAAACCCTCAAGATTATTCTGATGGTCCTGATCGCTATCGCGAGCATTCTTACCATCCTGCTGGTTCTACTGAACCGCGGTAAGGGCGGCGGCCTCTCAGATATGTTTGGTGGTGGCATGACCACCTCGCTGAACTCTTCGGGCATGGCATCTAAAAACCTGATCCGTCTGACCGTTACAGTGATTCTGCTGTGGGTCTTTGCGATTATCGGTTACGCCCTGGTGATGCGTTTCTCTGAGGTTGCTGTTATCTAGGCTTACATCAAAAAATCCCGCCTACCGGTTCACCGGTAGGCGGGAATTTTTTGTCTCTGAATCCCTGAACTCTAGGAAGCTGAGCCGAGGGCGTCTTCGGTTGCCAGAATCAGGGTTTCGAGCAGGCCGCGGGCTCCAGCTGCCGGGGTCTGGGTGAGAATCTCGGCGGTTAGCTGGGTTTCAGGCAGAGCGGACGCCGCCCGCAGGCGGGCAGTTGCCTCGGCCTTGTCGCTCCCGGCAACCAGGAACCAGATGCGCTCTGAGTAGTTGATCACCGGCAGGGTCAGGCTCACGCGGGTGGGTGGGGGCTTGGGGGAGTTGTGCACCGCAAGGGCGGTGGCGTCAGCCTCTAGAATCTCGGCCCGGTCGGGGAAGAGGGAGGCGATATGGCCATCGGGCCCCATACCCAGCAGGGTCAGGTCAAAGAGAGGGGACGCTTCACCCTCGGGGGCGTAGCGGGCTAGCTCAGCGGTGTAGGCTTCGGCCGCTGCCTCCGGGGTATCAAAATCATCTGAGGCACCCATGATGTGCAGGTTCTCTTCCGGTAGCCCCAGGGAGGTGAGCCAGGCGTCCTTGGCCTGCTGTTCGTTACGATCAGCGTGGCCGCGCGGCACAAAACGCTCGTCTGACCACCAGAAATGAACCTTAGACCAGTCCACGGTAGCGCTCAGCGGGCTTTCTGCAATACCCGCAAGTACCGCAATGCCCATGGTGCCACCGGTCAGCGAGAGGTGGGCAATACCGCGGGCAGCCACAGCGGTGGCAGCTACATTGATGATACGGGTGGCACCGGCCAGCTGCAGCTGGGCCTTATCAAGGTGGGAAACGACGATAGGATTAGGCATCGTAGACCTCCGTATAGTCGGCGCCCTCATCGTGCACATCGTCTACGTTCACATCGACCACGATGTTGCCACTGGCGACAACAGACTTGAGCACCTCGCCGTAGACCTCATCGGGGTCAAGGCGACGCAGCTCTTCTGCCAGGCAGTCGGCCAGGGAGCGCGCAGGCAGGGAAATCTGCTGGTCGGGCACACCGGGGGAAGAAATGGTAGCAATGTTGCGACCGGGGCGGTGGATGATGATGGAACCGTCTTCGCGTTCAAGTTCTACCTTGTAGAGGCCGCGCTGTACATCGGTGGTGCGCAGGTGTACCTCAGCGCCCAGGCGGTCACCCAGCCAGGCACCGAGTAGAACGACCGAGGGGCTCATGGACGAACCGGAGACCACCACGCGCTTGACGGGGGAGGGCTCGATCTGGTCGAAGACAGCAGCAATCTGAATACGCCAGAGGGTCAGGCGAATCCATGCCAGGTCGGTGTCACCGTCCTTGTAGCTGGCAGCCAGCTTCTCTAGCACACCCAAGGGGTCGTAGGCGCGGGCTGAATCGGTGATACGGCGCTGGGCAATCTTGCCGATAGAGTGCTCTGCCGGGTTCTCGGGGACCGAGTGGGGCCACCAGGCAACGATAGGGGAGTCGGGTAGCAGCAGCCCCGAAATCAGGGACTCGGTAGCAACAGCCGCCGAACCGTACCCGCGCAGAATGATGAGTTCTGAAGCACCCGCGTCGCCGCCCACATAAATGCGGGCATCAAGCCGATCGTCGGCGTCCTGACCGTAATCAATGTGGACGATAATGCGGGAAGGGTGCTCGTAGGAGGCCTTCAGGGCCGCCTCAACCGCGGTCTTTGAGTGGCCCTTCTCGGCCAGAATGACCAGGGTGAGCACACGAGAGGACGTGGTCGCCCCCTCCTCACTGCGCAGGCGGGAGAGCTCCTTGGCAACCTCGCCCACAGTGGTGTCTTTGAGTTTCTTCATCATGGGCGCCTCCAAGCACGGCCGTCGCGTTCCAGCATTTCGTGGGCTGAAGCCGGGCCCCACGAACCGGGGGCGTAGGCTTCGGGTTTGATTTTGTTTTCTTCCCAGTACTCTTCGAAGGGGTCAAGAATCTTCCAGGAGAGCTCAACCTCTTCGTGACGGGGGAAGAGCGGGGGCTCACCGAGCAACACATCGAGAATCAGACGCTCGTAGGCCTCGGGGGACTCTTCGGTGAAGGAGTGGGAGTAGCCAAAGTCCATGTTGACGTCGCGGATTTCCATCTGGGTGCCGGGCACCTTAGAGGCAAAGCGCAGGGTCATACCCTCATCGGGCTGTACACGGATCACGATGGCGTTCTGGCCGGAGCTATCGGCGCTACCGCCAAAGAGCAGGTTGGGGGCCTTTTTGAAGACCACTGCAATTTCAGTGACGCGACGGCCCAGGCGCTTACCGGCACGCAGGTAGAAGGGGACGCCTGCCCACCGGCGGGTGTTGATGTTCAGCTTGAGCGCGGCGAAGGTTTCGGTGCGGGAGTCTGCGGGAATATCATTCTCATCGAAGAAGCCGTTGACCTCTTCACCACCCTGGTTACCGGCAGCGTACTGGCCGATGGCAAAGGCGGAGGCAATATCCTCGGGAATCTGCACGGCCTCAAGCACCTTGGCCTTTTCGGCGCGCAGGTGTTCGGCGTTGAAGCTGACGGGCTCTTCCATAGCGGTCAGAGCTAGTAGCTGTAGCAGGTGGTTCTGAATCACGTCGCGGGCCGCGCCCACACCGTCGTAGTAGCCAGCGCGGGTTCCGATGCCGATGTCCTCGGCCATGGTGATCTGTACGTGGTCTACGTTGGTGGCGTTCCAGAGGGGCTCAAACATCTGGTTAGCAAAGCGCATGGCCAAAATGTTCTGCACGGTCTCTTTACCCAGGTAGTGGTCGATTCGGAAGACTGAATCGGCGGGGAAGACTCGCTCTACAATGGCGTTGAGTTCGCGGGCGGTCTCCAGGTTATGACCAAAGGGCTTTTCGATGACCACACGGCGCCAACCCTCATGCTGGTTGTGGTTGGCTAGGTCGTGGTCAGCTAGCTTCTGTAGGACCTGGTCGAAGTCCTTGGGAGGAATAGATAGGTAGAAGGCGTGGTTCCCTCGGGTGCCACGGGTCTCGTCGAGCTCGGCCAGGGTTGCCTTGAGCTTTTCAAAGGACTCATCGGAGTCGAAGGTGCCGGTGACAAAGCGAATACCGGCAGCGAACTGGTTCCAGACGTCCTCGCGGAAGGGGGTGCGGGCGTGGGCTTCAACGTGCCCGCGTACCTCCTGCTGGAAGTCCTCGTGGCTCCACTCGCGGCGTCCGAAACCCACCAGGCCAAAGCTGGGCGGGAGCAGGCCGCGGTTAACCAGGTCGTAGACCGCGGGGAGTAGTTTCTTGCGCGCAAGGTCGCCGGTGACGCCGAAGAAGACCAGGGAGGACGGGCCTGCCACGCGGGTTAGTCTGCGGTCGCGCGGGTCGCGCAGGGGGTTTGAATCGTGAGTGTTGGCCACCGCCGTGAATCCTTCACAGGTTGGTTGGGGCGGCAGCTGCGAAAGGCGTGGGGGCTGCCGCGGTTCTCTTGTTCTAGTGTACTAGTGCCCACCGGGCCGGCAGGTGCTTGCCGCCGGGCTGGGGTGATGGTGAGCGGGTGCAGTGAGGGTGGGGGATACGACCCCCACCCTCAGCGTGAAACGGTACTACTTGCTGTCAGCCAGTGCGGCGGTGACGGTGTCGAGCAGTTCCTTCCAGGAGACCTCGAACTTCTCAACGCCTTCGGTTTCCAGCTTTTCTACCACGTCGTTGTAGGAGATACCTACAGCTTCGAGCTGGTTGAGGATCTCGGTGGATTCCTCGTAGGTGCCCTCGATAGCGTTACCCGCAACCTCTGCGTGGTCGAAGGTTGCGTTGAGGGTTGCCTCGGGCATGGTGTTGACGGTGCCGGGGGCTGCGATCTCGGTGACGTAGAGGGTGTCGGGGTAGGCGGGGTTCTTCACGCCGGTGGATGCCCAGAGCGGACGCTGGCGGTTGGCACCTGCGGCTTCCAGGCGGGCCCAGCGCTCGGAGGAGAAGGCCTGCTCGTAGACCTCGAAGGCCAGGCGGGCGTTAGCTACACCGGCCTTGCCGCGCAGGGCGAGAGCTTCGTCGGTGCCGATGGCCTCAAGGCGGGCGTCGATTTCGGTGTCGACGCGGGAGACGAAGAAGGAGGCAACGGAGTGGATCTTTGAGAGGTCCTTACCGTTTTCCAGTGCCTTTTCGAGGCCCAGCAGGTAGGCGTTGATGACGGCGCGGTAACGCTCCAGGGAGAAAATCAGGGTGACGTTGACCGAGATACCTTCAGCCAGGGCCTCAGCGATGGGCTCTAGGCCCTCTTCGGTGGCGGGAATCTTGATCATGACGTTCTCACGGCCAACTGCTGAGTAGAGCTCCTTAGCCTGGGCTAGGGTTGCAGCTGATTCGCGGGCCAGCAGGGGAGAGACCTCGATGGAGACGCGGCCGTCAAAGCCCTGGGTTGCCTCGTAGATGGGGGCAAAGACGTCGCAGGCGTCGCGCACGTCGTCAATCATGGCAGCAAAGCCAGCTGCTTCTGCCTCGGTGCCCTCTGCTGCCAGCTTCTTCATCTGCTCGGCGTAGGCTGCGCCGTTCGACAGAGCGGCAGCGAAGATGGAGGGGTTGGTAGTTACACCGACCACGTTCTTGGTATCGATAAGCTCCTGCAGGTTACCGCTGGTGAGACGCTCGCGGGAGAGGTCATCGAGCCAGATGGAGACGCCTGCGTCTGAAAGCTTCTGGGTGGGGGTAGTCATAATGTTTTCCTCTTTTCATGGGCCGCAAGCAGGTAGCTGTTTGCGGCGGAATTCTTGTGTGGGGCAAGGACGCAACCGAGGTGCGTCCTTGCCCGCTGTTGTGGCGGCATAGCGCCGGGGTGTAGGTTGCCGTTACTGGGCGGCGGCGATGGACTCGCGGGCCTTGGCGGCGACGTTCTCGGCGGTGAAGCCGTAGTCAGCGAAGAGTTCTTCTGCTGAGGCTGAAGCGCCGTAGTGCTCCACGGAAACGGCACGACCGGCTTCACCCAGGATGTCCAGCCAGGGCATAGCCAGACCGGCTTCAACGGTCACGCGGGCCTTGACGGCTGAGGGGAGCACCGACTCGCGGTACTCAGCCGACTCAGCTGCGAACCACTCGCGGCAGGGCATGGAGACCACGCGGGCTGCGATGCCTTCTTCAGCCAGCTGGGTGCGGGCTGCCAGGGCAAGCTCAACCTCGGAGCCGGTGGCAATGAGGATCACGTCGGGGGTGCCTTCGGTATCAGCTAGCACGTAACCGCCTCGGGCAGCGCCGTTGGCCGAAGCGAACTTCTCGCCCTCGGCGTCCGCGTGCAGGTCTTCACGGGCCACGTTGGTCAGGTTCTGGCGGGAGAGCACCAGGCCGGCGGGGTGGTCCTTGATGTCCAGAATCTTGCGCCAGGCTACAGCGGTTTCGTTACCGTCAGCGGGGCGCACAACATCGAGGTTGGGGATAGCGCGCATGGCGGTCAGGTGCTCAACGGGCTGGTGGGTGGGGCCGTCCTCACCCAGACCGATAGAGTCGTGGGTCCAGACGAAGATGTTGGGCACACCCATGAGCGCTGCCAGGCGGACGGCCGGGCGCTGGTAGTCGGTAAAGACGAAGAAGGTGCCGGAGAAAGGACGGGTGGGCGAAGACAGCGCGATACCGTTGGTGATAGCTGCGGCGGCGTGCTCGCGAATACCGAAGTGCAGCACACGACCGTAGGGGTGGCCGGTCCAGTTCTTGGTGGAGCGGGACTCGGGGTTGAAGGACTTCTCGGTATCGATGGTGGTGTTGTTTGACCCGGCCAGGTCGGCTGAACCGCCCCAGAGCTCGGGCAGAACCGGAGCGATTGCGTTGATGACCTTGCCCGATGCTGCACGGGTAGCGATGGAGGTGCCAGCCTCAAAGGTGGGCAGGGCCTCATCAAGCTCGGCGGGGAGCTCGCCCGCAACCAGGCGCTCGTAGAGCTTGGCCTGCTCGGGGTTGGCGGCAGCCCAGGCATCAAAGGACTTCTGCCACTCGTCACGCTCAGCTGCGCTGCGCTCAACCAGGGCGCGGGTGTGCTCAAGAATCTCGGGCTCCACCACGAAGTGCTGTTCGGGGTCGAAGCCCAGTACCTTCTTGGTGGCTGCAACTTCGTCGGCACCCAGCTTGGAGCCGTGGATACCACCGGTGTTCTGCTTGGTGGGAGCGGGGTAACCGATGATGGTGCGCAGTTCGATGAAGGAGGGCTTATCGGTGACCTTGGTGGCTGCAACGATAGCGTCGTAAAGGGCTTCGACATCTTCCTTGTAGTCGCCGCCAACGGTCCAATCCACCTTGGCAACATCCCAGCCGTAGGCTTCGTAGCGGGCTGCGACGTCCTCGGTGAAAGCCACGTCGGTGTCATCTTCAATAGAGATGTGGTTGCGGTCGTAGATGACAACCAGGTTGCCCAGCTGCTGGTGGCCAGCAAGAGCGGACGCTTCGGCGGTCACGCCCTCCTGCACATCGCCTTCGGAGGCAATGGTAAAGACGGTGTGGTCAAAGGGAGAAGTGCCGGGGGCTGCTTCGGGGTCAAAAAGGCCGCGCATGCGACGCTGGGCGTAGGCAAAGCCCACAGCGGACGCCAGGCCCTGGCCCAGGGGGCCGGTGGTGATTTCGACGCCCTTGGTATGGCCAAATTCGGGGTGGCCGGGAGTCAGGGCGCCAGCGGTGCGCAGGGCCTTAATGTCGTCAAGTTCCAGACCAAAACCACCCAGGAAGAGCTGGTTGTACAGGGTCAGCGAGGTGTGGCCGGGGGAGAGAATGAAGCGGTCACGACCCTCCCAACGGTCATCGCGGGGATCCTGACGCATGACCTTCTGGAAGAGCAGGTAGGCCACAGGAGCCAGGCTCATGGCGGTACCGGGGTGGCCCGAGCCAACCTTCTCAACGGCGTCCGCAGCAAGCACACGGGCGGTATCGACCGCACGCTGATCTTTCTCGGTCCATTCAAGCTTCTGATTCAGGTTAGGCATCAGCCGTCCTCTCTCAATCTGGCTACCCAGACATATTTATCAACCGTATTCCTTGGCCGTAATCTGCTGGGCCGGTGGGAAACCCACACAAGCGCACGATAAAAACGGCACAAGACTTTACTTCCAGGATAGTTCACCTGCGCATATGTGGGCTTGGTTTGCCTCTGAGCGGACGGCCCATCCCAGAGGTCTTCTTAATGTATTAGCCAGCGGGCAGGTGGCCGTTATACGATGTAATTTGACCAAAAGCTCTTTTGGCGTGCTCTCAAGCCGATTAAAATCGGTAAAAAGTGATAGTCGCCACCTCAATCTGCGTTGCGAGGCCCATCTTGCCGCGCAGATGGCGTCCGCACCTCAACACGCCGAAACCTAACCGGGATTTCACATAGTGAATAGACCGGGTGGGCATTGAGAGAGCTGCACACACAACAGTCAAGGGAAGTCAGCATACGTGAAGGGCCATGGCATCAACACCGTGATCGACCGTACCGAGGAAAGCCAGCAGACCTCAGCTGCGGCTGCGCCCGGCCGCGTCTCCCTGGGCCGAAAAATCAGGGCTTACATTCACCTCACTAAGCCGCAGATTATCGAACTGCTGCTGGTGACCACCGCGCCCACCATGATTTTTGCCGCCGGTGGCTTCCCCAACCTCTGGCTGGTGCTCCACACCATGATTGGCGGCTCACTTGCTGCCGGTGCGTCCTGTGCCTTCAACTGCTATATCGACCGCGAAGCTGATCGACTGATGAAGCGCACCGAGAAGCGTCCGCTGGTCACCGGAGAGCTGACTGACCGGGAAGCCCTTATCTTTGCCTGGGTGCTGTCGGTTGTTTCAATCGTGTACCTCTACTTCCTGGTGAACCCGCTGGCTGCCGGTCTCGGCGTCGTCGCGATTTTCCTCTACGTTGTCTTCTACTCCCTGTGGCTGAAGAAGCGCACCAAACAGAACATCGTCTGGGGCGGCCTTGCGGGCTGCATGCCGGTCTTTATCGCCTGGGCAGCTGTAGAGAACACCATTTCTTGGGCAGCTGTGGTGCTCTTTATGGTGATTTTCCTCTGGACACCCCCGCACTACTGGCCTCTGTCGATGAAGTACGCCGAGGACTACCGGGCCGCCGGCATTCCCATGCTGGGTGCGACCGACTCGGCCAAGAGTGTTTCGGTGCAGGTGGTGCTGTACGGCTGGGCCATGGTGATGTGCTCCCTGCTGCTGGTGCCCCTGGGCGGCGCTGGCTGGGTGTACACCGCCACCGCCGTGCTGATTGGCGCCTGGTTCCTTTACCACTGCCACAAGCTACACCGCCTGGCTCTGGCAGAGCAGGCAACCAGCCGCACCGCTATGGTGGTTTTCCACGGCTCTATCACCTACCTGACCGTGCTCTTTATTGCGCTGGCGGTTGACCCGTTTGTGGGCGGCCCGGTGCTCCCCCTCTAAACAGGTAGGTACCATCTAAATCAGAAAAACCCACCAACTAGGTGGGTTTTTCTGATTTAAATGGTCTTTTGTGGCGGACGCTAGCGGTTAAGGAGGTAACGGATTTCGGCAACGATTTCTGCCCGGCGCGTCATAAGATCAACCCACCGATACCGGCGGACTGTCCACCCCGAATTTTGGAGAAGAGACTCCCGGCGGCGCTCAGACCACTCAGCATCTTGTCGTGGGCCGAAGTTCTCGTACTTGACCTCGCCGTCAAACTCAAGAGCAATCATCTGATGAAGGTAGGCTAAATCAAGTCTGAAACGTAGCCCGCCAACGGTTACCTCAACCTGTTCGGCCGGTGCTGGGAGACCTGCATCAATCAAGATAAGACGAAGTAAGGTTTCACCCGGGCTTTCGGCATAGGGGCTCATACCCAGTGCAACCCTGCGACATTTGCGGGAGCCCCACCCTACTATCTGAGAAAGCTCATGAGAGAGTTCCTCTACACTCACCAGTTTTTGGTTCAAGGCACTATCTGCGATGACGGTTGCCTCGTTTATAGGAAGATACCGCGCGCAATCTACCACCGTCTGGAGCAAACCTGTCACTCTCAAGCCGCCCACGAGCGTCCTGTGCTCCTCTATCGGTTTGTAGGTGTAATGTTTGCGGGTTCCGGCAGCCCGTCCGCGTGAATCTGGTGGGCCAACGATATCGACTGCAGCCGGGGTTTTCGCTAGAGCTAACCCGTGTAGGCAAGCAGCAGCGGCGTGCGAAAAAGTGGTAGATGGGTCAGATAGGTGTATTGCGGCAATCTGGACTCTGTAGATTTCATAGGGCTTCAGGGAGTCCCACCAGGCTGTTGGGCAGTAGATACCCTTTCTGACGCGTGTGAGTTTCTGAGTTTTCACGTCTCGGTTGATTTGGTCGTAGGTGTAGCCCTGGTTCAGAAGCTGCCGGGCCGTGCGGACTGCGTTGATGTATTCATGCATTGACATGGCTCTAGACTCACTGATGCAGTCTCACTTTTGCTAGAGCCAGTGTAGTCTGTGGATAACTTGAAGACGGGTGAAGCTAGAAAATTCAGGGGACTGAGCCTTGACACGGTAAAAAATTGGTTCAGTGATGACGCCTCTATGAAGCGTTGGTGCGAGCCTGTGGAAAAGACCATTTAAATCAGAAAAACCCACCTAGTTGGTGGGTTTTTCTGATTTAGATGGTACCTACCGGAGGAGGAGGACTACGCCGTCCGGACGCGTCCCGCCGCCTTCTCGCGCGCAGCGGGGGATGACAGCACCAGCTGACGCTCAAACAGGGAAGACGCAGCCAGCGCAAAGATGCCCGACCCAATCAGGTGCATCTCCACCAGCCAGATCGGCAGCCCGTTGAAGTACTGGGTGTAGCCCACCACAGCCTGGTACCCCAGGACCACCAGCACAAAGACCAGAGACTTGCCGAAAATAGGTGCCCAGCCCTTCTGCTTCCACAGCACGAAGAAGCCCAGCACCGATGCGCAGTAGACCCATACAAGAGTGCCGTGCATACGGGTCACCCAGACGGGGTTGAAAGCGTGGCGGTGGGTTTCTGCGTCCCCGGCGTGCGGGCCGGTACCCGTAGTAACGGTACCCATGAACATCAGGGCAACAACCAGCACCACACCGATCCAACCGAGTACCCGCATGAGATGGGCGGACGCGGGGGCGGCGGCGTCCGCACCCCGGGTAGGGGCAGCGGGGGAGAGGCCCTCACGTGCTGCGGTTCCCTCAAAGTAGCGGTAGACGCGGTTGAGGTAGATGCCGGCAAGCATAATCATGAGAGCTGAGAGCATGTAGTGGGCGGTAATCATCCAGGGGTTGAGGCGCAGCCAGACCGAGATACCACCGACCACAGCCTGCACCGGAATACCCCAGAGCAGCAGCAGGGTGAGGTTAAAGAGATCGGAGTAACGAGACCGAGGGGCTACGAGACAGCGGGCTTCGAACCAGGCGCCCAGGCCGCCAGCTTTGTAGGCCTCTGGGCGGGCACCAACGAGAAGTCCCCACAGGAAAGAGATGGGGGAAAGGCGCTTAGGGAATACCACTCCCAGCACCGCCAGGAAGGCGATGACGGTAACGGCGACCAGCACGAAGGTTAGTAGGCGGTTGCCGAATTCGACCATGCCGTGGATGCCCATTTCGGGGGTGGTGGTCCAGGAGCCGTCTGAGGTGCAGCGGGGCCAGGCATCGCAGCCCAGGCCGGAGCCGGTCAGGCGGACGACACCGCCGGAGATAATGAGCACGATGTTGGCGATGGCTACGGCCCAGGCGGTCTGTCTGATCCAGCGGGTGTAGCTGCGGGGGATAAGTTTTTCACCCAGGCTGGCTTGCTGGTTGGCGCCGGGGGTGGGTGTGTGCGTGGTCGGCATGGAGCTTTCCTTCACGAGGGTTGCGGACGGTGTGGGTCAGGTCAGGCTGACCATTTGAAGAATCGGGTGGCCAGGGTAGCAAACACGACGGTTGCTATTACCAGGATGAGGTGGGGGAGCAGCAAGAAGCTGTGGTAGATGTAGTCCCCGCGCAGGGCGTTGCCTAAGGCGGCTGAGGGCAGCAGGTCGATGATGGAGCCCAGCCAGCTGGGGTAGCGGTCGGTGGGAATCAGGATTCCCCCGGCTGCGGCCAGCAGCACCCAGGCCATGTTGACGATAGCCAGGGTTGCTTCGGCACGCACGGTCCCGGCGATGAGTAGCCCCAGGGAGGTGAAGCAGGCTGCCCCCAGTAAGAGGGTCGGCAGGGACATGAGGACGCCGGGCACGGTGGCCGTCCAGCCCAGTAGCTGGCCGAGTGCCCCCACCAGCAGGTACTGAATTAGGAGGACCGCGAGCACCGCCAGCACCTTGCCCGCGATCAGGCCGCCCTTGCCGAGCGGGGTGGTGGAGATAAAGCGCAGCACCCCGTAGCGGCGGTCGAAGCCGGTGGCAATACCCTGACCTGAGAGCGCGGTGGAGAGCACGCACAGGGCTAGCACGCCGGGCACAGCAATGTCGACGCGGCTTACCCCGTAGCGGTTCGCCCAGGGGTCGAGAAAGCCGGTGTAGGCAAGTGCCAGTAGGCCCATGATGGGGAAGGCGATGTTCAGCATGAGCTGCTCACCGTTTTTGAGCATGGCGATGGTTTCGAACTTGCCCTGGGCTAGCACACGGGTGAGGGCTGGTGCTGCTGTTGAGGTGGTGCTCATCGGATATCACTGCCTGATAGTTCGAGGAAGACGTCTTCTAGTGTTCGGCTGGCCAGGGAGAATTCGCCGGGCATGTAGCCCTGGGCTGCCCAGTAGGCGGTGAGGTCGGCTAGGTACTGGGCCGTGAGCGGGCCGGTGAGCTGGTAGTGACCCTGGGGTTCTTCGACCAGGTGCAGGGGGGAGTCACCTGCGGGCCAGATGGCTGAAAGGGTGATGCCGGGCGGGGCGGTGAAGGTGAGGCAGCGGGCGTCGTCCTGCCCGCTGGCTAGCACCTGGGCCATGGTTCCGGCCAGTACGACCCTGCCGTGCTCAATCATGTAGACGTAGTCGGCGATGCGCTGGGCGTCATCGAGCAGGTGGGTGGTGAGTACAACGGCTACGCCTGCGTCGCGCTGTTCGCGGATGATGTTGAAAACGACGCTGCGCGATTGGGGGTCGAGGCCGGCGGTGGGCTCGTCGAGAAAGAGAATGTCGGGCCGACCGATAATGGCAGCTGCCAGGGCGACCCGCTGCTTTTGCCCGCCTGAGAGTCTGCGGATGGTGGTGCCGTTAAAGGCATCGATACCGAGCCGGGCTGCTAGGGCATCAACGTCGAGGGGGTTGGTGTACATGCGGGCGATGTGCCGCAGCAGGGGAAGCGGACGGACGGACGGGGGTAGGCCGCCGTCCTGCAGCATGATGCCCACGCGGGCACGCAATTCAGGGGAGGCTCCCCAGGGGGTGTGACCGAGCAGGGAGATGCTACCGCCGGTGGGTTTGAGCAGGCCCTGGGCACAGGATAGGGTGGTGGTTTTCCCGGCCCCGTTAGCTCCCAGCAGAACCGTTACCTGGCCCGGTTCAATGGTGAGGGAGAGACGGTCTACCGCTCGTTTGAGCCCCTCGCTGGTGAGGGCGTCGGGGTGCTTGCGCGCGAAGTCCTTGGAGGGGGTGAAGTCCTTGACTAGGTTGTCAATGATGAGAGCGGCGGACGCGGGTGCGTCAGATGCGCTCTCACGTGGGCTAAGGCTGGGGGGCAGGTGGTGTGTCGTCACCCGTCTATTCTAGCCCTTTCGTTTCGGCTCTGGGCGGACGCCTGCCGCCGTACTGCCTTAAATAGGTAGTCCTTACTAGCTTAAAGGGACCCAATTACGACATACTTTACTTGTGTATTCCGCAGAGAAAGGCAGAACTGTGTCCACTAAACCTGCCCGCCCTGCAGAAACAGAGGAACGCACGCGCGACCGCGTGCTCCAGGGAGTTCTCACTCACGGCCCTGTTTCTGCGGCCAAACTGGGTGAACTGCTCAGCCTCACCCCGGCAGCCGTCCGCCGCCACCTCGACGCGCTTGAGAAGAACGGCCTTATCGAGGTTGCCTCCCACCGCCAGCACGGTGCCGGAGCAGGCCGTCCCGCCCGCCGCTACGTCATCGCCCCGCAGGGGCACAGCGAACTGGGCAACGACTACCTCGACATCGCCCGCGACGCCCTCACCATGCTGAAGGACGCCGTCGGTGAAGACGCTCTGCGCCAGTTCGCCTCAGCCCGCGCCCACGACATGGCAGAGCGCTACCGCCCCATCGTCGAAGCGGCAGGCGATGACGTCTCAGCCCGCGCCGAAGCGCTCGCAGAGGCAATGACCCACGACGGCTTCGTCGCTACCGCCAACGAAATGGCCCCGGCTGTTGGCATGCGGTCTAAGCTGCCCGATAACCTGCTGGCCTCCATCCAGCTCTGCCAGGGCCACTGTCCCGTGCGAGACCTCGCCGAAGACTTCTCCGTCTTTTGTGACCAGGAAACCGAGATTATCTCCGAACTTCTCGGGGTCGATGTGCGCAGGCTCTCCACCATGGCAGGTGGCGCCCACGTCTGCACCACCCACATCCCGCTCGGCCGCCCACCGGCGTCCGCCCCACCAAACCCCGAAGAAACCCAAGGCGACACCGCCCCCTAAAACTTTCCACCGGCAGGGCATGCCCAGCAGGCCCTGCCACTGAGAAGAAGATTTCACCGACTTACCTCGGTGAAAACCAACCCACCAAGAAAGGCCGTAATGACTGAACAGGTTGAGCGCACCGCCAACAACACCGTCATTTCAGAAATTCTGGAGGCAAACCCCGAACTCGAAGGTATCGGTACCTACGAGTACGGCTGGGCTGACTCCGATGAAGCAGGCCAGGCTGCAAAGCGTGGTCTTGACGAAGATGTCGTGCGCGACATTTCAGCCAAGAAGAACGAACCCGAATGGATGCTGGACCTTCGCCTGAAGGCCCTCAAGTTCTTCGACCGCAAGCCCATGCCCACCTGGGGTGCAGACCTCTCGGACATCGACTTCGACAACATCAAGTACTTCGTCCGCTCCACCGAGCGCCAGGCTGAAACCTGGGAAGAACTGCCCGAAGACATCCGCAACACCTACGAAAAGCTCGGCATCCCCGAAGCAGAACGTAACCGCCTGGTCGCCGGCGTAGCCGCCCAGTACGAATCAGAGGTTGTCTACCACCAGATCCGCGAGGACCTCGAAGCCCAGGGTGTTATCTTCCTGGACACCGACACCGCCCTCAAGGAACACCCCGAGTTCTTCGAAGAATACTTCGGCTCTGTCATCCCCGCCGGTGACAACAAGTTCGCAGCCCTGAACACCGCCGTATGGTCAGGTGGCTCCTTCGTCTACGTGCCCCCGGGAGTTCACGTAGAGATCCCCCTGCAGGCCTACTTCCGCATTAACACCGAGAACATGGGCCAGTTCGAGCGTACCCTCATCATCGCTGACGAGGGCTCCTACGTTCACTACATCGAAGGCTGCACCGCCCCCATCTACAAGACCGACTCACTGCACTCAGCGGTCGTTGAGATCATCGTGAAGAAGAACGCCCGCGTTCGCTACACCACCATTCAGAACTGGTCGAACAACGTCTACAACCTGGTGACCAAGCGCGCCATCGCCCACGAGGGTGCCACCATGGAATGGATCGATGGCAACATCGGCTCCAAGGTCACCCAGAAGTACCCCGCTGTCTACATGGTCGGTGAGCACGCCAAGGGCGAGACCCTCTCCATCGCTTTCGCAGGCGAGGGCCAGCACCAGGACACCGGTTCCAAGATGGTCCACATCGCCCCCAACACCTCATCCACCATCGTGTCCAAGTCTGTGGCTCGTAACGGTGGTCGTGCCGCCTACCGCGGCCTGGTACAGGTGCGCGAAGGTGCCTCCCACGCTAAGAGCTCGGTAGTCTGTGACGCCCTGCTGGTCGACACCATCTCCCGCTCAGATACCTACCCCTACGTAGATATCCGCGAGGACGACGTCACTATGGGGCACGAGGCAACCGTCTCCCGCGTCTCAGAAGAACAGCTCTTCTACCTGCAGCAGCGCGGCCTGCCCGAAGACGAAGCCATGGCCATGATCGTGCGCGGCTTCGTGGAGCCCATCGCCCGCGAGCTGCCCATGGAATACGCGCTTGAACTCAACCGCCTGATCGAACTCCAGATGGAAGGATCCGTAGGCTAAATTATGGCTAACGCAGAAAACCAGGGTCACAACAACCCCGCGATTCCCGGTATGGACCAGGAAGGTGAAAAGCTCGCTACCGAGCTAGCCACCGACGATACCATCCGCGTCTCCAAGCACAACACCGACAAGGTCGAGATTGACGGCTCCCGCGCCGAGCGCAAGACCTCCTGCAAGGTTGAAGACTTCGCAGCCCTCACCGGCCGCGAAGAAGACTGGCGTTTCACCCCGCTCAAGCGTCTGGGCGGCCTGCACACCGATGAACTCACCGGTGCTGCCCCCGCCGTAGAGGTCAACGCCCCCGCCGGCGTCCAGGTCGAGACTATCGCCCGCGACGACGCCCGCATCGGCTCAGCCGGTATTCCCGAGGACCGCGTAGCGGCCAACGCCTGGAGCACCTTCTCCGAGGCAACCGCCATTACCGTTCCCGCAGAGGCTGAACTGGAAGGCCAGATCGAGGTCGCTATCAACGGCATCCACAAGGACGCCGCAGCCCAGCACCTCTTCATCGAGACCAAGCCTTTCTCCAAGGCAGTTGTCGTGCTGCGCCACACCGGCTCAGCCGTGCTCTCCCAGAACGTTGAATTCAAGGTGGGCGACTCGTCCTCACTGACCGTCATCACCGTTCAGCAGTGGGAGGACGACGCGATTCACGCCTCAGCCCAGTACGCTGCTCTGGGTCGTGACGCCAAGTTCAAGCACGTCAACATCTCCCTCGGTGGCGACCTGGTGCGCGTCACCCCCTCCACCAAGTTCACCGCCCCCGGTGCTGAAACCGAGATGTACGGCCTCTACTTCGTCGATGCCGGCCAGCACATTGAGAACCGTCTCTTCGTGGCCCACACCGAGCCCAACTGCAAGTCCCGCGTCACCTACAAGGGTGCCCTGCAGGGCAAGGGTGCGCACTCGGTATGGGTAGGCGATGTGCTCATCGGTAAGGACGCAGAAGGCACCGACACCTACGAGCTCAACCGCAACCTGATTCTCGAAGACGGCCCCCGCGCTGACTCCGTACCCAACCTGGAAATCGAAACCGGCCTCATCGAAGGCGCCGGCCACGCATCCACCACCGGTCAGCTCGACGAGCAGCACCTCTGGTACCTGCAGGCCCGCGGTATTCCCGAGGCTGAAGCCCGCCGCCTGGTCGTCCGCGGCTTCCTCAACGAGATTATTCAGCAGATCCGCATCCCCGAGCTCGAAGAACAGCTCACCGATGCCCTCGAAGCTGAACTCGCGATTTCCAACAACTAAAGCTTTACCTTTTTACAGGAGAAACAAACTATGGCAACCCTTGAAATCAAGGACCTCCACGTCTCCGTTATTCTGGACGACGAAAACACCAAGCCCATCCTCAAGGGCGTCAACCTCACCATCAACTCCGGTGAAATCCACGCCATCATGGGCCCCAACGGCTCCGGTAAGTCAACCCTGGCTTCTACCATCGCTGGCCACCCCAAGTACCAGATCGATTCCGGCGAGATCCTTCTCGACGGCGAAGACGTCACCGAAATGTCCGTTGACGAGCGCGCCCGCGCCGGTCTCTTCCTGGCCATGCAGTACCCCGTTGAAATCCCCGGCGTCACCATGAGCAACTTCCTGCGCTCAGCCAAGACCGCTGTTGACGGTGAAGCACCCGCCCTGCGCACCTGGACCAAGGACGTCAAGGCAGCCATGGAGAACCTCTCCATCGACCCCGCCTTCATCTCACGTAACGTCAACGAAGGCTTCTCCGGCGGCGAGAAGAAGCGCCACGAGATCCTGCAGCTGGAACTGCTCAAGCCCAAGTTCGGTATTCTTGACGAGACCGACTCCGGTCTTGACGTTGATGCCCTCAAGGTTGTGTCTGAAGGCGTCAACCGCGCCCACCAGGCAAACGACATGGGCGTTATGCTGATTACCCACTACACCCGCATCCTGCGCTACATCAAGCCCCAGTTCGTTCACGTCTTCGTGGACGGCAAGATGGTAGACCAGGGCGGCCCCGAGCTCGCTGACCGTCTTGAAGAAGAAGGCTACGAGCGTTACCTGGCAGCCAAGTAAGGCTAGCTGTCTCAACCGAGAGGACGGACACGACCATGGCAGAAGCACCCGCTGGTGCCCCCAGCCAAGAGGCCATCGAAGAGGCCCTCATGAACGTGATTGACCCCGAACTGGGCGTCAATATCGTTGACCTGGGCCTGCTCTACGGTATGCGCTGGAACGACGAAGGCGCTCTCGTGCTCGACATGACCCTGACCACCGCCGCCTGCCCCCTGCAGGACGTCATCGAGGAACAGGTTCAGCAGAACCTGGAAAACATGATTGATGAGTGGCACGTGAACTGGGTTTGGATGCCCCCGTGGGGTCCCGAGCGCATTACCGAGGACGGCCGCGACCAGATGCGAGCCCTGGGCTTCAACATCTAAGGTAATTTAGACATAAATTATCAGGACGCCACCCCGCACCCTCCCTGCTAGTAGGCAGGGGAGTGTGGGGCGGCGTCCTTTGCTTTATTTGTGAGCGCTTGCTAAATGGTATGCATGCTTGCTAAGGTGAATATTGTTTCAGGTGAAACTAATGGAAGGTATATCAATGAAGAATAATTTCCGAATCATTTCAGCAGCTGCAAGTGCCGCACTTTTGGTGTCAATGCTCGCCCCAGCTCCCCAGGCAGTAGCTGCGTCTTCCGCTACCGGTGTTAACAGCCTCGCTGCGCCAACACTGATGACCGCTGCATCGGGTCGTGGTCATGGTCTGAGCACCGCAACCCGTTCAGCTCTAACTCGTCTTGAACAGTCCCTAACGTGGAAACAGAGTGCTGGGGCTACCTACAAGGCTGTTGTTCCCCGCGCTGAACAAGCGCTGAAAGCATTAGACCGGCAGATCCGTTTGGCGCCGGAGTCTGTGCCCAATCACGCTACCTACCGGGACGCTCTCAGCCGTCTAGTCATAGAATCCACCTACCTGGCAGAGCGTACCGGCGATGAGAATTTTGAATACGGTGTCTTGGACTCAGAAATGTTCCTCAAGGGAGCTGTTGCTGAGTGGCAGCACACGATTAGTAGGATGAACCTAGGTCTCAACGACCCTGCGCCAGTACCCGGTACCTATGTTGGTACGCTAGCTTCGGTCTCGCAGCAGACTGCTCCCGGCACTGTTTTTGCTGACCGGGTCGATGGGCCGGGTATGGTGGTGATTCCTGCAGGAAGTTACCTGGCAGGGTCAACAGACGCTGAGCACGAGGAATGGGATGTGCCCGAAGCCCGCCGTGATTTTGAGCTGCCTCAGCGCGAGGTGACCATCGACTACCGTTTCGCGATTTCTCAGACTGAGGTCACGGTTGATCAGTTCCAGGCTTTTGTTGAAGATACTGGCTACCGCGTTCGCGGCGGTGCACGCTGGTGGAACCCGGATAACCCCGAAGCTATGGTATTCAATTCCGAGCTGGATTATCTTAACCCCGGTTTCAAACAGACCGGTGACTCACCCGTGGTAGCAATTACCCGCGAAGATGCCCAAGCATATGTTGAATGGCTGAGTGAAACGACCGGTGAAAAATACAGGCTTCCCACTGAAGACGAATGGGAGTGGGCTGCAAGCGGTGGAGCAGATACTACCTTTTTCTGGGGAAATGAGTTGGAGCAGGTGAACCTCTATGCCAACTCCTACGATTTCACGTCGGCTGCTGCTAACGGTTTTGACTGGGATAACACCGGTGTAACTGACGGCTACGCCCATACTGCGCCGGTCGGTTCATTTGAGCCCAATGCCTTTGGCGTGTACGACGTTACGGGTAATGCTCGTGAATTTACAGCCGATAACTGGGTGCGTGACCTTTCAGGTGAGGCGGGTGATGGCTCTGCTGCCCACGAGGGCTCCGTTCCTTTCCCTGTCTTGAGAGGTGGTGCCTGGAACTACCAGCCGCAGAACCTGCGGATTGACTACCGTAGCGCTTACTTCTCATCAGAAACCGCCACCAATATGTTTGGTTTCCGCGTCGTTCGTGACCTGGGGTAGGTATAGAAAATTTTTGACTTATGAGGACGCCACCTCGCTCCCTCCCTCATAGAGAGGGGAGTGCGGGGTGGCGTCCTTTTATGTTCTGGGGTGAGCTCTTAACTACTTTTGACAGCGTGTTGTGATGGTAAAAATATTCAGAATGGCAGGTGACTTGCTGAGGCATAGAGAATAGTATGTACGGAACCATCTAGCTGTGATGAAAAGGATAGAACACATAGCTTGATAACCTGGCTCAGGAACAGTAGTATGGTTCGAGAAAACTCACAGCATCTTTAAGGAAATACTATGACTACCTCGATTTCACGCCGCACCCTGGTGCGCGGCGCCGCCTGGAGTGCGCCTGTTGTCGCCGCATCAGCTACTATTCCTGCTTTTGCCGCCTCCAACGACCTATGCCAATTAAGTGGAAGTCTTACGGCAACTAATGACTTCTACTATGGCAATGCAAAGCTCGATTCAGCTACCGGGCAGTGGGTATACTCCAACACCAACGCAAATGGTGATTAAGTTGAACCTTACATGCGCTGGTCACTGAGCAATCTGAACGTAACTGTTAACGGTCTGGCCGACGGTGAAACCATTACAAGTACTCAGGTTGTTCAATATATTCAGACTCTTACTTCCAATGATGATCTGACCCAGAATCCAGCCGGTTTCTACCCTTATGGTGAGGCCCAGTCTGAAACCGGAGGCACCACTAACGCCGGGTGGAATTTTTATGGTGGGTCATCGGCTGCTCCGGTAACTCTAACTTCGCAGGGGACTACCGTATCTGCTGATATGTGGTCAGTAGAGTACATGAACCGCACTGGATCAGGTACTTTGTCGGCAACTTCTGATGGTTGCTTTAGCCATGTAGGCAGTGTTCTTAGCCAACCGCTGGTTGTATCCTATGGGGCAAATGTGACTCCTCTGCAGTTTGATGCCGCTAACCGGTACTTCATTCCTAACTGGGGTGTCCGCGTACTGGTAGGCACTTCAGCTGGGCGACAGCTTGAAATTGTGGCTTTTATGTGGAACAACGGTGCACTCATCAAGAACGGTTCTACTGTTCTCTAAATCGTAGTTCTATACTTAGAGGCCGCCCCGTACTTTTCTTGCCTTTGGGCAGGGGAGTGCGGGGCGGCGCCCTTGTTTAACCGGGTATATTGAGCAGGTGTGGCTGGTTCCACAGCTTGGACTTTTTCGCACTGAAAACACCCCGTTGGAGACGCTTAGGTGTTCACTTGGGCGGATATTCCGACTGGTTTTTGTTTGTGGGCCGGTTGGTGGCGCTTAGCCCCAGCAACGACTACACCCCATAGCAGGCAGAGCAAGCCCAGCAAACCCTAAGCTATATATACGCACATTGATCCGCCAACTAACCGGCGGGCTACTCGCACACTAGGGAACACATGGAACACAAAGACACTTCGGCGCGCCCGTCGAAGCGCGCAACAGCGCGCGATTTTTGGGTAGCTACTCGCACCCAGTTTAAAGCCCCCTTTTCACTCAAAAAACCCAACCTGGCCACCAAAGCCGGGGTGGGCGTCCTCGCTCTTGCCACCGCAGTAACCGTGCTGCCGGGCGCAACTGCATCTGACACCTACACCCCCGACGGCAAAACCAGTGAAACCGCTGCGGCCAGCTGCTGGGAAGCTAAGCAGACCGACCCCGCTGCAACCAGCGGCACCTACTGGCTCTGGACCCCGGAGATGGCAGCCCCCGAACAGTTCTTCTGCGACCAGGAAACTGACGGTGGCGGCTGGGTCATGATCGGCCGCGGCCGCGACGGCTGGGAAGAAAACTACAACGGCAAGGGCAAAGCCTCAGAGCTTTACACCAACCCCGACGGCACCGACGCATTCACCCCCGTGCAGCTGCCCTCCACCATGGTCGATGCCCTGATCGGCAATAGCAAGGTGTCTGACCTCAAAGAAGGCTTCCGCATCCGCCGCGCTGCCAACGCCGAAGGCACCAAATGGCAGAATGTTACCGCCACCCGCGCCAACGCCACCGACTGGACCTGGGCCCTCTCAGGCACCCAGACCTGGCGTGACATCAAATTCCGCGGCGATTCACCGACCGTCACCAGCTCCAACCGAAACTTCTCATCGCTGACCGGCCAGATGATGAAGCCGGTACTCTCCATGTACCAGGTCAACTTCCTGGGCACCAGCGCACAGGGCTGGCGTATGGGCTTTGCCTACGGCCCAGTTGCTCGCGGCTCCGATAACGCCACCACCCACCTCTGGTCCAAGACCGGCGCCAGCCCCCTGCCCTTCTCCCAGGTCTTCCTTCGGCCCAAGCTGACCCAGGCAGACCTGAACCTGAGCGACTACGCTGACGCGGGCGCGTCCGCCTCCACCCGCCGTGCCCTGCCCAACTCCTACTCCGCTAAGGTCACCTGGCGCACCAGCGACACCACCGGCACAGGAACCCTGGGCGAGCTCAACACCTACGTGCAGGCCATCACCCAGGTGGGTAACACCGTCTTCACCGGCGGCGACTTCGCCTGGGTAGAAAACGCTGCCACCGGCGAAAAGGTACAGCAGAAGTTCCTGGCAGGCTACGACGTAACCACCGGTGAACTCGTGCGCACCTTCATGCCCACCTTCAACGGTCAGATTAAGGCCCTTGAAGCCCTGCCCAACGGCACTCTGGCTGTAGGCGGCGAGTTCACCGAGGTCAACGGCGAAAAGGTCGCCGGCCTGGTCATTCTTAACCCCGTCACCGGTGAAATCGACCGCACCTATAACTTCGGTATTGAAAACCGCGGTGCAGGCTCCATCACCAGCGCCCGCACCCTGGATGTGCAGGGCGACTACCTCTACGTGGGCGGTGCCTTCTCCCACGTGGTCAATACCGAAACCGGCGCTACCGGCTACTCCCGCAACGCCGGTCGCTTTAGCTTCAGCCAGAACGGGCCGGACGCCAGCTGGCGCCCCTACCTCAACGGCACCGTCAACGGTCTCTCAGCAGCAGATGACGGGGCAACCGTCGCCGCCGCAGGCTACTTCTCAGAGGTCAACGGCACCAAGACCTGGAAGCTAGCCCAGCTCAACACCACCGACGGCAACATTGCCAAGGCATGGACCTGGGAGCCGTCCTTCCCCACCATCCAGCGCCAGGGCTACCAGAACGACGTTGAGGACGCCGGCGCCACCGTCTGGGCTGCCGGTTCAGAGCACATCATCCACCAGTACGCCAAGAACACCATGAGCCGCCTCTACTCGGCTATCACCATCGAGGGCGGCGACTTCCAGGACCTCTACGAAGACCAGAACAACAAGGTCATCTACGGTGCCTGCCACTGCGGCAACTACATCTATGAGGGCTCTGGCACCTGGATGCAGCCTTGGACCAACAAGGGCTTCTTCAACCTGCAGTCCATCCGCCTGTCTGCCGCCTT
Source organism: Rothia sp. 11273D007AR (assembly GCF_053547255.1). NCBI lineage: Bacteria > Bacillati > Actinomycetota > Actinomycetes > Micrococcales > Micrococcaceae > Rothia > Rothia sp. 11273D007AR. The sequence continues at coordinate 45,440 of NZ_JBPPWJ010000005.1, read as the reverse complement.
TGACGCTGAAACCGGCCGTGTGATCGGCGAGTTCGCCCCCAACCTGCGCGGCCCTCGCGGCGACGGTGTCTGGGAGCAGTTCGTTGACTCCACGGGTACCCTCTGGCTGGGCGGCGACATTAACCGCTCCCAGGGCGCTAACGGCATGCAGCAGACCGTGGGCTTTGCTCGCTTCGCTCCGCGCGATGTGACCGCCCCCGCCGCCCCGCGTTCACTGGCTGTGAGCACCGACGGTGCCACCGACGTCCTGACCTGGCCCTCAGCCGGTCGCAACGTCACCTATCAGGTGCTGCGCGATAACCGCGTTATCGCAACCACCACCGACACCACCTACTCGGTAGCCCACACCGATGACGCCCGCTACTTCGTGCGATCGGCGGACGCCGCAGGCAACTTCTCTGCCTCAACCCCCGTTGCTGTGGCCCAGAAGACCGAGCAGCCTGTAGCTCCGGTGGAGCCCACCGCCGAACCCACTGTTCAGCCCACTGCTGAGCCTACCGCTGAGGTGCCTGCCGAGCCTACTCCGACCGCCGAAGCAACCACTGAGGCCCCTGCCCCGGTAGAGCCCCCGGTTGTGGAAGAGCCCGCTCCCGCTGAGCCCAAGCGCCTTGCTGAGGCTCCTGCCAACGGTACTGTCATCAACAACCCTGCTCCTATTGAGCCGTTTGCGGTTCCGGCAGAAAACTCTGAGCCGGTCCTGGCATCTGGCGATGAGTGGAAGATTGCCTTTGGCCTGAACGCCTGGCAGGGGCTGGACTCCACCTGGCGCGCCACCGACTACAAGTACGACACCGCCAAGTGGTACACCACCTACTCATCGGTTGGCTGGGGCGAACCGCGCGTAGCTACCATGTACCAGTTCTCATCCAGCGCCCAGCCGGTATCGATGATGCTGCGCAAGGAACTCAACCTGAACCTGGCTGCTGGTCAGAAACTCATTCTGACTACTTACGTGGATGACGGCATGATGATCTGGGTCAACGGTAAGGAATACACCCGCCAGAACCTCATCTGGGGCGCCCTGCCCACCTACACCGCCACCCGCGCTGTAGACTTTGGGGCCGCCCGCACCACCCCGCTGGTCATCGAGATTCCCGCTTCTGACCTCAAGCAGGGCAAGAACTCCATTGCGGTGATGGTCAACTCCAACACCAAGGGTGCAGCCACCACCTTCGACATGATTGGCGAGGTGCGATAGGCCTGGTTCTAAAACTGAGCTAGCCCCCAAAAACTCCCCGCTCCTAGACGTATAGCGTTGAGGGGCGGGGAGTTTTTTCTGCGCGAAAAAGCTGGGCAGGTGCCCGGGGCGGACGCCTGCCGGGAGTAAAGTAGGCAGGGTAAACCCCTAAGAAACACAGAGGAGTCATGATGGAACAACTCACCGTCGATGTACTGGTGATTGGTTTTGGCAAGGCCGGAAAGACCATTGCGATGAAGCGGGCTGCTGCCGGCGACAGGGTAGCGCTGGTGGAGCAAAACCCGGCCATGTATGGCGGTACCTGCATCAACATTGGTTGCGTGCCGACCAAGTTCTTACTGGAACAGGCCCACTCCCACCGGGAATTCACCCGGGCCCGCGACGCCCGCAATACTTTCATCGACCGCCTGAACGCCGCTAACCAGAAGATGGTGGAAGGCAAAGGCGTGCTGCTTCTAGACGGCGCTGCCCGGTTCCTTGATTCTTCTACTGTTCAGGTGGGGGAGCAGGTGCAGGTGAGCGCCTCGACCATCATTATTAACACCGGGGCCAGCTCGGGCGTGGAGGTGGGCGGACGCGTGCACGACTCCACCAGTATCCAGCAGCTAGAGCACACCCCGGCGTCACTGGCCATTATTGGCGGCGGGCCGATTGGCCTAGAGTTCGCTACCATGTTCTCGGGCTTCGGTAGCCGGGTGACCATTTACAAGGGCGAGGGGGACTTCCTGCCCGCCCTCGACCGGCACATTGCCCAGGCTGTGCGCGAGCACCTAGAAGCCCAGGGCGTAACTCTTGTTGATGAGCGCGTCTCGGTAGACCAGGCCACAGACCAGCTCGATGATGAGGTGATACTGGTAGCGACAGGACGCTGCCCGGCGGTTGCGGGGCTTGACCTTGAGGCTGCCGGGGTCAAGTACACCGAGAAGGGAATTGAGGTCGATGAACACTGCCGCACCAGCGTTGAGGGTATCTACGCGGTCGGGGACGTAACCGGCGCACCCCAGTTCACCTATGCGTCCTATGATGACCACCGCATTGTGCTCTCAGACCGCTGGGGCGATGGTTCCCGTACCCGCACCGGTCGTCTGCTGCCCACGACCACCTTTATTGACCCGCCGCTCTCAACTGTAGGGCTCACCGCTGAGGCTGCTGGGCGTGACTACAAGGTTGAGGTGCGCGAGTCAAAAATCGCTGACCTGGCGATTGTGCCCCGCCCCAAGATCATGGGTCAGCCAGAGGGTATTGCCCAGTTCGTTCTCGACCAGGAAACCAACCAGATCCTGGGTGCCACCCTCTGGTGCATTGACTCCCAGGAGCTCATCAACACGGTAGCCCTAGCCATGACCCAGAAGATCCCGGCCGGTGCGGTCGGTGAGGGCATCTACACCCACCCCTCGACCTCTGAGGTGTTCAACGCGCTGCTGGCTTAGGTGAGCGAGCGTGCACCAAATCGCTGAGCGTGCGCATGGCCAGTGCACGCTCAGCGATATGACGCACGCTCGGTTAGAGCGCAGCGGAGCCTACCGCCGCCACAGCCGCCCCCACCCGCGCGAGCGGGCTTCAGCGTCCTGAATCTGCCGAGTCAACAAAGCAACCCGCTCAGCCTCTAACTCCAACCTCAGCTCGGCCTTCTCCCGCTCAGACCTCTCCCGCTGCGCTTCGAGTAGGGCGAGGGTGTGCTCGCTCTTGGTCACCACATTGAGCGGGCTGCGCTCGCGGTAGCCGGCTAGCAGGGGCTCGCCCAGATAGGCGTCGGTGCGCTCGATGTTCAGCGTGATGGCCTTAGGGGTTGCTTCTAAAACGCAGTCGGCGGGCAGAATAGAGCGAAATTCAATCATCTCTTCTTTCTGGGTCTTGTTGAAGGTGCCGGTTGCCTCCCAGGCAGAGCGCAGGACGGACGCCACCTCGGGACTGTGCGCGCTGAAGGCTAGGGCGTCCTTGGCGTGGGCCTGGTGGATGGTGTCGGTGATGATGCCGCGGGCGATTTCGTCGCGGTAGCTGTAGGGGGTGAACATTTTGGCGGGAAAGGCCGTTTCTAGCCCAAAGCGGGCCAGGGTTTCTTGCAGAATCTCGGCGGTGAGCCAGACCCAGTTGCGTGAAAAACGCTGAATCTCGTGGGCGGTCAGGTGGTCGAGCCGCTGGCTGAGGGTGTAGACCACGTGGCGGTAGAGGTTGTTGTTGACCGACCCCGCCAGGGAGGTGAAGTTATAGACCTGCTGGTCAGTGGGCTTGTAGTCGCTGGTAATAGAGATGTACCAGACGCGTTTTTTGATGGCTTCTTGCAGCACAGCCCCGTCGGCGTTTGAGGTCAGAATGATGGTTCCCTGCGGGCCCTCAAACCCGTTGGAGCGCAGGTTGGCCCAGTGCTTGATTTTGCCCTGCACCGTTGCCCCGTTCAGGAACTGGGTGCCCACCTCGTCAATGATGAGGGGTGAGACTTCGCCCGATTCCATATAGCTGTTCATATAGTTGATGGACCCGGTTTTAGAGCCGTAGGTGGTTTTGAGCAGTTCTTCAGCCAGTAGGGGAGAATAGTCACCGATGAAGGGCTTGAGGTAGTCGTCAACCATGGTGGTTTTACCCGATGACCCAGACCCCAAGATAGCCAGGAGAACGGGGATTTTGTCGGGATTTTCGCCGGTTTCCATAACCAGGTGGCGGATGCGCCAGAGCACCGGGGCCGTCATGGCAAAGAGGAAGGCGCTCAGGGCCTGGTGGGATTCATCGCGCATCTTGTTGTCCCGGTAGGAGAGTACGATATCGACGAAGGTTGAGGCGTCGCGGGCTGTTACCTCTGCATCGGTGAGCGGGGTAAGTTCCTTCCCCTCGTGGTTGATGAGCAGGGTACCGTCGTCGGTGGCAACCCAGCGGGGTTGCGCACCCGTGATGGGGCTGGCGTCCGCCGGGGCGACCTGCCTTTGTCTGAGGTGCACGGTCTGCAGGGCCTTGGTCGCGGCGGCAGGGGTGCGCGTTTTACCGGCGGGGGTGTAAGTGGCTTTGAGAGTGTGCAGGACGACGGGGTCACCCAGCTGGTAAGTTGTGGTCACACTTTCGGGGGTGGCTGTGTCAGATTTTTCCTCGCGCAGGAGCTGGCCGATGGTTTCGCGGTGTTCGGTGGGTAGGAGTTTGGCGTCCTTGATGATGCGGGTATCGATGATGCTGGTGCGCTGCTCGGCGGTGCTGGCCTGACGGAATTCTTGCACGGTGCTGCGGTCGAGATAGTCGGTGGCTTCGACCTCGAAGTTTTGGGTGAAGAGTTCGGTGTATTCGCGCAGATAGGCGGCGTCGTCGGGGCTGTCGAAGCGACCCCGGTAGAGGGTGTTGTGCTCGTGATTCTGGGTCATGGCTGCCCGGGTGAGGTTCATGGACCCGGTGAGAATCGCAAACTCGTCGGCCGATGTGAGGATGAAGTACTTGGAGTGAAAGAGCTTATCGGCGTTGTATTTGAGGTGCACGCGGCCGCTTTCGAGGGCGTAGAGCAGGGGCTCGCTGGCGGTTTCTAGTTCGCGGACGCGCCGGGTTGGGTCGAAGATTTGCCGCAGCAGGCTGCCGGTTTTGGCTTCTTCAAGACCCAGAATCAGCTTGACCTGCTCGAACCTCTGGCTGAGCTGTTCAATCGTAGCGAAGGAGGAGACGAAGCTGACCCCGTGAAACTCTGTGTAACCTGCCGTGAGCTCCCAGAAGTCCGGCCCGTAAAGCATGGTGCGGGTGTTGAGGTCGAAGACGGTGAGCATGAGTATGCCTTTCAGCTAGTGGGTGGGGTGTGTGGTTTACCCAGTAGCATGACAGGCTATTGTGAACAGGGTGCAAATGGCGGCAAGATGGCGAGAAGATGTCTGGTAAATGAATAATGAAAACTTTTAGTCGCCGGTTTTCCGCACAATGCGGCGAAATCAAGCGAGCGTGCGTCATATCGCTGAGTGTGCGCATAGTCGGTGCACACTCAGCGATATGACGCACGCTCGGTTAGGGGCGCAGCGGAGCCAAAAATTTAGTGTTAGAGAAAAACGGTTTAATTAAACTGCGTTATACCCACCGTCTACTAGATAGTAGGAACCGGTGACAAAGCTGGCAGCATCTGAGAGCAAGAAAGCCACGACATTGGCTACTTCCTCAGGAGTGCCAAGCCGTCCCATGGGGTGTTTAGCAGTAATTGCTTTAAGGGCATCATCACTGACGTTCTTCAGCAGTGGAGTATTCACGTAACCAGGACCAACAGTATTTACCCGTAGACCCAACGGTGCATATTCTACAGCCGCAGCCTTAGTAATTCCGTCCACTGCATGCTTAGTTGCTGTATAAGCAGGGGATCCAATTGAGGACGTGCGGGAATGGATAGAACCAACATTTACAATTGCGGAATTCTCAGGATGCTTGAGCATTTCTTGAGCCTGGGCCTTGATGCCGTAGAAAACGCCATTGAGGTTGATATCGATAGCCTTGTCCCAATCAGCAATATCGATATCTTCAATCTTGCCAGTAGGGCCGGTAATGCCCGCGTTATTGACAGCTAAGTGCAGGGCTCCATACTCTTTGACGGCTGTATCAACTACCTTGACGTGATCATCGTAGATAGATGTGTCAGCCTGAAGGGCTGATGCTGTGCCACCGGCTTGAATAATGATTTCAGCAGTTTCTTGTGCAGCATCAAGATTGATATCAGTAACTAATACGCTCGCTCCTAACTCGGCAAGTTTGAGCGATATTGCGCGTCCTAGCCCGGAACCGGCCCCTGAGACTGTGGCTATCTTTCCAGTGAAATCTATCATGGTATTTCCCTTCAAGTGGTGTCATCTTTGACGATACCGGTCGATGTCGTGCTACATCGTCTGGTACTTGAAGCCTACACCCATTTAGTTCATTAGTAAACTAAAATTTATAGTTAAGACTTTGTAGACACTCTAAATGAGGCTAGCTTATCGCTTCTATAGTCACCCTAAACTGTGCAGATGAGCTGCGTCGTCCTCACCCTGCTGGGCCAATTTCAGGCTTCGGCATCCGGCTGCTGCCCATCATGGGGCTGCCAGGCACAGTCTGTTAGCTCGAAATTCGTGAAGACAGCGGTAAACGATGAGTCTTCGGGGGAGCAGGCGTAGACCCCAAAACTGATCTCTTCACCCGCTTCAGCCAGGTGGCAGATGCGCATCTGGTGCCAGGTGGTGCCATCGAGAGAGTTCTCAATGCGGAAGTCCTGGCCCCTGCGGCTGAGCCGGTACCACATGTAACCGGTTGATGCCGGTATCTCTGTGGTAGCCCAGTCGGAGTAGCCGCCGTTGGTGACGACCGAACCCAGGTGCTGGAAGTCCTCATTCTCGTATTCGATGGAACCTTTGATCCAGTTTTCACTGTCCAGGTAGACAGCTACGCCGCACTGGTCAAAACGATGCTGGGCGGTATCGAAACTGGCCTTGACGATAAAGGAAAAGTACCGTTCTCGGGTTCTGGTTTGCAGGACCGGTGCGTTGTCGTTGCGGAAACGGTAGTAGGTGCGTTGCCAGAGGTCAGTGCCGGGTTCGGTGGTGATTTCTACCCGGTCTCGGGTGACGGTGTAGTGGCGGGGTGGGCGCGTCCAGGTGAAGGTGGTGAGGTCCATGTCTAGTCTCCTTGTTCTCCGTCGATATTTTCTCGGAGCAGGTCAGCGTGGCCCAGGTGCCTGCCCCACTCTTCAATCAGGTGCAGGGCAACCCAACGGTAGCTGAAGCGGGTGCCGTCCTTGAGGGTACCTTCGCTGAGATCATCCCAGTTGCGCTCAGCCAGCAGCTGGCGGGTAGCTTCCATACTGGCCTGAAGGTTCTCTAGAACCTGGGGAAGGGGGAGGGATAGGTGCCAGTCGGCGTCCGCATCCTGCTGCCAGTCGAAGGACGCCCACGGCTCAGGTAGGGTGCGGCCGAGCAGGATTTCCTCCCGCCAGTAGTCCTCCACGAACCAGAGGTGCCCGGCCATACCGGCTAGGGTCATGCTGCTGGGGTGCAGGGGAGTTGCAAGGACGGCTTCGTCCAGCCATCTGCCATCCGCGCCCTGGAGTTTGCGCAGGAAAATCTCCTGCTGAAAACGGATATAGCCAAGCACCAGCTCCTTTTCGGAGCCGGTCAGGGGCGGGTCAGTGAAAGGGGTTTTCATAGTCTCAGTTTACCGGCGGTACAACGAGCGTGCGCCATTTCGCTGAACGTGCGCATGGCCGGTGCACGCTCAGCGAAATGACGCACGTTCGGTTAGGGAAGAGGGGATTGTTAGTCCCAGCTGGGGTTGGCCAGGTCCACTCCGGCACGTTCAGCCTCTGCCTCGATAGCGTCGGCCAGCCACTGGGCTAGGCCGGACTGCTGGGACTCGTAGTAGCTGGTGAACCGCTCATCGGTAATATAACCGCGTGAGATCAGGTAATGCTTGGCGGGGGTGACGGGGAAGAACTCGCTCAGCAGCTGACGGTGGGCGTGGACGAGCTCGCCCGCCTCGGTGCCGTCCGTCGGCAGGTTGCGGCGCACGGCATCCGCTAGTTTTCCGTCCAGCTCAGCGGCGCGATTCTTGTAACCGGCCCAGTCGGCCTGGCTCCAGCTAGCGGTGCGCTGCTGGCTGATAGTCCAGTCGTCCGTACCGGCGTAGCGTTCCTCAGCTTCGGCCTGGTAGCTGGCAAAGTTGGCATCGCCGAGAACTTCGCCGATTTCGGTGAGGGTGAGTTTCTTGTTCGTCATTTCGTTCTCCATGAGGGTGTCGATAGCAGCAACCATAGCGGAAAGCTGTTGTTGCTGGTCCATGAGGGCCTGGCGTTGCCTGCGGAGGTGCTCCAGGCTGGTTGAGCTACTGGCCAGGGCTTCTTTAATGTCGGTGAGTTTCATGCCGGTTGCCCGGTAGATAAGGATCCGTTGCAGGGTCGCAATATCGTCGGGAGTGTACAGCCGATAATTCGACCAGGTACGTTCAGCAGGGGCAATGAGTCCGAGGGATTCCCAATGGTGCAGGGTGCGCACCGTGACACCGAGAGCCTGCGCTACTTCCCCTACTGTGTAGAGGGTATCTTGATCCTTCATGCTTCCATTGTGGGGCCTAACGTGGCGTGAGGGTCAAGCTCGGACTAAGTTAGATATTGACCGTAGCGAAATTCCTGATATTGGTGGCGGAGACGTTGAGTTCCAGATTGCATAGCAGTTACCCTGAGCGTGTTGCCCTCGCCCGTAAACGGCGGGGGCATACCCGTGTGTCTTTGGCACAGGAGTTAGGGGTGACAGACCGTACTACCCAGAAGTATGAAAAAGAGGGCGCCCCTGATTCTGTGGTCAGCCGGTTGGCTCATGTTCTTGGGTACCCGGTTGAGTATTTTTCACGTCAGCCACAGGTGGCGGTTGAGGTTGATGCTGTTAATTTTAGGGCTGGTCGTGCGGCTACTCGCAGTGCGCGTGATTCTGCCCTTGCAGCAGGCGTTACCGGTATTGAGATAATGCAGTGGGTGGAGGATAAGTTCACCCTACCTTCAATTGTCGTGCCTTCATTTGAGGGAATAGCCCCGAGGGTAGCTGCTCAGTTGCTTCGTGAGGAGTGGGGTCTAGGTACTAGGCCCTTACCGAATTTGGTGCAGTTGTGCGAGTCGCGGGGTATTAGTGTGATGGTGCTTCCAGACGCTGCCATGCAGGTTGATGGCTTCTCACTCTGGTATGAGGGTAAGCCCTATATTTTTGTTGCTCAGCAGAAGACTCCCGAGCGAGCTAGGTTTGATATTGCTCATGAGCTGGCCCATCTTGTGCTGCACCGGTTTGCTCCTGTTGATAATTCTTCGGCGGTGCAGGAACGCGAGGCGGACGAGTTTGCGTCTGCCCTGTTAATGCCTGAGTCGCTGTTGGCTGAGTATCTCCCTCAGAATGCTTCGGTGGACGATCTTGTAGAAGCTAAGTACATTTTTCAGGTGTCTGCCTTTGCCTTGGCAACCTCTTTGCATAAGAGTGGGCGGATGACTGATTGGATTTACCGCAAGGTGTGTATTGAGCTAACACGCCGGGGGTATAGGGACGGCGAGCCTGAGGGCATGGGAGCATTTGAACAGTCCAGGCTTTTCCCGCAGGTGTTTGCTGCTGATAAGGGCGGTGCTGTGACGGCTGAGCGTATTGCTGTTGATCTTGCGGTGCCGGTTGACGATGTGCTGACCTTGACGTTTAGTACTCGTCTGCGACTGGTGCAGGGGGAGGGCAAGGTCGAAAAGCACGGTGAGAGCGGACGCCCGGCCCTGCGCGTGGTGCGTTAAGTTGAACCCGATTTGTTAAAAGTTACGGTGTGTGTGCAATTTCGGTTGTTGTCTTGCCGGGGTAACTGACGGCGCTATTTCTGCCGAAGGTCCTTGTCCGGCAGGGCGGGTACTAGCTCGAAGAAACGCTCAGTCATGGCGAGCATTTTGCCTGTTTTAACGAAGCCAGCGATGGTGCCTTCACTGAACCGCTCGCCGCGTCCTGCCATGAAGAAATAGAGGGTGAGGTCAGCCAGGCCGCATTCCTCAATGGGGGCGGGGTCCTGGTGGTTCTTCAGCCAATTGCTGTAGGGCTCGGAGCCAACACCCATGACGTCGGACAGGAAGGTCATGGCGTCAAAGATTCCGTTCCACAGCCACGGGGGAACTTCCGAATATCCCCGGCAGGCGGGGGAGTCCTCAGCGGGGCTTGTTTCTGCACCATCTTTTAAGTTGTGGTGCATGAGGGAAATACCGTCGAAAAGCTGTTCAGCAGTTTTGTTGTCTCTTAATCCCATATACCTATTAAGCCAGATTAGAACAGAAAATCGAAGGGATATCAGCGGTTCGATGTTCAGTAGATATCTTCGATATTGCCGGGAAGTCCACGGTGCGGTTTGGGTGCAGGGTATTGCCCGATTTCACGGATGATTTCGGTATACCAGCCTCCAGTACTGCCGGTCATAAGTACAACACCTAAGAACCTCTTGTTTTCAGAACTATTTCTGAATAAGCTGTTTGTATGTCTACTCTTACCTACGCTCGAACCTTCAATTCCTCAGAGCTGAGCCGCAACCCTAAACCAGTTTTTGAAGCGGTTGAGTCTCAGCCTGTTCTTGTGACCCGTCGTGATGGTGAAAACCTGGTGCTAATGACTGAGCACGAGGCAGACGAGCGTCGCGACATGTTTGCAATTGCAGCTCAGATTATTGCTGCAACAACACTTGAGGGTGGTTCACTGGCTGAACGTATGGCCACTGTTTTCCCCTGGATGTTAGCGCTCGATACTGGGGACCGTGAGCTTTGCGCCCGTGAACTGATCGACACTGCCCGAGCTGCTTTTGCTACCAACCAGCCAAAGACTTTGCTGGTAGGGGTAACGAGCTGGTTTGAGGCCGCAACTGCCCTTGCTGCTGGGCTGGATGAAGTGGAACCTGAATGGTTGCCTGAGCCTGTGAACTTAGAGGTTCCTTGAAAAACTTATTGCGTTAGCTGTCACTAGCGGAAGAATAAGCCTGTCTAATATTGCTATGATAATCGAAGATGTATTCGAGAGGTGGTGCATGATGGCAGGCCATCAGAATCTTGCTTCAGGAACGAAGTTCCACAGCCGGTGTGACGAGTGTGTAGAGACCTTGAGGCTTATTCAAAAGTCCCACCCGCAGCCAAAAACACCAACCCCCGCACCACCGCAAACACCCGCCCATACAACCCCAACGGCCGCCTAAACCCCGTATGAAGAATCCGCCAAGTCTTGATGTGAGCGATAACCCGCTCCACCACCGACCGCAGCCGATTCAGCACCCGATTATTCCGCCTCTGCTCCCGACTCAGCCGCTGACCCGGCTTACGCCTGGCCGGGGTAGCCAACCCCAGCCCCACATAGCCCTTATCAGCCAGAGTCGAAGAATCCAGCAGCTGATCTAGCCCGTGAACCTTGAAGGCATATGCATCATGCCTAGCCCCAGGCAACGGGTCAGTGATGGCTAGGAGTCTGCCATCGAGGGTGCAGATGACTTGGTGGTTGAATCCGGCTCGTTTGTGCTTTCCAGAGAAATTTGTTTTACCAAGTGAACGCCAATTCCACGTGGGTATCAGAGTCCCGTCAACTACTAAGGACCCGGGTGCTTTGAGGCTTTCTTTCAAAGGCTGAGTCAGCGGAGTGAGAATCTTCTCCAGGGCCTTTTCGATGGTGTTGATAGCTCGTGAGACTGTCGATTGAGAGACAGCAAAAAGTTCTGCGAGGAGTTCTTCGGTGAGGTTGTGGCGGTGGTAGAGCAGGGTGATTTTGAGGGCTTGGGTGAGGGTTAGCGCTGGTGGTCTTCCGCCTGGTTTTGACCAGGTGAGGTGATGGGTGAGGGCTGTGTGTAGTGTGGCGAATTGCGTGGCTGTGAGGCCGGTTGTACGCTGGTGTGGCAACGGTCTTGTCCGGTATGGCTTGAGGTTATTTGTAGAGATTTAACGCTCATATTTTTGCCGCGGGTGGGGCCGTTGTCTAGTTGGTGGGTGTGGGGTGCGTGTCTACTTTTGAATAAGCCTCCTTGCCAGCGATCAGGTTTCACCTGGACGAGGAACGGCAACTGGAAGCAATCGACAGGCATATTACTTGTTCTTCGTTTTCCAGGAATAATCCTTTAGTTGTGCAATTCAGTGTTGGATTAATGGCCTACCATTCACCTTCAAAAGATGTGGTTGATGTGATTCGAGCATGCTCAGCTCACGAGAACTTCCACTACCATGTTGGTGATTATCTGAGGCCCAAAAAGAAGCTACCTGCTCGGGGCATTCGAGTATTAAATAGTGCTGAGGATAGCCACGAAGCGTATGATGAAGCTTGTAGCTACGTTATTGGTGAAGCGTTTGAAAGGTGGCGAGAATGGCATCCGAGAAAATAATTATGAAGAGAGCTCAACTGGCGGCGTCATTTAGCCGGGCCGCCAGAACAACCGTCGAAGGTAAGGCATTTGTTGAGGCGGTCATGGAAAGCTCTCCTGAACAAGCGGAGCTAACGGTGGTTCCTGCTGCTGCTGAAGAGTCCGCAGTTCTAACTTTTCACCGGATCGAACGGCTAAACGTTCCTGTTGTCGTGTTGGTAACCAATGATGGGAATGAAATTGTTGCGCGTAACCTGTTATGGAACAGTCAAGAAGTTAAGACTAGCTCCTACACCGATATCTCTACAGAAATCACAACCTTGGACTGGATGAAGTCTATGGATGAAACTCCAGGTCAGAACTTTGCTGTTACTGGTTCTGAGTTTGCAACTAGAATCAATTCTTTAGCCACTTTGACTGTGGCTTGAAACCACTTATTCGCTTTACCAAAGAAAGACTACTGTACTGTGCCTAACGCTTCTGTAGATTTTGTTGCCGTTGATTTTGAGACTGCAAATGCGAGCCGGGCTTCGGCTTGTGCAGTTGGTTTGACGGTGGTGAGGGGCGGCCAAGTTGTAGAGACTGTGTCGTGGTTAGTGAAGCCTCATGAGTCTGTTGCTGATTTTCATCCCTTAAACGTGAGTATCCACGGTATTACTCCTGCAATGGTTGAGGCTGATGGTGTGGGATGGGTTGAAACTCGCCAGAGAATGTAAGAAATTATCGATGATCTGCCTGTGATTGCTCATAATTCGGGCTTTGATCGGTCAGTGTGGAATCATGCCAATAAGGTTGCTGGTATTGATGAGTTAGCTCCTGATTTTTATTGCACATTGAGCTTGTCTCGTAGGTTGAGTAAGACTGGTGTGATTGAAGGACTGGACCAACACCGTCTTGATGTTCTGGCTGAGTTCTTTGGGCTGGAGCAGCTTCATCATCATGAGGCTGGCGAGGATTCCTTGATGGCAGCTTTGGTTGCTTTACGTTTGGTTGATCTTGTGGGGGCGTCTTCGGTTGAGGACGCTTGGGGCGGGCCAACTAGTTCAGGCATGATTCGTGCTGACCGTGTTCCGGTGCCTCGTAAGGTTCGACGAAATAATGTTCCGTCTGTTGTTCCGGTGGCTCCTGCGCCGGAGGGAATAGCGGGGGAGACTTTTACCTTGACGGGTGGGCTTGACGCTATGACTCGTGAGGAGTGTTGGGGTGCTATTGAGGCTGCTGGTGGCTTTATTGCAAAGTCGGTGACGAAGAAAACCACTGTCTTGGTGATTGGCGCCGGAGCTGAGGAAAGCATGCCGCCTTTGCTGGGTGAGAACCGTAAGGAGCTTAAGGCTATTTCTTTGATTGAGGCGGGGCAACGAATTGCGGTGATTGGGGAACCTGATTTGCTTGAGCTGCTAAATGAAAACTTAACCTAGTTTTGATGAAATATATCATCACAGCATAGGTCAGAAATAATTGGCAAATGCTACATTTGATTTAGTTATTGCATTAAAAATTTTGCTTTCACTATTTCTGCTTAATCTTGCCATGTGCATTTGATTATGGTGAAAAATCGATTGAGTCACATGAGTTTGGGTAGATTGAAAAAGATTCATCGATGGTGCTGTGTTTGATGTAACCAGGGTCATTTAAATATATTGCTTTAAGTGAATCTTTTGAAAAATCAAGTGGAATGATATCTGCAATAGGTTTTGATCCTTCATCTGATGTTTGAATTAAGCAGCTCTGTCCTAAGATGGCGGAATCAGAAACGATAACTGGAGAGAGGAAAGTTAATATTATAGAAACTATCACTGGAAGCTTTTTAGATATTGATTTTGTGTATTGTTGCAGCTCGCCTTTTGAGGGAATTCCTGCAAAAATTATTATAAGAGAAATGATGAGATACGCAAATGATGTAATGAGTCCGGGAACAATAAAACTTTTAAATCCGAGAATGTAATTAATGTATGCAGAGGTGGATAGAATAAAGAAAGAGGCTAGAACTTGGGCAGTTATTGTCTCTGTGTACGGTGGAATTTTAGTGATAGAAAAGGTTTCTTTGAAGTAGAAAATTGCGCGACTTGAAATTCCTTGGCTAGGGTAGTAGAAAAGCGGTGAAGCGCAAAAAAATATAGCTAATACTATTGTAGATAGATTGGATATCCACCATGAATTCAAGTCAATGCTTTTTATAGCTTCGCTAGCAAGATAGTAGTCTCCACCTGTAAGCTTTAATGCTGATGAGAATATTATGATATTTGCAATAATTACTAAAAGGGGGAGCGCTTTTAGGGCGCCGAATAGATTTTCCTGATTAATAAATTTCAATAAATTTTTATTTTGCGAATCTCGTGATTCTTTTTGAGTGTTATCCATGCTTTATATTTTTCGGTCAAATATTTTTGAAAACTTCATTTTGTTTGTTAAATTTTTTTATGAAATTGCTCTGAGGGATTGGTATGGTTAAACTTGATAACTGTGTTTTATTGATTGAGGCAATTCCTGTGGTTTGTTTAGCACTTCTTAGGAAGTGTTTACGAGCTCGAGGGTCAGATAAATAACCCTCTACGAACTCAGGGGTAAGCCCTGAGTCTGTGTGTAAACGTACGCGAAAAATATGGTTTTGGTGGATTACTTCTGGCAGCTCATCATTCCAAACAGTACCACGCCCCAGTTTGTCAGGGTCCCCACCCTCGGTAAGAATGATATCCCCTTTTTGTAGACGGTATTTTTCAATTTCAGCTTCTGTAGCTTCAATTGTTTTCACGTTATCCAGTTTGAGAAAGCCTGATTGAACATTTGCCACCGCCAGATAGGGGACTTCCCGGGTAGCTTGATTGGTTTTACGTCCCTTGGTGATACCCGCAGTAATATCAGCTACCTCGCCTAGCTTAACCACGTTCTCGTTGTAGGCACCGAATAAGTCATGGAAAACTGCTGATTTAAGTTCTTCGAAAAGCTCCTGCTGGCGCTCACGCTTTTGTGAAATTAATCTTGTTAGAGTGAATTCAGCTGCAATTCTCTTTTGTTCTTCGAGTGGGGGGAGCGGAATAAGAGAATCTTTCACTACTCTATCGCTGATAGCCGGGTAGCTAGCGCCAGTAGCTAGGTTTGCCATGCTATTTACAAATGTAGGAGAGCACACCCAAGAGAAAAGATAAACAGGGTCCAGTTCATCGGTAGGACGAAGGACCGAAAATCCTGTTGAGCCGATGCATCCATCAAGCTCATCTGGAACAACAGCTACAGCATTTAAATTGGGGCGTACCGTGGATACGAGAATATCTCCCTTTTTGAGTAACTGTTTAGCGCGACTTGGAGCTTCTGTTGTTAATATCTTGCTGGCCCTAGTTATGATTTTCTTCTTGTTGTCGATTGAACTTAAATCTACGTACTGAAATGATTCATCCGAGAAGTTTTTTGAAGTAATCTTTTCAATTTTATGGCAGTAATCACCGAGCCTCACCGTCCTTGTCTCGCTCACAGCCCCATCACCTTCTTCAGCTGCTCAATGTGCTCGCCAATTTCGCGCTGGGTCTGCTCCAGCTCCGCAATAATCTCCTCAGGGGAACGGTAGGCTACCTCTTCAAAAACCAGCTCCTTATACCGGTTAATAGAGAGGTCATAGCCCTGCTCCACAATCTCACTCTTAGGAACAGTAAAAGACTTCTCCGTGCGGGCCCGCTCACGTTCAGCCCCATCACGCTCAGCCCAGCGCTTCAAAACCTCCGGCAGGTCATTAGCCTCAACCGGGTTCCGCTTATCATCCAGACTGAACCCATCAGCCTCAACATCAAAGAACCACACCTCGTCAGTGCCACCCGAATTCGTCTTTGTAAAGAACAAAATCGCGGTCGAAACACCCGCATAGGGCTTAAAGACACCCGAAGGTAACTTAACCACAGCGTCCAGCTTCTGGTCCTCAACCAAGGCGCGGCGAACGTCCTTATGAGCCTTCGACGACCCAAATAAAACACCATCAGGCACAATCACAGCAGCCCGACCACCGGGCTTCAACAACTTCAAAAACAGAGCCAAAAACAGCAGCTCAGTCTTCTTGGTCTTAGCGACCTTCAACAAATCCTGGCTCGTGGCCTCATAATCCAAGCTTCCCGCAAACGGCGGATTCGCCAGAATCAAAGAATACTTCTCGGCGTCCTCACTGGCACCCTCACTCAAAGAATCCCGGTAGCGAATATCAGGGTTATTCACCCCGTGCAACATCATATTCATCGACCCAATACGCAACATAGTCGAATCAAAGTCATACCCGTGGAACATACCCCCATGGAAATGCTCCCGGTGCTTCGCGTTCGTAAACGGGTCACGATTCTCACGCACCCACTCAGCAGCCGCCACCAAAAAACCAGCCGTACCGCAGGCAGGGTCCACAATGACGTCCTCAACATCAGGCGCCATCATCGCCACCATCAACTCAATAATGTGACGCGGAGTGCGGAACTGGCCATTACGACCCGCAACCGACAAATGCGACAGCAGGTACTCATACAAGTCACCGCTTGTATCAAGATCATCAAGCGTAATAGCATCAAGCTGGTCAACAACCTTAGCCAACAGGGCAGGGGTAGGAACCTTAAAAGTAGCGTCCTTCATATGCTGGGTGTAGGTAGACTCCTCACCACCCAGCTGAGCCCCCAGATTACGCAAAAACGGAAACACACCCGAGGCCATCACATCGAACATGACCTGCGGGTCCTGATTCTTAAAATTCTGCCACCGCAACAGCTCCTGACCCTCACCGAAGACCGGGTTCTCCACCGGGCGGCCAGTCAACCGAGCTTGCTTCTCAGCACGAGTTTGCGCATCATCCAAACGACGAATAAACAGCAGATACGTCAGCTGCTCAATAACCTCTAGCGGGTTAGAAATACCGCCCGAATAGAAGTCATTCCAAATACGATCAATACGCGATTTAGTCTCGCCCGAGATTGCAATAGCCATAGCTCTAAGTATATGGGGTCACAAGCCCCTACACCCTGCTAAGCTACCTCGGCCGTAGCCCTGATTCGGTTGAGAATCGAGACAATCTCAAAGGCGTCATCGTCCCCAAACATCTCAAGCGGGTCACCCAAGCTCACATAGGGGTCCTCGTAGAGACGCGACGGGTCAACCGTGCCATTCTCACTCAGCTCATCCACAATGCGCTGCACAAACCGAATCTGTGTTGCCGAATACCGCGACTCATCCAAAAAGACCGCAAAAGCAGCCCGGGCCTCGTCCTGGCTCAAACCCACCAGCGAGCGCACAAACACACCCAGACCCCCGGACTCACGCGCCACCTGCACATTTGCCGGCCCGCCGATACCCGAAGCGTCGATCAAATCAGCCAGAGCCGCAAAATCCTCGTCCGTCAGCTGCTTGCCGCGAAGAGCCTTCTGCACGGCAACCGCATCCAGGTGTTCGCGCAGGTACTCCTGCATTTTCTGCTCAAACCGCTCCTGGTTCATGCCTACCTGGGTGCGAACTACCTCGACCTCTACCGGGTCGATAAGCTCGTCCTGAAAATTGGTGTAGACAATCTTCTTCTGGCCCTTATCAAGCAGGTGGGTGACACCGCGCAGCTTCTTGCGCATGAACTCCAGCAGGGCAGGGGAGACATCCACCCACCAGTCATCTGCGGCCAGCTGTTCCAGGTGGGGCAGGACGGCCGCGATGGCAGGAACCGCTGCCTTAGTCAGCAGGTCTTCGGCGAGGGTCTGGGCCACCTCTTTGGTGCGGGCCAGTGCGGCAGAATCATCGGTGAGGGCAGAGAGCTGGGCCCCGAGCATGAGCAGGTCAAACTGCTTGGCCTCCAAGGTTCCTTCAACCGGCACAGTTGAGGCAACAGCCCCCAAACTCAGCGCCAACTCGGCATCCGCCTCAGAAAGCTGCGCCCAGGCGTCCGCGGATGCAAAGCGCTCCACCGCAGCCCGGTGGGGGCGCACCAGCACATTGCCCATATCCAACCTGCCCACAAAGGCAGCCAGGTCAGAGCGCACAGCCACCGCGTAATCGTCCCCAGCACTCACGGTGCCAGAGCCCACCAGAGCCCGGGCCAGCCTCACCCGGGTTTCAAACACCCGCTGAGAGACAGGCTTAGACAGCTGGCCTTCAGAGCCGGGCAGATCCTGGCTGAAATACTCCAGGTTCTGGCAGAAATCGAAGACCAAGAAGTCCGTCTTATCGGCCCCGGGGCCAAAAATATCGGGAGCCAGGCGGGTGCCGCGCCCCAACATCTGCCAGAACTTAGTCTTGGCTCGTACCAGCTTGAAAAAGACCAGGTTCAGAATCTCAGGCACATCAATGCCGGTATCGAGCATATCCACACTAATGGCAATGCGGGGCAGAGACTCCGGCTGCGAGAACTTCTCAATCGCCGACTCCGCCGCATACGTGCGGTTAGTAATCACCTGGGCATAGGAGCCGCCGTAGCCGGGGAAGAGCACGTTAAACCGCTCATAGATAAAATCAGCGTGGGCCTGGTTCTTAGCAAAAATAATGGTCTTACCTAGCAACTCACCGTCAGCAACCCGGTAGCCGTGCTCCATGAGCGTGGTCAGCACCTTATCGACCGTATCGGCGTTAAAGAGAAAACGATTCAGGGCTTCGCTGGTAATTTCTTCGGGCACAGTATCACCCCAGTCGGCAGACTCCCACTGTTCTTGCTCCGCCTCACTCAGCTGATTGTAACGGATACCCTCACGCAAGAAACGGGTTCCCACGCTAAAGCCCCGCGCCGGCACTAGATAACCGTCGCTTACCGCCTGATCGAGGGTGTAGGCGTCGGTCGGCACGCCGGCCTCCAGGTCAAAGAGAGCATAGGTATTAAAATCAACCTCGTCCTTAGGGGTAGCGGTAAGCCCCACCAGCAGGGCGTCAAAGTAGTCAAAAATCGCCTTGTATTTGGCATAGACCGACCGGTGAGCCTCATCGACCACAATCAGGTCAAAATAGCCGGGGCCGAATTCGCGCAGGGTAGCTTCACCCTCAGCCCGGGTGCGGTTAATGATGTTTAGCATAGTAGGGTAGGTGCTGGCATAAACCCGGCCATTGGCCTGCTTATCTTCAACCAGATTCACCGTAGCCAGGTTGGGAAGGTGAGCCTTGAAGGCCTTGACCGCCTGGTTGACCAGGGCAGTGCGGTCAGCAAGGAACAACACGCGCTTGACCCACCCGGCGCGTGAGAGCAGGTCCACCAGGGCGATGGTTGTGCGGGTCTTACCAGAACCGGTCGCCATCACCAGCAGGGCCTTACGACGCCGGGCATCAAAAGCCTCAGCCACCGAAGCAACAGCCCGCAGCTGATAGTCGCGCCCAGCAATCTCAGTATTAACCTGTTGCCCGCTCAACTGCTGGCGGCTGGTCCTGCGCTCAATCAAGAGGGCCAGCTCATCTTCGGTGAGGAAACCCTGCACCTCACGCGGAGGGTAACCTGCAGCGTCATCCCACAGGTAGTGGGTATAGCCGTTGGTGTAGAAAATAACCGGGCGGACGCCGGTCGCCGCCTGGAGCGCGTCCGCATATGCTTTGGCCTGGTCGCGACCAATATCTACTGACTCCCGGGCCCGCTTGGCTTCGACCACGCCGAGGGGGCGGCCGTCCCTGCCCCACAGCACATAATCAACCCGGCCCGACCCGCTGGGAGTGGGCAGGCCCGTCACCGGGTACTCACGGTCCCGCTTATGAGCAAGGGGCCAGCCAGCCTCACCCAGGAGCAGGTCGATGAAGTAGTCGCGGGTTTCAGCCTCGTTATAGTCGTGGGTATCGGGCAGGGGTCTAGCCGCCTGGGCTTCAGCTAGCTGGGCGCGAAGACGCTCTAGCTCGGCGTCCATAGCATCCACCCGCGCCTGGTGCTTAGCAGCCAGTCTCTCCAGCTCAGCCGTGCGTTCGGCCTCAGCCTCAGCCATGCGCTGCTGGGTCAGAGCTCGCTGCTCTGCCTGGCGGCGCAGCGTGGGAATTAGCTGGCGGTCAAAAGACCTGCCCACAGGAGCTAAAGCCGGGGTTGCCGAATGGTTGTACACACCCCAGACCATCAGATGATACAGGTCGGTTACCGCCCGTTCGGCGTCCCGTTCAGAAAGGACCCTCCGGGAGTTATGGGCCGCATCGTTTCCCAGGTGGCGGATAGTCTTGAACTTCAGGCGCTTGTCATTATCGAGAAATACAGAGAAAGCCTCATTGCTGGTCAAGGTCGCCAGCGTGGCCTGCTCTGGGCGATAAATACCCCGCACCCGGTAGATATACTCAACCAAACCCTCAATAGCCCGCCGGGCGTAGAAACAGGCGGTGGGCGCGTCCGTCACCAAATAACCCTCAGCCTTGGCGCAATCCTGGTAGAGCTCCGGTAAGGCCTGGTGAACAAAAGCAAAGTTAGACATAGCGCCTCATGACTGTGCGAGAAGGTGTAGGTGCAATCACACATATTTTAGCCTGGTCAGCGCTTGGAAGGGGACCTCAAAACCTCAAAGGGACCGCATAATATGCGGTCCCTTTTTGGAAATCAGGTCCCCTTGGGGGCGGGGGTGGGGCTTACTCGTCCGCCCCCGCGAACTGCGAGTTGTAGAGCTCGGCGTAGAAGCCGCCTCGCTCCAGCAGCTCAGCGTGGGAGCCGGATTCGACAATGTCGCCGTCGCGCATAGCGAAAATGACGTCGGCATCCCGGATGGTCGAGAGACGGTGGGCAATCACGAAGGAGGTCTTGCCCACGGCCAGCTGGCCCAAGGCCCGGGCAATCAGCAGCTCGGTGCGGGTATCGACCGACGAGGTTGCTTCATCCAGAATCAGCAGGGGTTTCTGGGCCACCATGGCACGGGCAATCGTGACCAGCTGCTTCTGCCCGGCAGAAAGCTGGGTCTGGTCGGTCAGTACCGTGTCGTACCCGTCGTGCAGCTGCGATACCAGCTCGTCCAGGCCCACCGAGGCCATCACCTCATCAAGCTGCTCCTGGCTGACCTCCCCAGCCCCGTAGACCACGTTCTCCCGCAGGGTACCCTCAAAGAGCCAGGTATCCTGTAGCACCATGGCAAAGAGGGAGTCCACCTGTTCGCGGGTCAGGTCGGTGGTAGGTACCCCGTCAATACGAATCTGGCCCGAGTCCAGTTCGTAGAAACGCATGAGCAGGTTGACCAGGGTGGTTTTGCCAGCACCGGTCGGGCCCACAATCGCGACCTTCTGGCCCGGTTCTACCGAGGCGGTAAAGCCGTGGATAATTTCCTTGCCCGGCTCGTAGCTGAACCGCACGTCCTCAAAGTCCACCGCCCCGCGCACCGGCCGGTCCAGAGCCCCGGTCTTGGCGGACTCGTCCTCCAGCTCCTCGGCCTCCAAGAACTCAAAGACGCGAGCGCCCGCAGCCGCCGCCGATTGCAGGGAGGTAGCCGACTGGGCGAGCTGGCCCAGGGGGTTGGTGAAGAGACGGACGTAGACGATGAAGGCGACGATGACGCCGAAGGTGATGCTGTTGTTGAGAACCAGGGCGGCACCAACCACGCAGACCACCACATAGCCCAGGTTGCCGATGAAGCCCATGAGGGGGAACATGAGGCCCGAGAAGAACATGGACTTCCAGGCCACCCGATAGAGGTCGGTGTTGCGGTCGGCGAATTCGGCGCGGGCGGCGGTTTCGCCGTTGTAGGCGCGAATCATGGAGTGGCCGCTGAGGGTTTCTTCAATGTGGCCATTGAGCTTACCGAGGAGCTGCTGCTGGGCCACGAAGTACTTCTGGCTGCGGGCCAGTACGAAGCCGGAGGCCACAATGCCGAGTAGGGAGGCGGCAATAGCGGCGAGGGCCATGCGCCAGTCGGTCACAAACATCATGACGGCTGAGCCCACCAGGGTGACCACACCGGTGATGGTGGTAGCCAGGGAGTTGTTGAGGGTCTGCTGCAGGGTGTCGACGTCGTTGGTCACGCGCGAGAGGGTGTCGCCGGTAGAACCCTTGTCCATGTAGGCCAGGGGAAGGCGGTCGATTTTGCGGTCTAGGTCGTGGCGCATGGAGCGCGATACCCAGACGGTTGAGCGGGCCATGATCTGCCCCTCCACCAGACTCAGGATCAGGGAGGCCACCAGCATGCCGATGGAGATCCACATGAGGCGGTAGATTTCGCCCATATCAAGCTGGCCGGTGAAGCCCTTTTGAATTTCGTCGGTAATAGCCGAAAGGAACTGCGGGGCAACAATGGTGAGAATCACCCCGATGACGGCAGCGACAATAGCGACCACCATGCCCGGCAGCACCGGGCGCAGGTAGGCCAGGAGCTTGCCCATAGTCTGCTTAAAGGGGGCGGACGCCTGTCCCGGCATGGGTGTGCGCGGTGGGCCGCCGGGCCCGCCGTGACCTCCGTGACGCCCTCCCTTCTCGCTTTTCAGCTGGCTATCGCGCAGCTGGCCTGCAGACTCAAGACCCCTGCGGGCTGACTCTAGCCCTTCGGGGGTAAAAACTGGTGACTGGCTCATGAGCGAAGTTCCTCCTCAGAGAGCTGGGACAGGGCAATATCCTGGTAGACCTCGTTGGTAGCCAGAAGCTCTTCGTGGGTGCCGGATCCCACCAGGCGGCCCTTATCGAGCACCAGAATCTTGTCGGCCTCCCGTACCGTACCGATACGCTGGGCCACCACTACAATGGTCGCCCCCTTGGCGGAACTCTTGAGCTGACTGCGGATATCCCGCTCGGTCTTATAGTCCAGGGCTGAGAAGGAGTCATCGAAAATCATGATCTCCCCGCCGCGGGCAAAGGCCCGGGCCATCGACAGGCGCTGCCGCTGGCCGCCCGAGAAGTTCTTGCCGTTCTGGGCAACAGCCGAGGCGTAGCCGTCCTCTTTCTTCCCCACGAATTCAGCCGCCGCAGCAGCGTGAGCCGCCGCCACCACGTCCTCGGGTGTTACCGGGTGCAGGCCCTCGCCCAGGGCCAGGTTCGAGGCCACCGAGCCAGAGAAGAGCACACTCTTTTGGGGCACATAGGCCAGGCGGTCGCGCAGGTCCTTCTGGTTCCAGTCGCGCACATCAACGCCGTCCACCAGTACCGACCCCTCGCGCACATCGGCAAAACGCGGAATCAGATTTACCAGGGTCGACTTGCCCGAGCCGGTTGAGCCGATAATCGCCACGGTCTCGCCCGGGGCAGCCGTAAAGGAAATCGAATGCAGGGCGTCCCCGTCAGCCTCGGGGTAGCGGAAGGACACGTCCCTAAACTCCAGGGAACCTGCCGGGGCAGCCCCAGCGCTCGCCCCGCCGTCCACAATCGCGGGCTCGGTGGAGAGCACCTCGCGGATACGACGCCAGGCAACCAGGGCTCGCGGGCCCATCACGAAAATAACGGTCATCATCATGAAGCTGGTCACCACCTGCAGGGCGTAAGTGGAGAAGACCACCATCTGCCCAAAGAGGGTGACGCGCTCGGTCAGGTCGGCGGTGCCGTCAATCAGCACAGCACCCAGCACATAGATGGAGAGGGACAGGCCCGTCATGATGGCGGTCAGCAGGGGCATGATGAAGGCCATGGTGGAGTTGACGAAGAGGGTGGTGTTGCGCAGGTCGGTGTTGACCTCTTCAAAGCGCTCTTTGTGGAAGTCACCGGTGGTGTAGGCCCGAATGACGCGCAGACCGGTCAGGTGCTCGCGGGTCACCCGGTTGAGGCGGTCGGTGATTTTCTGCATGCGCATCATGCGGGGGATGGCCAGGCCCATGGCGACGCCCAACACCAGCAGGGTGGCAAGGACGGCGATCCCGGTAGGGATGGTCCAGGTCAGCGACTGGGTAGCGATTTTGGAGCTAGCCCAGACCGCCATGATGGGGGCCTTAATGCTCATCTGCAGGCCCATGACCACAAACATCTGCACCTGGGTGACATCGTTGGTGGAGCGGGTGATGAGGCTGTCGGTGCCAATGTGGTTCACCTCGGCACTGGAGAGGTCAAAGGTCTTGTTGTAGACCCCGGCCCGCATACGCCGGGCTAGGGTGGTACCGAAAATTGCGGTGCAGAAGCCGGTGATAATGGCACAGACCATAGAGGCCAGGGCGGCTGCCAGCATGAGAGTGCCGTCTGAGGTGACGTCCCTCAGTTCGGACCCGGGGGTTGAGATGGTGAGGGTGATGTTCTCCATGTACTCGGGAACCTTGAGGTCAAGGTAGACCTGAGCCACGATGGACAGCATCGCCACCAGGACGAGTAACCATTCTCGCCGGTGAATAAATTGGGTGATTTTCATGGAATCCTAGGGCGTTTTCGTCAAAGAAAAAAGGTGCATCTCTGCACCTTCGTCCTTTCTATTATGCCCTAGGTAGAGCGGCTAGATGTTGGTGAAACCGGTAACGTTGAGATGAGAAAGCTGGCCTCTTCTAAACTTTTTACCCAATTTCCTATGGCCTCAGAACGATACGAAATAAGGTTCAGCATGACGGCTAAATCTTCAGTCAGGTCTCGGGTGAAAACAGGTTCGTAGTGTGCGATCCGGTTTCGAAGTGTTCGTATTCTTTCGAGCGTAAAAGTTGCTGCCAGAACTCAAGCTTGAGCTCGTCAATCACTTTGCCTGTTGTTGTATTACTTGACCTAGTACGTATTAGATCTTGGCTTTGTCTGTGCGGAGGCTTATTCATTAGGGTAGGTGGAGCAGGCTCGCAGCGAAGCTGCTGGCTCGATGGAGTGAGCGGGTGCGTAGCACACAAGAGCGAACGCAATCCGCCGCTAGGCGGGGCGTGAATCGCTGGTGATGAGCACCGAGATTCCGAGCGCGCGAGGAAAATAAATCTCGGTGCGAATCTGGCGAGCTTGCGAGCCAGCTAGCGAACCAGGCGAGAGGGTCGGCAGCGAGCGCGAGCCTGTGGAACCCCTTATGAATAAGCCTCGCGGTAGCGACTTCACAAAACCTTGTATATAGTTGGTCTCACGAAGCTAGAGGATTTAGCTGGAAGCAGTTTAGCTTTCTCCCCCTTTAGCACAAGATAATTATGAAGAGGAGCCAGGTCTGGCTCCTCTTCTTTTTATACACAGTAAATCATCTTTACCGGTCAAGGCCCCGGGCGGCCAGGGCATCGCCGGTTTCGTGGGCGTAGGCCACCGTGGCAATCACCAGGGGGATAAAAAGTCGGAACTGGGCGACCTTGATCCCGCGGGCGGCCACCGCCGCCTGAATTAGCTGCCAGCTATCCATAATCACCGGGATAGAGCGCACCATCAGGGCCAGAGCCAGCCCCACCCGCTCAGGGGAGCCGCCCACCCACTTCAGGGGGGTGCACAGCCAGATAAACCCGTCAATCAAGACCGGCATAGGGGTTGACCACAGCAGCACCTTTGAAGCTGCAATCATGGTGAGCAGGGTCAGCAGGACGTCCGCCCCCGACTCTAGCTTGCCGCTCACCAGGTAGTAGACCAACAGAATCGCCAGCAACCAGGAAAGGGAAGCCAGGGACTGCACCCAGGTACGCCAGGGAATTTTTGCCAGAGCCCCAAGAGCCAGCACCAGCGCGAGGGCCGCAAGGCCAAACCCCCAGTGGCTGGTAGCTGCCAGGGAGATGCCCAGCAGAAGAATAAAGACGCCTTTAGCCCACAGGGGTGCCCGGTGCACCGGGGTGCTAAGGGGCTGGTAGATGCCAAAGAGCTGGTTGGCAATGTTCACACCTGCCCCCCGGGACGTTGGGGGTCAGCAGGTTCAGGTGGGGCTGGGAAGTCCGTGGCACACCAGTGCTGGTAATCTGCCAGGACGTCTGCCGCTGGCCCCTGCGCCAGCAGGCGACCCTCGTGGATGACGATTGCCTCATCGCAGGTTGCTGCCAGGTCAAGGTCGTGGGTGGAGATGACCTGCTGCTGGGGAAGAGAGTCAAGCAGGTCAAATAGTCTTAACCTATTCTTGAGGTCTAAAAGCGTTGTGGGTTCATCTAAAAGTAGAACCTTAGGGTTTACTGCAAGTACAGCAGCTAGGGCGGTCAACTGCTTTTCACCGCCTGAGAGGTTATAGACAGAGTCAAAAGCGCGGTGCTCAACCCCGCGCTCAGCAAGGGCCTCCAGGGCGGCGGCGCGGCGGGCGTCCTTGCCCTTGATGTGCTGAAGGGAGAGCTCGACATCCTCAACCCCCGTAGGCATCACCAGCTGGGCGCCGGGATCTGAAAAGAGCATACCTACCCGCGAGCGCACCGCGGGTAGATGCTCACTCACGCTCACCCCGTGGACGGTGACCTCGCCCGAGGTGAGCTGGGAGAGCCCGTTGAAGAGTCGTAGGAAGGTTGACTTGCCCGAGCCATTGAGGCCGAGCACTGCGGTACGCGGGGTAGAGAGCTCCACGGTGATGTTGTGTAAGAGAGTGCGGTCGCTGGTGCCGGTGTCAACGGTTACGGTGGCTGAGCGGGTGGCAAGCAGCCCGTCGTCCGAAAATTGGGTCGACGGGCTTGCAGCGCTTGCGCGTGAAGAGCGAGAAAAAAACACGGGCTCTATCGTACCTAGCGGCGGGCCAGGGTGGGGAAGGCTCGGTGTACAGCCAGGGCAACCAGAACGGCCACCAGGCACTTAATGAGATCGCCGGGGACGTAAATTAGAGCAGCGGCAACAGCAGCACCCAGTTCAAGGTCGGCATTAATCATCATGCCGGCAACACCAAAGACCTGGATGATGGCAAAACCTGCCAGTACAGCCACCACAAAGGCGCCAAACAGCCCGGCCCCGCTCATGCGGCGGCGCAGGGCTGCGTAGGCAAGCCCACCGGTGACCAGGGCACCGGGAATGAAGCCCAGCAAGTAGCCAAAGGAGGGGGAGACAATGGTGCCGAAGCCGCCCTTACCCCCAGAGAAAACCGGAAGGCCAATCAGGCCAGCGACGACATACAGGGTGACGGCAAGGGCAGCGCGGGTGCCGCCCAGGGTCAGGGCTGCGATGTAAATCGCCAGGGTCTGGAGGGTAATCGGAACAGCGGCCGGACCCACCGGAATAGCGGGCAGCAGGGCGCATACGGTAATAAAAGCGGCAAAAACAGCGATAAGAGCCAGATCGCGACCGGGATTGGCAGCGGCGCGCGCCGGGCGCGCGGAAGTCTGTGATGATGTCATGCCCACTACTATAAACAGGTTTTGAACACCGTTCAAAAACTCGGCCTTTCTTTCCACTTCTGTGACGCCAGCCCGAACCAACGCCCCGGTGGCCCTTCCAACATTGACCCGGTACGCACCGGGCGGTAAGATAGAAAGCTGGCCATCCACCCCTTACCTTAGGAGCAGTAGACCCGTGCTGTCAGTCAACAACCTCGAACTGCGAGCTGGCGCTCGCCTGCTCATGGAGGACGTCACCTTCCGCATCGATAAGGGCGATAAGGTCGGCCTCGTGGGCCGAAACGGCGCCGGTAAAACCACCATGACCAAGGTGCTGGCCGGGCTGACCCTGCCCGCAGACGGTACCGTTACCCGCGGCGGCACCATCGGCTACCTACCCCAGGACCTCAAGGTCGATGACATGACCCAGCTCGCCAAGGACCGCATCTTCTCGGCCCGCGGCCTGGACGGGGTTGCCCGCAAAATGCGCCAGGCCCAGGAAATGATGGCCAGCGAAGACCCCGCAGAGCACGCCAAGGGCATGCGCCGATACGACCGACTCGAAGCCGAGTTCATTGCCGGTGGCGGCTATGCGGCCGAGTCTGAGGCAGCTACGATCACCGCCAATCTTGACCTGCCCGAACGCGTCCTCAACCAGCCCCTGTCCACCCTCTCCGGTGGTCAGCGCCGCCGCGTCGAACTGGCCCGCATTCTCTTTGCCAACGCAGACACCATGCTGCTCGATGAACCCACCAACCACCTGGACGCCGACTCGGTAGTCTGGCTGCGCGAGTTTTTGAAAAACTACCAGGGCGGCATCCTGGTCATCTCCCACGACGTGGAACTGATGGAACTGGTCGTCAACAAGGTCTTCTACCTGGACGCCAACCGCTGCGTCATCGATATCTACAACATGGGCTGGAAGAACTACCTGCTGCAGCGCGAGCAGGACGAGGCCCGCCGCAAGCGCGAGCGCGCCAACGCCCAGAAAAAGGCCTCGGCCCTGATGGAGCAGGCCAACAAGATGCGCGCCAAGGCAACCAAGGCGGTTGCGGCCCAGCAGATGATCAAGCGCGCCGAAAAGCTCATGCGCGGGCTGGAAGAAGAGCGCCAGGTCGATAAGGTGGCCGCGATTCGCTTCCCTGACCCTGCCCCCTGCGGCAAGACACCCCTGTCGGCGACGGGTCTGTCTAAGAGCTACGGCTCCCTCGAAATTTTCACCGATGTCGACTTGGCGATTGACCGCGGCTCGCGCGTGGTGGTGCTGGGCTTTAACGGCGCCGGTAAGACCACCCTGCTGCGCATGCTAGCTAAGAGCACCCAGCCCGATACCGGCGAGGTCATCTACGGCCACGGGGCCAAGGTGGGTTATTTCGCCCAGGAACACGAGATTCTGGACCACGACCGCACCGTCTTTGAGAACATGAAGTCAGCGGCCCCCGACCTCGATGACACCCGCGTCCGCACCATTCTCGGCTCCTTCCTCTTCTCGGGGGATGATGTCGATAAGCCCGCTGGCGTGCTCTCCGGTGGTGAGAAAACCCGCCTGTCGCTGGCAACCCTGGTGGCCTCGTCCGCCAATGTTCTGCTGCTCGATGAGCCCACCAATAACCTCGACCCGGCCTCGCGCGAAGAGATTTTGAACGCCCTGAAAAACTATCGGGGGGCCATTGTAATGGTC
Source organism: Rothia sp. 11273D007AR (assembly GCF_053547255.1). NCBI lineage: Bacteria > Bacillati > Actinomycetota > Actinomycetes > Micrococcales > Micrococcaceae > Rothia > Rothia sp. 11273D007AR. Next base: position 16,764 of record NZ_JBPPWJ010000005.1, on the reverse strand, counting down.
TCTCACGATGAGGGGGCAGTTGAGGCCCTTGACCCCGAGCGCGTGCTACTGCTGCCCGATGCGGTAGAAGATTTGTGGAGCAAGGAATACCAGGACCTCATCTCCCTGGCTTAGGCAGGAATGAGCGGACGCCCGCCCCGCCCGGTAGCTGACCGGGCGGGGCGGTCTTGTATCGACACCCCTTCTTTGGTCCGTACAAATAGGCTTGTGTGTCTGTTTCTTACGCAAGCCCACTGTTGGGGCCACCACACTCTACGAAAAAGGCCTGTGTGTTTCGTGGGTTTTTTGTTCCCAAACAAAGGTCACGAAATGATAACGGTCCTATTTTGCTAGTGCAGGGTGGGCCAGTCGGCGTAGAGTAAATACCAGCTTCGGAAGCCAATCTTCCCCAGCTACACCTCAAGAACACCGCCTCACCGATGAGGCGGCACACAAATCCAACACCGACGTTGGGCCGAACCTTGAAAGGATGATTCTATGCTGGAATCACACGACGTACGTTACCCCGAAATCGCTGAAGAGGGCGTAGAGGTCGACGTTTTCTGGATCGAAGACTAAACATCGTTCGCCTCAGCGGCACGGATATATTTTTGTTTTCCTTCCCACCCCACTTCAATGAGTGACTACATAGAAGTGATACACGGGTGAAAGACAGGGGCCCGGCACCATACGGTGCCGGGCCCCTGTCTTTGCCTGAAGTCTTAGGCTCCTGTGAAGAAGCCGCTGATCAGCTGGGTAGGGTAGCTGGTGAGGAAACCGAAAAAGGCCAGGATGTAGGCCCCGATATAGACGGTCAGGGCGGCGGTGAGGAAGTTCTCGCGGGCTGAGCCAGCATCGCCCAGGATGGGTAGGGCCATGTAGCCGCTCTTGCGCCAGAGCTTGCTGGGCACAACGGGCTTGATGGTGACGGGCCAGAAGGGGTTGACTCCTCTGGTAGTCAGGGCATCGCCCAGAATGTGGGCGGTTGCCCCGGTGAGAACCGCCCAGGGCATGAGGGCCAATGAATCGGTGTAGATGGTTCCGGCAATGACTGCAAGCGCCCCCAGCCAGCCCCCCGGTGCCTTGAAGGTGCGCAGGGCCAGGCCACCAGCAAAGCCGGCTAGAGCCAGGGCTAGGACGGGGATACCCGCGTAGGTCAGGCGGTCGGCAAAAAAGGCTAGGGCCCAAAAGGCTGCTAGGCCAATCAAAGAATGGGTTCCCTTGCGGTGGCCGCCTGAAAGTCGCCCCACCAACAGGGCAACCCAGCGACTGACCGGCGGAATCGAGTGGGCGATGGTGCCGTTATGGTGATCAATATCGGGGAGCATGCCCGCACCGGCAGCCGCTAGGGTAGTGACGGCCAGAGTGGTGGGGTCATCAATGCCCAGGACTCCCGCCTCGTTGAGGGCTAGCCAGGCTGCTGCTGCGCTAATGGAGTGGGAATAACCCATCATGATGGTGCGATCCTTATGAATAATCCTCTGGAAGTGAAAGCACCACTTTAACACAGTTTCGAATATTTGTTCTAAAAGGACGCTGGTAGTTGCAGAGTAAGCGTAGCCGGGGGAGTGTTCGCCCAGAGCGAGCAAGAAGCGTAGACTAAAACTAGGACCACCCCGCCCCGGCAGCCCTGCCGCGGGCAAGCGTCCTTACACCCACTACAACTACATACCGAAAGTCCTTCGTTGAACCAACATACCCAAGGGTCAGAACCCCAGACCCCTGCTGAAACTTCAACCGACATGCTCTACCAGATCGACGACACCCCACCCCTTGGCGTCTCTATCCTGCTAGCGCTCCAACACATCTTGGCAGCCTTCGCCGGAATCATCGCAGTACCCCTGGTCGTCTGCACCGCCCTCGGCTTTAACGTCGCCCAAACCTCACTGATGGTCAGCGCCTCCATCTTCGTCGCGGGCCTCACCACCTTCATCCAGTCCCGCGGTATCGGCCCCGTGGGCGCTCGCGTGCCCGGCATGATGGGCACCGACTTCACCTTCGTCAACCCCACCATCGCGGTTGGTTCCCAGTTCGGCATGGCCGGAATCGTCGCCGCCACCATCAGCGCCTCACTGGTTGAGATTGTGCTCTCCCGCTTCATTAAGCCTCTGATGCGCTTCTTCCCGCCGCTGATTACCGGTACCGTGGTGGCCCTCATCGGCATCACCCTGCTACCGGTTTCCATGGACTGGGCAGCAGGTGGCGCGGGCTCCGAAGACTACGGCTCCCTGCAGAACCTCACCATCGCCTTCGGTGTCATGGTCCTCACCCTCGCAATCGCCCACTTTGGCCGCGGTATTCTGCGCGCTGCTGCCGTCTTTATCGGCATGGTCGTCGGCTACCTGGTCTGCATTCCCCTGGGCCTAGTTGACCTTTCTGTCGTCTCAGACGCCGCCTGGTTCGCCCTGCCCAACATCTTCGCCTACGGCCTGCACTTTGACCTGGCCTCCACCCTGGCCTTTGTCCCCGCCTACATCGTCTCCACCATCGGAACGGTCGGCATCATGATGGCTATCGGTCAGGCCTCCGGCGCCACACTTAACAGCAAGCGCGTCTCTAACGGTGTACTTGCGGACGGCGTTGGCTCAGCTCTAGCAGGCGCTTTCGGCGCGGGCCCCAACACCGCCTTCTCCCAGAACGTCGGCCTGATTACCCTCACCAAGGTAGCCTCCCGCCGCGTCATGATTACCGCAGGCATCATCCTGGCTATCCTCGGCGTCTTTCCCAAGCTCTCAGCCCTGATTTCCGTGATGCCCCAGCCCGTCCTCGGTGGTGCAGGCGTCATCATGTTCGGTCTGGTCGCAGCCCAGGGCATCAAAACCCTCACCACCATCGAACTGGGCGACCGCGAACTGCTCATCGTCTCGGTGGCCTTCGCCCTGGGTATTGGCGTGACAGTGCGCCCCGACATGCTCGCCAACCTGCCCACCGCCCTGCAGATGATTCTCTCCTCCGGCATCTCCACCGGAACCCTGGCAGCCCTGCTACTCAACATCATCCTGGTAGACCGAAAGAAGAAAACAGCATGAAACTCCTCGAAGACCGCATCCGCCGCGACGGCCGCATCCTGCCCGGCAACATCCTCAAAGTCGACCAGTTCGTCAACCACCAGGTCGACCCCCAGCTCATGATGGACATGGGCCGCGACTTCGCCGAGCACTTCAAGGACGCCGGTATCACCCGCGTCCTCACCCTCGAAGTCTCCGGCATCTCTATGGCTATGACCGCCGCCCTGCATCTGGGCGTGCCCATGGTCTTTGCCAAGAAGATTTCCTCCAAAACCCTCTCCACCGACACCTACCACTCCAAGGTCTTCTCGTACACCAAGAAAATCGAGTATGACATCCGCATCGACAAGCGTTTTGTCACCCCCGAAGACCGCATCCTGATCATCGATGACTTCCTCGCCAACGGCCAGGCCCTGCACGGCCTAACCCACCTCTGCGAACAGGGCGGGGCCCAGGTAGCCGGCATCGGTATCGCCATCGAAAAGGTCTTCCAGGGCGGCGGCAAAGAATTCCGCGACCGCGGCTACGACGTCTACTCCCTGGCCATGATCGACCACTTCACCGACGACGGAGTGGTCTTTACCCACGAGGTAGAAAAAACCCAGTAGCACATCACCCAGCTCAAGAAATGCTCCCCTCCACCTGAACCGGTGGAAGGGAGCATTTTCTTTTCTCAATTACCCACAAAGCCTAGCGGTAGAGCTGCTCATCGAGCAGGGCGTCCTCCACCTCTTCATCGGTAATCTTCTTACTGCGCTTAGGGGCCTTGGGACGCACAATGGACTTCATATGCGCGGGCATGTCATCCACAAACTCCATGCGGCGGCGTACCACCTCTTCGTCCTCATCGCCGATATAGGTGCCATCAGCATCGTAGAACTGACCAAAATAGGCCTCAAGCTCAGCGGCAACCTGCGCATCGAGCTCATCGTTGCGCACCTTCTGGCGGGCAGACCAGAAATAGGCAATATAGAACATGGCCGCAAAACAGTACCACTGCACCGAATACGACAGGTTCGGCCCGTAATCTTCCTCCGGCTTATCCTTAGCAATCGGGGCGCTCGCCGGGGCCGGGCTCTCAGAAGCCATCACACCGTAGTTGACCGTATCGAGATCAAGACCGGTCACCTCAGCAACCTCGGGAAGGTCAATACTGCTAATCTGCCCATCCACCGATGAAGCACCCGTATCAATCTCACCCTCCACCAGACGCACCGTAATCGTCACCTGCCCAGCCGGGGGAGCAGGCACCGGGGAAGCCGTCGAGCCGGCATCCCCAAACGCAGCCTCCATCCAGCCGCGGTTAACCACCACAATATGGCCCTGGTCGGTCTGGAAAGGCACCAGCACCTCATACCCGTTCAACCCGTTATAGGGCCGGTTGCGCACCAGCAACTGGTGCTCACTCAGGTACTGGCCGGTCATGGTCACCGGCTGCCAGCGCAGCTCAGAATGAGCGGACGCAAACAGGCTAGAATCGTCCGCAAAATCCAGGGGAGCGGCATCATAGTTCTGCGAAATACGCTCATTCGAAAAATCAAGCGCCTCCTTGCGGCTCATCTGCCAGCTCGCCAAATACAGGCACACCAGCGAGGCGACCACCGTCAGCACAAACAGGCCAACCCACTTACCAGAGAGCAAAAAACCGTATTTCTTCACAAGCAACCACCCTATCCCAGAGGGACAGTCTGCTTCCAAAAACTACGCGCCACCAAAAAATCCTGCAAATACTGCACGTGCTCCTCGCAGGCCGCCCAGCTCTTGAGCCGCCCCGGGGCATGCACCTTCGGGTTATTCCACAGCACCTCGAAACGAGCCTGCTCCTGGCAGCCCTTACGGCTACACTTCACAAACTCAGGCCCCTGGCTACTGCCATCAGCCTGACCCTGATTCAAAGAACCTAAAATATCCACCCGCTACTCCTTACCGTCCTCATCGAAAACTACTTCACCATCAATAATCACCGGCTCATCAGAACCATCAGCTCCGAAGTCTGCCGGGGCCGCGCTCGCCTGGGTACGGCCACCAGCTGGCCCACCGGCGTCCGCCCCCTCAGCCGCAGCGGCACGAGCCGCCCGATCAGCCTGCGCCGCCTCAATAGCAGCCTGCTGCTCCGGCGGCAGCATGGCAGAAAAACCACCACCACCCTGCTTAGCCTCACCGTTAGCCACCACCACAGCTGTCCAAGGAATAATCGCAGCCGCCGCCAGGCACACCCACTGCCACACACCGTCCACCATCACCGCAGCAATAATAAAAACAATGCGCAAAAACATCTTGAAGGCATACACCTTAGCCCGCGAACTAACCCCCACCGACTGCCGCTCAGCAGCGTCCGTAATCTCAAAAACCTCAGAATCGCCCGAAGAATACCCGGCAGCCTCTAAATCCTCAGCAGTCCAATACTTCTGCGCCACCGGCACCCTCCTCACACAGGCTCAAACTCACCCCACCAGTCTACCCCTCGCGCACACACCCCGCCCGACCCCCTAACCAAACCCGCCAGGCTAAATAACACGCGCCTACTTGAACAAACCACCACTTTTTTCTCAAGAGCGTAAGATAGGGGCAGAAACAAAACCCCACAACAAGGTGAAACAATGACCAACCCCACCGTACTCATCACCGGCGGCAACCGCGGCATCGGCCACGCCATCGCCACCGAATTCAAAAAAGCCGGCTACAACGTCGCCATCACCTACCGCAGCGGCGAACCCCCCGCCGACTTCTTCGCCGTCAAAGCAGACGTCACCGACTCAGCCTCCATCGACGCAGCCTTCACCGCCGTCGAAGCAGAATTCGGCCCCGTCGGCGTCGTCATCGCCAACGCAGGCATCACCAAAGACACCCTGCTCATGCGCATGAAAGAAGACGACTTCACCTCCGTCATCGACACCAACCTCACCGGCGCCTTCCGCGTCGCCCAACGCGCCACCAAGGGCCTACTCAAAAACAAGGGCGGCCGCATCATCTTCATCTCCTCCGTCGTCGGCCTCTACGGCAACCCCGGCCAGGTCAACTACTCAGCCTCCAAAGCCGGACTCGTCGGCATGGCCCGCTCCATCACCCGCGAACTCGGCGCCCGCAACATCACCGCCAACGTCATCGCCCCCGGTTTCATCAAAACCGACATGACCGACCAACTCTCCGACGACCTCAAAAAGCAATACACCGACTCCATCCCCGCCCGCCGCTTCGCCGAACCCAAAGAAATCGCCGACGTAGCCCTCTTCCTCGCCTCAGACGCCGCAGGATACATCTCAGGTGCCGTGATTCCCGTTGACGGTGGCCTGGGCATGGGGCACTAACGGGAATCACATTCCGTGCCCTCCTGAGTGCTCGCGCGCTCGCATCCGGGCACTCCATCCCGTAGACGGCGGCCTGGGCATGGGGCCACTAGAGCAGCCTGGCCGGTGTGTGCCCGTCCACGACCCTCTCACTCCTCGCCCGGGGGCTCGTCGCGATTCACGCCAGCCCCGAGCCAGCGGACGGGGCACACACCTTCCCAGGCTACTGTGTACGCCAGGGCGGGGAGCTACCGCCCTCTACCCCCCGCAATAATCATTTGTACAACACTTATTTAGGACTCAGAATGTCACTTCAGAACAAGACCATCATCATCACCGGCTCCTCCCGCGGCGTGGGCGCAGACACCGCCCAGATTCTTGCCGCCCAGGGAGCCAACATCATCGTCAACTACCGCTCCAAGGCCCCCCGTGCCACCAAGGTTGTTGCCGCCATTGAAGAAGCCGGTGGCAAGGCCGTTGCCGTACAGGGCGACGTGACCAAGGCCGAGGACGCCGCAGCCTTGGTAGAGGCTGCCATCGAGAACTTCGGCTCCCTGGACTACCTCATTCTCAACGCCTCTGGCGGCATGGAGGCCGGCATGCCCGATGACTACGCCATGGTGCTCAACCGCGACTCCCAGCTGCGCCTGGCCCGCCTGGCAGCCGAAAAGATGCCCGAGGGTGGCCGCATCGTCTTTGTGACCAGCCACCAGGCCCACTTCATCCGCGAAGTAGAGACCATGCCCGAGTACAAGCCGGTTGCTGAGTCCAAGCGCGCCGGCGAGGACGCCCTGCTAGCAGAAATCCCCGCCCTCACCGAAAAGGGTATCTCCCTGGTGGTTGTCTCCGCCGACATGATTGAAGGTACCGTCACCGCGGCCCTACTCAACCGCCTGCACCCCGGCGCCATTGAGGCCCGCCGCGAAGAAGCCGGCAAACTTTACACCGTCAACGAGTTTGCCCAGGAAGTTGCCAAGATGGTAACTGCCGATGTTGAAACCGGCCACATCGAGCTGGTCGGCGGCGCAGGCGGCTTCATCAAGTAGCCTTAGCATCACAAGGTTTCGCAGGCTCGCGCTCGCTGCCGACCCTCTCGCTGGTTCGCTTCGCTCACAAGCGATTCACGCCAGCCGCCGAGCCAGCAGCTTCGCTGCGAGCCTGCCAAACCTTACCCCTTCATACGTCAAAGGACGCTGGTAGCCACCTACCAGCGTCCTTTTTGTTTATCTAGCTAGATATAAGAAACAAGAGCGATTACTACAACCAGGCTGTTGAGCGTGATATGCATTGCCAATGGCGCCCATATGTTGCCGTGAAAATAGCGAAGCCATGTCAGACCAGCGCCTATCACGAGATAGTAAGGCGTAAGAAGAACCATCCCATGTACGAGGGCGAAGACAATACCAATAGCAAGGATGGTCAGAAAAACGTTTAACTTGGCGTTTAGCCAGCTGAACATGAAACCTCTGAAAAATAGTTCTTCCCATACTGGCGTCAGCACCGACATCGTTACCGCAAAAAGAACTACTAGTCCTAGATTTGGGGTAGACGCAAGCAAATCATTAAAAGAATTGGAAGAGTTACTTTTCGCTTGTCCTTTTGCGATAAGAAGCATTGTCAGTATCTGGAGCGACACAGCTGCTGCTAATATCACTGGGCCTTGCCATAGCAGGTGTAGAAATTTCATACTTGGCCTGATTAGCCCAAGTTCATTGGCAGGAATTTTCCATTTTCTATAGGAAGAAACCATTAGCACTACAAGTAAAGTACTAAGCAGTGCAAGTGTAGACGTGAGCAGCACCCACAATGAATCAGGTGTAACTTCAAGTAGTTTTCCGGCGATGAGTAGTGCTCCGAAGAGAACTACGACTAAGCCAACAATCCCTGTTGAAAGAATCAGTATTTGCCGTCCTGCAACTGGCTGCTGAATCATGATACCTTCATCCTGCCCCTGCTTTTAGAGCCCAGCGAAGTGGCGCACCGCGTCCAGACGCAGAGTATTAATTTGGGCGTCGGCAACCTCAAGCAGGGCAGTCTTGGCATTGAAAGCAACACCCAGCTCCGCCTCAAGGATCATGAGCACATCGTTGGCACCGTCGCCCACAGCAATGGTCTGGGAGGACTTAATATCGAACTCCTTAGCCCACTCCTTCAGCGACTCCTTCTTGACCTCACCGGTAATGACCTCGCCGGTGACCTTGCCGGTCAGCTTACCCTCGATGATGTCAAGGACGTTGGCGCGCGCCTTGGAAAGGTTCAGGTAGCCCGCCAGCGGGGAGAGAACCTGAACAAACCCGCCCGAGACCACGCAGACCTCGTGGCCGGCAGCCAGGAAAACCTCAACCAGCTTGGTAGCACCGGGGGAGTACAGCACCTTGGAAGCCACCTCATCAATCACCGACTCATCGAGACCGGCTAGGGTAGCAACCCGCTCACGCAAGGACGCCTCAAAATCGAGCTCACCGCGCATCGCCCGCTCGGTCACCTCAGCAACCTCAGCGCCGCGTCCTGCCGCAGCTGCCAGCTCATCAATGACCTCCTGGCGGATCAGGGTAGAGTCAACATCCATAATGAGCAGCTTCTTCTCATCGTTAGCCAACTCAGCAGGTACCACATTCAGGTCAAAGCCCAGCGAGCCCGCCCCATCGAGCAGCCCCAAGGCGCCGCGGGCGTCCTCAACACCACCGCGCTCCCACGAAGCCGCAGCAATATAAACCGAGTAGGCCGGGCCCTCAGCCTCGCGCTCCACGCGAGAGGCAGGAACCTCCATCAAAAGACCCGACTCAAGCTCCAGACCCTCAACCGCCTGCAGCGCAGCAACCAGCTGCTCCTCGGTAGCAATCAGGGGGGCGTCCGCACGAGAAATAGCAACAATATTCACAGAAGTACTCATAGGCACCATTATCTACTAAAGTTGTGAACCATGGCATCAGTTCTTGAACTTAATAAGGTTACTGTCTCACGAAGCGGTAAGAACCTCATCCACAACATCACCTGGTCTGTCGAAGAAGGCGAACGCTGGGTCGTCCTTGGCCCCAACGGCGCGGGCAAAACCACCCTGCTCTCCATTGCGGCAGCCCGCCTGCACCCCACCCATGGCGAAGTCGACATCCTCGACGAAATCCTCGGCGCCGTCGACGTTTTTGAACTACGCCCCCGCATCGGCCTCTCATCAGCCCCCATGGCAGCCCAAATCCCCGGCAACGAAACCGTGCTCGATGTCGTCATCACCGCAGCCTACGGCGTAGCAGGCCGCTGGAACGAAGAATACGACTCCTTCGACGACAACCAGGGCAAGGCCCTGCTCGACGACTGGGGGGTAGCCCACCTAGCTGACCGCCCCTTCGGCACCCTGTCTGAGGGCGAAAAAAAGCGCGTGCTCATCGCCCGCGCCCTCATGACCGACCCCGAAATGCTGATTCTCGATGAACCCGGCGCCGGCATGGACATCGCAGGCCGCGAAGACCTGGTCAAGCGCCTCACCCAACTGGCTCTTGACCCCTACGCCCCAGCCACCATCCTGGTCACCCACCACCTCGAAGAAATCCCCGCAGGCTTCACCCACGCCCTGCTCCTACGCGAAGGCGAAATCGTAGCAGCAGGCCCCATCGAAGAAACCCTCACCCAGGCCAACGTCTCAGCCACCTACGGCCTCGACCTCGACCTGACCATTCACGAGTCCGGCCGCTACTCAGCCTTCGCCCGCTAGCTCCCAAGCATGAAACCCAAACAACTCACCCCCGAGCAGCTGGCAGAACGCTCAGCCCGCGTCACCGCCCTACCCAACACGCGTCCGCTCAGCACAGCCCCGAGCGAGGCCACCCGCTTCTACACCCACCTTACCGACGTCAAACTGCGCTCCATCAAAGAACCCGAATGGGGAATCTACATCGCAGAGTCCTCCAAGGTAATCCGCCGGGCGCTCGCCGCCGGGCACCGTCCTCTCTCCTTTCTCATGAGCGAAAAATGGGCCGACGACCTCATTGACGTGCTGCAGGAGCACCCCGAGGTGCCCGCCTTGGTGGGAAGCGAGGACGAGCTGGAGCAGGTCACCGGCTTCGCCCTGCACCGCGGGGCCCTTGCCGCCATGGCCAGGCCCGAACCCACCCCCTTACAAACCCTGCTTGAGGGGGTGCGGCGCGTTGCGATTCTAGAAGATATCGTTGACCACACCAACGTGGGCGCCATCTTCCGCTCGGCAGCCGCCCTCGACATCGACCTAGTGCTGGTGACCCCGCGCTGCGCTGACCCGCTCTACCGGCGCTCAATCCGCGTCTCCATGGGAACAGTCTTCCAGGTGCCCTGGGCCCGCCTGGACTCCTGGCCCGGCGCCCTCGACACCCTACACACAGCGGGATTCACCACCGCCGCGCTCGCCTTAGAAGAAGATTCTTTGAGCCTGACCGAACTGGCAGATCGCAACGACGAAAAGCTAGCCCTGATTTTGGGCACCGAGGGGCACGGGCTGGCCACATCCACCCTGGCTACCACCCAGCACACCGTCATGATTCCCATGAGCCACGGGGTCGATTCCCTCAATGTAGCGGCCGCCTCAGCCGTTGCCTTCTGGGAAACCCGCCCAAAGATGGTAGAGTAGTTCCTCGGTTGTAAACCGCAACCACCGGTAGGCACCCGCCCCGGTAGCAACAAGATATGCACTGGCAAAATCCAGGGCACGAAGAAGGTAAATATCATGCAGGCTGGCATCCACCCTGAATACAACTACGTTCTCTTCCGCGACCTCGCATCAGGCGAGACCTTCCTGACCAAGTCAACCATGACTTCTCAGAAGACCGAAAAGTGGGAAGACGGCAACGAGTACCCCCTCGTAGAAGTTGAAATCTCATCAGCTTCACACCCCTTCTACACCGGCAAGCAGCGCATCATGGACGCCGCTGGTCGTGTTGAGCGCTTCAACGCTCGCTTCGCAAACTTCGGCAAGAAGGCCTAAGTTTACAGCCAGTCTATTCAGGCTTAATATCACACCCCGTGACCGTGATTTATCACGCGTTACGGGGTGTTTTTGTAGGTTCACTGCGTAGAATTGGGTTCGATTCACTCCGCGTATTACACCCTTGCCGGGTGGTTGCGCCCCTTTTGAGACAAGTTAGGGAGGTACCGTGTCCGTCGCGGCTCACGAAGAACCTACAAAGAAGAAAAGCAAAAAAGCCCTCTGGATTAGCCTGCTGATCCTGCTGCTCATCCCGGTGATTGCTGTGGGTGGTTACCTGTTCATGATCAACAAGGCCTGGAATAAGTCCGAGACCTTTGAGAGCGCCATGCCCAATGAGGACGGCACCGTCACCTCGCCGCACAGTGATGAGCTGCAAGCTTTAGTTGATTCAGCAATAATTGTTAATGAGTCAGGGAATGATAACATCACCGACGGTGATGCTAATGGTAACGGCATCCTTGATATCTATGAAGGGGGAGCAGTCACCGGCCGTCCGGTTAACACCGCTGCTACAGATATCTTGCTGTTGGGCTCTGATCAGCGTTCCGGTGTTGAAGCTCAGTACGTGACTGGTGCCCGAGCCGACACCATCATGGTGCTGCATATCCCCGAAGACGGCTCAGCAGCCTACCTGATTTCAGTTATGCGTGATACCTGGGTCAACATCCCCGGCTACGGCTCCCACAAGGTGAACGCTGGCCTGAACTACGGTGGAGTTGACCTACAGGTCGCTACCATCGAGCAGCTCCTCGGTATCCAGATGGACCACGTGGCCGAAATCGATTTCCAGGGTTTTAAGGCCCTGGTCGATACTCTGGGCGGGGTAACTGTTAATGTCCCTCTTAGTTTTTCAACCGGGAATAACACTTTTAATACGGGCCCTCAAACCCTGAACGGTAGTCAGGCTCTTGAATTTGTTCGTGAGCGTTACAGCTTCTCAGACGGTGACTACCAGCGCGTCCGTAACCAGCGTGCCTTCCTGCGCGGCGTCTATAACGAGCTAAAAGCCGATGGCGCCCTGTCTTCTGCTAGCAAGCTGCTGCAGGTCATCGAGTCTGTATCTCCCTACATGAGCGTAGATCAGGGTCTATCCCCTTCAGCCATCGTGGGTATTGCCCAGCCTGTTCTGGCTAACGGTAACACTCAGCTGGTTTCCATGACCCTGCCGAATGCCGGTACCGGCTGGTCCTGGGATGGTCAGTCGATCGTGGTGCTCGATGCCGCTGCAACCAGCGCTCTGTCGAACGCTCTGAAGACCGATACCATGCCTAGTTACATTGCTACCTACGGTTCTGACTAAATCCAGGTAGTCCCTCGCCAGAGGATATAAGGGGAGCCCCACCAGTTTGGTGGGGCTCCCTTTATATTTTCTTTTTACCTTGAGGCTAGTGTTCGAGCGGGTCGGCAGATACTTCTTCTTCGGTATAGCTGTTATCGCGACCGACGAAGAGAGCTAGGAAGGCTACGGAGGCGCCGAGCACTATACCTAAAATGCCGAGCAGGGGCTTGAAGAAGACAAGGACTAAACCTGTGACCAGGATGAGCCCGCCTACAAGGCCAAGGAGCGCAGAGATGCGCTGTAAACCCAGGGAGTTCGCTGTAGTGGGTTCTGCGGTTTCAGCTCCGTTGGCTTCAACGGTAGTGTGCTCAGTTGCGGCCGGACGGCTGGGCATGAGTGAGCGCTTTTTCTTGGAGGCATTACTGCGGGTCGCTTCACCCTCGGTCGGTACGTAGGCGGGGGGTACCTCGTAGGAGGGTGCGGCCGGTAGAAGCTCGGGTAGGTAATTGGGGAGCTCCTGGTACCACTCGGCAGGAATTTCAGAGGGGCGGACGGCCTGAACCGTCAGGGACAGCTCAAAGGAGTTGCCACGAATCGTGCCCCAGGCGCTGGTGAGCTTATCGTGCTCATAGGCGTAGCGGATGACGGGGGCTAGCTGCTCGGAGATCTGGGTGGAGAGGCGGCCTACCACCTTGCGGTCGTGCAGGACGTCGACCGAGTCAACCACACGCCCGTCCGCGTGCTTAATCTGGTTATTTTCCAGGGAGAGAATCACTCGGCCCTCACCGGAGGGAGGCAGGATGGAGTGTAGGTACTCGGAATGGTCCTTCTCATCGAGCACCTTCATAGAGGCCCCCTGGGGTAGCAGGGTTGCCTGGGTGGGGGCGTTGTTGAGGGGAAAAAGGGAGCCAGGGGCGCTCAGGGAGAGCTGGCCGCTGCTTTCGATGTGGGTTTCACCGGTGACCCCGCGCAGAACAGCAGAGAGCTGCATGCGGGTCACAGCGTCGTAGCCCGAGGCTACAACGCGGGTAATCGGGCCCCAGTAGGCAGCGGAGTCCTCGGGGGAAAGACGCCCCAGCTTGAGGTCGTCAGCATAGACCGCAATGGCCTGGGGCTGGTAGGGGTTATCGGGTTCTGGCACAAGGCGAACCTCACCGTTCCAGACCCGCTCGCGGTCAATCAAGAGTTCTTCAAAAACCTGAAGAATTTCTGCATCGTAGTAGTCATCGGTGATGACCTGAACGGTGCCGCGATCGCCCAGTACGTAGTCGGTCACAGTAGGCTCCTTATCCCAAAAAGTTACTCTCTATAGCTTCTCACGAAAAAGCCGGTTTTGGTTTGCAATGCTGCGCCCCAAAACCGGCTTTCTGCGTAGATTCCCAGGTAAAGACCTAGTTGCCTGCCCCCTCTTCGGTGGCAGATGCGTTATAGGCCTGGGCGTTGAGAATGCGGACGGCATCATCGAGCAGCTCCCGCACCAGTCGCACCAGGGCGGTGGGGGCGTCCGTATGCTCGGCTAGCCAGCGCTCGGTAGCGCGGACGACCGGGTGGGATTCCGCTGTGCCCTCTGTCAGCTCTACCGCCGGGTAGAGGCCACGAATAACGCGGGTAGCCATACCGCCGGTACGGGCAGCCCAGGTGGGGGCAAGAAGCTCAAAGAAAGCATCCCGGTAACCGGTGCGCAGCTCCTCCGGCCCGTGCTGGAAACCAGCAGCGGTCGCTGACAGCAACTCATTCGAAAGGCCCATATCTTCAGTCACCAGGTTCCAGGCAGCCTGCTTCGCAGCCGCCACCGGCAGAGCAGCTGTCGCAAAAGCATAGCCGCGCTCAGCCGTGGCAGAAGGACGGAAAGACCGCGCCTCATCCAGCTCCTGCCGGGTCACCGCGTCCTGAACCGCAAGCGCCCCCAGAGCCTTCCAACCCAGAGTCTGGTTATAGCTCATACCAGGAGCATCAGAAATAAAGCCCTCAACCTGCCCGCTTGCACCCCGCGCCAGATCCTGAGCGAACTCAAGACCCAACTGCGAATGCGCCGACACAGACAGCAGCGCCCGCACCAGAATCAACTGCTCATCGCTACCCTCCTTCGCGCCAGCAAGAGCCTCAGACAGCGCAGCATACAGGGCATCCCACAGCTCACCACGAGCACCCGCCGGGGTATACAAAGAAATCGCAGCCTGCGCCTGATCCACAATATTCGACAGTAGGGTAGCGGACGGCTCAGCAGCGGCAGCCTGCCCCACAGCCAGCACAAACCGGCGGCTAGCAAGCTTGCCATCACGCACCATATTCCACAAGCTACCCCACAGCAGACCCCGCGACAGGGCATCCTCCACCGACGACACCTGACTCAAAGCAAACTCAAGCCCATCAGCCTCAGCCAGGGCAACCTTCGCATAGGTCAAATCCTCAGCATTGAGCAAAACCACATCAGCAGCAGCCACAAGAGCCTGCTCCTGCTCAGTCAACCCAACCAGCATCTCATTCTGACCCACAGGAATATCAGCCGACACCACACCCGTGGGCACCAGACGCCCGCCCTCAGAGGCGAACAGGGCAATCTTCAACAGATGCGGACGCCCCAACTCAGCGGGAACACCCACAGGCAACTGCTGACGCACCACCAACTGCACAGAACCATTAGCACCGGTCACACGCTCACACGATAACTCAGACAAACCACTCGTCTGCAACCACGCCTCAGCCCAGGTACGAACATCACGGTCCGAGACCTCATCGAGCACACCCAAGAAATCATCAAGAGTCGTATTACCCCACTCAAACCGCTTAAAGTAAACCCGTGCAGCCTCAATAAACTGATCAAACCCAACATAAGCAACCAGCTGCTTCAGGGCGCTCGCACCCTTGGCGTAGGTAATACCGTCAAAGTTCTGACGGGCAGCTTCAAGGTGGGGGATATCCGCAACAATCGGGTGAGTAGTCGGCAGCTGATCCTGACGGTAAGCCCAAGCCTTACGCGAATTCGCAAAGGTGACCCAGGCGTCCTTATAGCCATTGGCCTCAGCAGCGCCCAGATGCCCCATGAAGTCTGCAAAAGACTCCTTGAGCCACAGGTCATTCCACCACTTCATGGTGACCAGGTCACCAAACCACATGTGGCTCATCTCGTGGCAAATCACATTAGCCCGGCCCTCAAGCTGGGACTCATCAGCACCGGAGACAAAAATGTACCCCTCGGTGAAGGTCACCAGGCCGGGGTTCTCCATCGCCCCCAGGTTGTATTCCGGCACAAAAGCCTGCTCGTACTTGGGGTAGGGGTAGGCATAGTCAAAGAGGTCTTGGAAGAAGTCCAGGCCCTGCTTGGTCACGGCAAAGATGTTCTGGTAGTCAAAATGCTCTTTGAGGGACTGGCGGCAGTAGGCAACCAGGGGGATAGGCCCAGAATTAACAGCGGACGCCGGGGTGTAGGTATCGAAAGCGGTAAAGTACTCGCCCGCCACAATAGCGGTGATATAGGTAGAAATACGGGCAGTCGGCTTGAAAACACGCTTAGAAATCGATGAATCTGACGGGTCATCAATTTCGCGGTCCAGCTCAGCATTCGAGCTCACCACCCAGCTCTTAGGGGCCGTAATACGGAAGTTGAACACAGCCTTCAAATCAGGCTGCTCAAAATTCGGGAAAACCCGACGACAATCCGCCGGCTCATACTGAGTGTAGAGATAAATCTTGCCATCGGCTGGGTCGATGTAGCGGTGCAGACCCTCACCCGAGCGGCTAAAGTATGATCGGCCCTTGATGGTGAGAGTATTTTCCGTCTGTAACTGGGGGAGGGTGATGCGGGAGCCTTCAACCACCTCATCAACAGGTAGCGATACCCCGTTGAGCTTCACCGACTCCACCGACTGATGAATGTAGTCAATAAAGGTGCTAGCACCCTCGGTCGCCGTAAACCGGACGGTGGTGGCTACCGGGTAGGTTTCAAAATCAGAGCTGGCATGGGTGAGATCAACATGCACATCGTAGGTATCAACGCTGATAGTACGGGCGCGCAGGGCGGCTTCTTCTTGAGTCAAATTTTCGTTATTCACATCACTATAGTAAGCCCCTGTATGTACAAGGTCGAGCTGGGGAGTGATGGTGGGGTGGTGGAAGGTGGATTTTGCACGTTCACTCAACATTGTGTATAGTAATAACTCGTTGCCAGCATGGCTTCAGCTGAAGTCTGTAAGACACCTTGCGCGGGTGGCGGAATAGGCAGACGCGCTAGCTTGAGGTGCTAGTCCTCGTATTAGA
>NZ_JBPPWJ010000004.1:0-169393 GCF_053547255.1 Rothia sp. 11273D007AR | reverse complement strand
TTGATAGGCCAGGTATGGACGCGGGGAATGCCCGTGGAGTTGACTGGTACTAATAGTCCGAAGGCTTACACTTTTCTGAGTATGTTTGTTTTGTTTGTTTGCGTCCACTGTATGGTTTTGAGATAACAACCCTGTTGGGTTTGTTATTGCTACCCCCTTGTGTGTGGGGTGGTGCATCGTAGGTTTACGGTGGTTATAGCGAGAGGGAAACACCCGGTTCCATCCCGAACCCGGAAGTTAAGGCTCTTTGCGCCGATGGTACTGCACTGGTGACGGTGTGGGAGAGTAGGTCACCGCCGGTTTTTATATTGGGATACAGGAAGGCCCTGGACAGATTGTCCAGGGCCTTTTTGTTTTAAGCATCAAAAATCCAATACCCACTTTATATACCCTATCGGGTGCAAGAGCTAAGCGCCCTGCACCAGCCCTCACCTAAACTAATCGTTTCCTGGGAAAGTAGTTTGAGGTTCGGTAGAAGGGCAGATATCCCCGTCAAATCGCGGTAGGCTTGAACCTATCAAGAACGCACGTACGAAAGTGAGGCACACCTGTGTCTAAGGGAAACCCCTCCACTGACGCCCGCGAGCGTGCCCGCCAGCTGGCGGCACAGCAGGCCAAGAAAACCTCGAAATCATCCACCCGTTGGATTCAGTTCACCGTCCTTGGCGTCATCGCCCTCATCGTAGCTATCGTTGCTGTCGTCATCATCAACGGCAACCGCAACCAGATTGCTGACGCTGGCCCGGTGCCGTCCTCAGCTAACCAGTACGGCGGCATCGTCCTGACCGCTAACGGTATCGAGCGGAACACCAGCACCGAAGCCAGCCGTGACAGCAACGACCTGGGCACCTCAGAAGCAACCTACACCGCAGCCGACGGCTCCGAAGCTAAAATGCCCCTGGGCGTTGCTCTGCCCGAAGAGGCAGACAATAATGGTGAGCCTGTCCGTCTGACCATCTTCCAGGACTACAACTGCATACACTGCGCAGCCTTCGAAACTGAAAATGCAGACACCATCGCAGCTCTCGTTGCTAGTGGCGACATCACCCTGGAGATCCGTAACCTGACCTTCCTGGATGCCTCCAGCCCCACCTTCTACTCAGCCCGCACCAACAACGTGGCCTACTCCGTAGCTAACCAGGTATCCACCGAGGACTTCCTGAACTTCCAGAAGGAAATCTTCACCCACCAGGGCACCGGCGGTCTCTCTAACGAAGAGCTCGTCGCTATCGCTGAGAAGTACGGTGCAGACGTAAAGGAGGACGTCGCTAACAACACCTGGCGTCCGTTCGTCCAGACCGTCACCCTCGAGTCAGCCTCCAACGGTATTAGCGGCACTCCCACCGTCTTCGCTGACGGCGAGGTCTTTAACTCAACTGACTTCAACGCCTGGATCACCGAAAAGATTGAAGCTAAGAAGAACGCCTAAGTTCACCCAGTAAACAGGCTGTAGAAGGCCTGGCCGCTGTGTACTAAACTGGTACACAACGTGTAGGGGCAGCTACACGCCTTTACCTGTGCTCACAGCAGGGTAAAGGTGGGTAGCTGCCCCTTTTTCTGTGCCCTACGCTGGGCACTCCAGCCTGCCCCTTGCCAGTAACTGACTACCTAGCACCGTAAAGATTTCATGACCCTGCACTTCTTCATCGACTGCGACCCCGGCATTGACGACGCCCTTGCCCTGACCTACGCTTTTGCCCACCCGCAGGTTGCTGTAGAGGGGATCGTGGCAACCGGCGGGAACGTGAGTACCGAGCAGGTAGGACGCAACGTCCGCGGTCTGCTGGAACTGCTTGGCGGGCAGGGTACCCCCTGGGCTCTAGGGGCTGAGAACCCGCTGGCCCAGCCGCTCACCACCACCGAAGAGACCCACGGCCCGCTGGGCACGGGTTACGGCCTGTTACCCGGCCAGAATGAGCCGACCGGGCGGACCCACGGTGAAGGCGCCGACCTATGGGTACAGACCGCCCGCCGCTTCCCCGGAAAGCTGCACGGGCTCGTCCTGGGGCCTTCAACTAATCTGGCGCTGGCCCTACGGCAGGATCCAGAGCTGCCCCGTTACCTAGCCAGCTTGACTATCATGGGTGGGGCCCTGAACCACCGGGGGAACACCATGCCTACCACCGAGTGGAACGTGCACTCTGACCCTGAATCCCTGCACGAGGTCTTAGCTGCCTATAGCCGCCCTGACCTCAACCTGCCCTATACGCCGCTGCTCTGCCCGCTGGATACCACTGAGAACGCCGTCATGACTCCTCAGCTACGCGAGCGTCTGCTGGCCGGTGGGGGAGAGCTCTTTACCGCCCTGGATGGGGCCCTGCAGTTTTACATGGAATTCCACGAGTGGGACAAGCTGGGGTTTATCGCCCACGTGCACGACCCCTTCGTCACCGCCCTGGCTGTGAACCGTGCCCTGGCCGCCGACGGCCGGGCTCACACCCAGCTGGGGGAGACCACCCCGGTGACGCTCGACGTTGAGCTTGCCGGGACCCTTACCCGCGGCCAGGTGGTTGCTGACTGGCTAGGACGCTGGGGGAGAGACCCCAACGCCCAGGCCCTGACCAGCGCCCGGGCCCCTGAATTTTTTGAGCACCTGGTCCAGACCGTCCGGGCTGTCTACGCCCCAAAGGGGACTGGCTAGAACCGCCTCAAAAAATAAAAAGAACAATTATTCTACAGAAAGGGGTGGGCATGGCCCCCTCATTACACACCACCGCAGAGCCCTCAACGTCTGGGCAGAGGACCTCGGTAGCTACCGGGCTCCTCGGTAAAAACCCAGAACACAATACACCGCTCACCACCTCCCAGAAGGTGCTCAACCTGCTCGCCGCCCTGGTGATCGCAGGAACCTACACCTGGGCCGTCCTCACCGCAGGCGGTGCCACCAACTACGCGGGCTACCTGGAAGGCACCAGCGATGCCCAAGCCGCTATCTCCCTGCCGCTCATGCTGGGCTATACCGCGGGCGTCCTACTGCTTCTGGCAGCTAATCTGAGCCGCCTTCCCCTTGCCACCATTGCCCTGATTCCTTTTGCGGCAGCTTTCAACATCATCGTGGGCCAGCTCATTGGCTTCTCGGGTATTCCCCTCTACCTTGACTCCGTTGCTACCGTGCTCATTGGTGTGCTGGCCGGCCCCGCCGCCGGAGCCATGACCGGTATTATCACCAACCTTGCCTGGGGCCTCACCATTAACCCCACCACCATTCCCTTTGCCGCCGGGGCCGCCCTCATCGGCTTCCTGGCCGGTTACGCTGGCCGCCTGGGCCTCTTCCGCAAACTCTGGGGAGCCCTGCTCGCGGGCTTTATCACCGGCGTCCTGGCCGGGTTCGTCGGCGCCCCCATCGCTGCCTTCGTCTTTGGTGGCGGCCAGGGTGTGGGTACCGGTTCCGTGGTTGCGGCCCTGCAGGCTGCTGGCCAGTCTCTGCTGGGTGCTACAACCCTGCAGTCCCTGCTCTCTGACCCGCTCGATAAGACCATTGCCTTCGCCCTGGTCTGGCTCATCATCAAGGGTCTGCCCGCCCGCGCCCGTCGTCAGTTCGGCCGCTAACCGGTGAGCGCCCCCGTCCTGAACCCCCGCACCTGGGTCACCCTGGGCTGCGCCGGGCTTCTGCTGGCCTTCGCCCCGCTGCCTACCACCTGGCAGGCGGGGCTGCTGCTTGTGCTCCTTGCCCTGCACATCGCGGGGCGGACGCTGGTGCCCTGGCTGCGTCTAGTCCTGGCAGGGCTGGCGCCGGTGGCTGCCATGGCTTTTATCATCCAGCTGGTATCGCGCGGGGGAGAAACTGTATGGGCAACCTGGGCGCCCGTGCCCTGGATGGTGTTTGACGTGACCGCCGAGGGCGCCCGAGCTGGCATGGCCCTAGCCCTACAGATTCTGGCCTTCGGGTCGGCCTGCGCCCTGCTGATTCTACCCACCGGGGCTGCTGGCCTGCGCTATGCCCTGACCGTCTGGGGACTGCCGCCTAGACTTGTCTACCTGCTGGTCGCTTCGCTCAACGCCCCGGCCCAGCTGGCCCACTACTCCCGGCTTGTGCAGCGGGCCGCCCGAGCCCGAGGTATGGCCGACGGGTCGCGAGGTGCCCGCGCCTGGTTGGGGGTGCGGACGGCGTCCGCCCTCTTCAACCTGCTGTTGCTCGACCACGAGGTGCGCGGGGCAACCCTGGCTGCGCGCGGGATTGACCGGGCCGGGCCCAGAATTTTCTGGCAGGACTACGCCGACAGCCGCACCCAGCGCTACCTTCGCTGGGTGCTCCTGCCGCTGGCCTGCCTGCTCGTGCTTGCTGCCTATACGGGGGTGCTGCTGTGATCTATATGCGGACGCTGGTCTTTGGGGCCCGGGGGACGGGAAAGTCTGCCCGGCTACAGGCCTGGGCCCAGGAACGGAACGGGCTCTTTATGCCCTCTAACCCCCATGCCCTGATGACGGGGTTGGTGCCCACCGTGGCTGAAGAAATTGCCCTGGGGGTAGAACAGATTGTGGGTAGCCGGGATCAGCTCCACCGGGCTGTACGGGCTGTTGCAGCTGGCCTTGGAATTACCGACCTACTGGCAGCCCACCCCCTACAACTTTCGGGTGGACAAACCCAGCTGGTAGCCCTGGCCGCCTACCTGGTGCTGGGGTGGGTGGACGGAAACCTCGACGGGACAGCTGTGCCAGCCCTAGCCCTCGACGAACCCCTGCTCGGCCTCGATGACGCTATGCGGGCCCGGGTGCTGAACGCTTTTGCCCGCTACCCGGCAGATCTGGCCTGGGCCTCAGCCAGGCCCCAGACCGATGAAAAGAGCCTTGCCGCTAGTGTCGAAAACCTAGGGGAAGGTGTCTCACCGTCTGCAGGGGCGCCGTCTCTGCCGCCTTTGCCCGCCCGAGCCGCGGCAGACGTCCTGGCCCGTGACCTCGCTATATCTCCAGTTGCCCCGGCCCGCCGCCGGTGGAAGAAACCGGTAGCTACCCCCGCTGCTACCGGTATTAACCTGGACCTTACCCCCGGCGACTGCCTGATCCTCACCGGCCCCAACGGCACCGGAAAATCCACCCTGCTGCGCACCATCGCGGGGCTCCTACCCCCAG
This sequence comes from Rothia sp. 11273D007AR, assembly GCF_053547255.1. Classification (NCBI taxonomy): domain Bacteria; kingdom Bacillati; phylum Actinomycetota; class Actinomycetes; order Micrococcales; family Micrococcaceae; genus Rothia; species Rothia sp. 11273D007AR. The sequence continues at coordinate 164,323 of NZ_JBPPWJ010000004.1, read as the reverse complement.
CCGCCGGGCAGCTCACCATCGGCGGTCTGCAACCCCACCAGCAGGACGCCCCCACCCGCGCTGCCCTTGCCCAGCTGGTGGCGCAAACCCCCGCCCACCACTTCTTGGCCTCCACTGTAGATGCCGACATGCAACTAGGAAGCGGCAACCGGGTAGAACCGGCTCTCCGCACAGCCCTGCGCGATGCCGTCCTACCCGAGGGCTCCGGGCAGACCCACCCCCTCGACCTGCTCCCCACCGAACAGCACCTCCTTGCGCTGGCAGAAGCGCTCGCCGCCGGGGCGTCCTGCCTACTCCTCGACGAACCTACCGCAGGGCTAGACACCCCCGGCCTCGAGCAGGTCGCAGCACTCATCGCAGCCCACTGCACCGCAGGCGGCAGCGCTATCGTCGCCACCCACGACCAACAACTCACCCAAGCCCTCACAGCTCGCCTGCCCCTGCGCCATTACCGATTAGATGCCCGCAGATAACATGCACCAGCCCGCAATATCGGGTACACTTGAAAAGTCTTGCCTCCTTAGCTCAGCTGGCCAGAGCACCTGTCTTGTAAACAGGGGGTCACCGGTTCGAATCCGGTAGGGGGCTCTCTTTGCGCCCAAAAAACAGGGCAATACCCACTATCTAGATACGGGGCATCCGGGCTCGCGCTCGCTGCCGACCCTCTCGCCTGGTTCGCTTCGCTCACGAGGCGATTCACGCCAGCCCCGAGCCAGCAGCTTCGCTGCGAGCCCGATACCCCCACCTCACCGTTCGCACCTAGCTACCCAGCGTTTGCACAAATACGCAAGCAAAAGATAGTGTTATTCCTGGCTTAGGCTCACCTAAGCAGTTCTATAGATAGTCCTATAGAACGGAACACCCTTCCCAGGAGAACACAAGACCATGGTCGCCATCACTCGTAGCGCCTTCCTCAAGGCCACCGCAGCTACCGCCCTCACCGGCCTGCTCGCCGCCTGCACCACCGGCTCCAACGACACCTCAAGCAGCAGCACCAGCTCAGCAGCCTCAGGTGAGAGCTACACCGTCAAGCACGCCTTCGGCGAGACCACCTTCAGCGCGGTACCCCAGAAAATTGCTGTCGTGAACTTCTGGAAGAACCCCGACGTCCTCCTGGCCCTCGGTGTTGTACCCGCCGGTACCCCCGTCGTCACCTATGGCGCCAACGCCAAAGGCTCCACCGACTGGTTCGACGCCAAGCTGGCCGAACTCGGCGGCACCGCCCCCGTGACCTACGACGAAACCGATGGCCCCGACTACGAAGCCCTCGCTACCCTGGCTCCCGACGCTATCTTCTCTGTCTACGGCGACATGACCCAGGAAGTTTACGATAAGCTCACCGCCATCGCCCCCGTCGTTGCTATGCCCGAGGGTGTGGGCGCCTACGCCGCCTCCTGGGAGGACGTGGTCAATCAGGCCGCCGCTATGCTTCAGAAGGACGACGAGGGCGCCGCCCTCATCGAGGCCACCAACAAGACCATCGATGACGCTGCAGCCAAGTACTCCAACCTGGCAGGTAAGACCTTCGTTGCCGGCATGTTCGACCTCGAAGCCCAGACCCTCTCAGCCTACGTAGCGAGCGACTCCCGCTCCCAGTTCCTCACCTCACTGGGTATGAACATCGCCCCCTACATCGAGCAGAACGCCACCGAAGCCGACGCCTTCTTCATGACCATCTCAGGTGAGGTGCTGCCCGAAGTGCAGTCAGACCTGGTCTGGGCTTGGGGCACCAGCGACTCCGACGAAGAAGCCATCAAGAGCAACACCCTCTTCTCCCAGATGCCCGCCGTAGCCAACGGCGGCCTGGTTGTTGAAACCGATGCCGCTATCTCTCTGGCCCTTTCGGCAGCGTCCCCGCTCTCCCTGGACTGGGCTATCAACCAGACCGAAACCCTGGCCAAGCTCTCGGCCGCTATCGATGCAAGCCAGGCGTCCTAACCGGTGACCTCCGTGCCCGCCTGGCGCCCCTCTAGCCGCCGTGCTACCCCCACCGGGGGAGCGCGGCGGCTACTGGCGTTATCCCTCCTACTGGGCCTGCTCCTTGCGGGGGCAGCCCTTGCCAGCTTTGCCCTGGGAGCCCGCCCCATCAGCCCAGGCACCCTGCTGGACTACCTGGCCGGCGGGCAGGTTGCAGAAGCGGATGCGGCGGTGCTCACCCAGCGGGCGGTGCGGACGCTGACCGCCGGAGTCGTGGGGGCAGGCCTGGGGCTTGCCGGGGCAGGGCTCCAGGGCATCACCCGCAACCCCCTGGGGGACCCCGGGATCCTCGGTATCAATGCGGGGGCAGCCTGTGCGGTGGTAGCCGGTATCACCTTCTTTGCCGCCGACTCTACAGCGGCTTTTGCCCTCTGGGCTTTTATCGGCGCGGTCGTTTCAGCCCTTGCCGTCTACGCCCTGGCCTCACTTGGCGCCGGGGGAGCGACCCCCATCAAACTAGCCCTGATGGGGGCAGCCCTCACTGCCGGCTTAGGTGCGGTAACGAGCGCCCTGATCCTGACCAACCAGGCCACCCTCGATAACCTGCGCCGCTGGCAGATTGGAACCGTAGCCGGAGCCAGCCTCTCTGACCTGGCAGTAGCCGCCCCGCTACTGGCCCTCGGGGCTATCATCGTTCTCACCGGAGCGAAAACCATCAACAGCTTTGCCCTGGGCGATGACATGGCAGCCTCCCTGGGCGAAAAGGTTGCCGCCCGCCGCCTCATCATCACCGGCGGCATCACCCTGCTGGTCGGCACCACCCTCGCGCTCACCGGTCCCATCGCCTTCCTAGGCCTGCTCGCCCCGCACGCCATGCGCGCGCTCGCCGGCGCCGACTACCGGACCCTACTGCCCCTCTCCGCCCTGTTCGGGGCAGCCCTGCTTATCCTGGCGGATACCGCCGGACGCGTCATCGCCCCACCCCAGGAAATTCAGGTGGGCGTCATGATGGTAGCCCTGGGGGTACCCGTCTTTATCTACCTGGTCCGACGCGGTAAGGCGGTTAACCTCTAATGCCGACCCTACCTAGCACCCAGCTTCGGGGCGCTGCCCAAAGTGCCACCCAAATAGTGGCCAGCGTCCGCGCCCGTGCCCGCCGCCGCCCAGCCCTCGCTATCATCGGCCTTACTTTGACCCTGATTGCGGTGTGTGCGGTGCGCGTACTGTTGGGCTCCTACACCGTGACTATCCCCGATTTCTTCACCATCCTTGGCGGCGGAACTATCGAGAGCGCCAAGGGGGCTCGCTACATCGTCATGGAAGAAAAACTACCCCGCGCCGTCCTCGGTGCCCTGGCCGGGGCAGCCTTCGGCCTGGGCGGGGCTATCTTCCAGCTGCTCCTGCGCAACCCGATTGCCAGCCCCGACATCATCGGCGTATCTAACGGGGCTGCCCTGGGGGCCGTCATCGGTATTGTCTTTCTGGGCCTGGGCGGGCTGCCACTCACCCTGCTCGCTATCGCCGTTGCCCTGGCCGTCGTCCTAGTCATTATGGCCCTCTCAGCAGGGGACGGAAGCGCGGGCAACCGCTTTATCCTGGTAGGCCTGGGTATCTCAGCCCTGGGGTCAGCCTTCATCCAGTACCTGCTCTCTCGCACCTCAACCACCAGCGCCCAGACGCTCACCCACTGGCTGGCAGGTTCCCTGTCTACAGCCAACTGGGATCGAATCAGCCTCCTGGCTCTGCTCCTGCTACCCCTGCTGCTGCCTCTTATCCTTTTCCACCGGCCCCTGCACGCCACCACCGTCGGCGAAGAACTAGCTTTTGGCCTGGGGGTGCCCACCCGCGCCGTCCGCCCCGGCTTTATCGCCCTGGGCGTGCTCCTAGTAGCTGTCGCCACCGCTGCCACAGGCCCCCTGGCCTTTGTGGCCTTCATGGCCGGGCCTATCGCCCGGGCCCTGACCGGCGGACGCCACAACCTCACCGCCGCTGCCCTGACCGGGGCCAGCCTGGTCGTGCTCGCCGACTTTATCGGCTCCAACCTCATTCCCGGCGGTATCAACCTGCCCGCCGGCGTCCTCACCGGTGCCTTTGGCGCCCCCGCCCTCATCTGGCTGCTGACCCGCTCACCCGAAAGAAGCTAAGCTCGTGAAAACCGTAACGCCTCGCGACCTCACCGTCACCCACGTGCGCCTGGGCTATGGCGACCGCACCATCGTGCCAGACCTCTCACTGAGCATCCCCGCAGGAAAAATTACCGCCATCATCGGCCCCAACGGCTGCGGTAAATCCACCCTGCTGCGCGGTATCTCCCGCCTGCTCAAACCCAGCAGCGGCGAGATTACCCTGGACGGCAAACCGGTCGCCTCCTATGGCGGCAAGGAATTTGCCCGCATGGTCGGCCTGCTACCGCAGAGCCCCATCGCCCCCGAAGGCATCACCGTGGCTGATCTGGTTTCCCGCGGCCGCTACCCCTACCAGGGGCTCTTTCGGGGCAACAGCAAGGAAGACGACGCCGCGGTCGCCTGGGCCCTAGAAGCTACCAACACCCTAGAACTGGCCGAGCGGCAGGTCACTGAGCTCTCTGGCGGCCAGCGCCAGCGCGTCTGGATCGCCATGGCCCTGGCCCAAGACACCGATATTTTGCTTCTGGATGAACCCACCACCTACCTGGACCTCGCCCACCAGGTAGAACTTCTTGACCTTCTGGCCGACATCAATGAGCGCCGCGGCACCACCATGATCATGGTCTTGCACGAGCTCAATCTAGCTGCCCGCGTCGCCCACCACCTGGTCGCTATGAAGGGCGGAGAAATCGCCGCAGCCGGTACCGCAGCAGAGGTCATGACAGGGGAGAACCTGCACCGGATCTTCGGCCTACGGGCCTCGGTAGCCGACCCCCTCGGGGACGGCTCCACCGTCGTAGTGCCCCACGCCCGTGCCGCAAGCCACCCGGCAGAAAACCTAGAAAGCCAGAGCCTTGTCTAAGCCCCGCCCGTCCGCACCTCGCTCTTCTGCCCGCCGCGAGGTCAAGCGCTCCATCAACCAGTACGGGGTCTTCCCCGTCACCGTCTCGCGGGTTGAGCAGCTGACGGACTCCTTTGTACGGGTCTCCCTGACTGGCCGGTCCCTACTGCACGCTGCCGCCCCTATCTCTGACGGCACCGGGCAGGTCTATGACGCCTACATTAAACTCTTGATTCCCCTGGCGGGAGCCAGTGGGCCCACCATGATTGAGCTCGATACCTCCTGGCGCACCCGCTGGCTGTCCGCCCCCGAAAGCGAGCGGGGGCACATGCGCACCTACACCGTCAGCAACTCCCGGTTAGTGCCTTCGGTGGGGCTGGACGAAACACCCCTGCTGGGTATGCTCCCGGCAGCTGAAGCGGACCTTGAACCCCTGGCTCGTGACCTACCCGCCGGCCTGCAACCTGAAATCGATGTGGACTTCGTCCTCCACACTGACGCCCAGGGAATCAGCGGGCCCGGCTCAGGCTGGGCCGAACAAGCCAGGGTGGGGCAGCAGGTATCTATCCTGGCGCCCCTGCGCGGCTCTACCCTTTGGTCCTCCTACAATCCCGGGGCGGCGTCCTCCCTGCTCCTGCTCGGCGACGAAACCGCTGCCCCGGCCCTGCTCTCCATTCTGCGTTCCCTACCTACTGAAGCTACCGGAGCGGTGTTCCTTGAGGTGCCCGGCGCCGAGGACGCTCTCGACCGCCTCCCCGAGGTGCGGCAGGCAACCCAGCGGGTGCCGGGCGTCCGCCTGCACCTACTACCTCGGAGCCCCGGCCAACCACGCGGGCAGCAACTCACCCGTGCCCTGCGTACGACCTGCTCTCTTGAACCTGCTCCAGCCGTTGCTCCCTCCGACGACAGGGAGACGGACGGCATCCTCTGGCACCTGGCAGAAAACCCCACCGGCACCTACGTGCTAATCGCCGGTGAATCAACGGTGGTCAAAACCCTGCGCCGTATCTGCGTGAACGAAGCCGGGCTGCCCAAAGAAAGCATCTCTTTTATGGGGTACTGGAAGGCGGGGCAGACCGAGGGGTAGAGTGGCCTGGTACCCACCTACTAGAGAAAGGCCTAGTCCACATGATGTCGATTCTCGGAAAAGACGAATCTATCCGTTACGTCGCCCTGGGAGATTCCTTCAGCGAAGGGGTGGGGGACGACGCCCCCGACCGCCCCAACGGGGTGCGCGGCTGGACCGACAGGGTGGCCGAGCAGTTCATGCTGGCAGACCCCAAAGCCCAGTACGCCAACCTGGCGATCCGCGGGCGCCTGCTCGTGCCCATCATTGAAGAGCAGCTAGAACCCGCCCTGGAACTTAAGCCCAACCTGGTCTCGCTGGTTGGCGGTGGCAACGACTCCCTGCGCCCGGGCTTTGACGTTGACGCCCTGATGGTGCGCTATGACGCGGCCTTTAAGACCCTGCGTGATGAGGGTATTGAAGTCTTTACCATGACCGGTTTTGACCCCGGCCCCAAGGGTTTCTTTAGCGGTAACCGTGCCCGGGTGGCCCTCTTCAACGAGCTTCTGCGTGAGGTTGCCGATGACCGCGGCGTGACCGTGGTGGACTACTGGCGCATGCACGAGCTGCTTGACCTTCGATTTTGGGCCCCTGACCGTTTGCACATGAACGCAGCCGGGCACACCCTGACTGCCCGCCGGGTACTGGAAACTCTGAGCGCCGAGAACATCCGTATCGGGGACCCTGTCATCCCCGCGCCCCTGCACAAAACCCGGGTGCAAGAGGCCCTGGATAATGCTAAATGGGCCCGGGAATTTGTGGTCCCCTGGATCGGCCGCCGCCTGCGCGGCACCAGCTCCGGAGACAATATCAGCCCCAAGTACCCCACCTGGACCCGCTTTGATGTGCTGCCGGAAGAAGCTGACTCTGCCCTTTAACAGGTGGGTGCCGGGATTAAAAGACTTAAGCTGTTAACATCACACTTAAGATTACACGCGTGTAATTTACCCGGTTGGCAGGGGCGGACGCCGGTGCCCAGGTTTGCGTGGCAGGGGCGGAAAACCGCGGATTAAAGCCTGAGATGACTTGCGAAAAGTTAAAAGCCCGGTAGAATTGATAGAGGTTCAAACGCACCAATGAGTCTATGAAAAGCAGCTTGCGCACACCGGAGCAGGTAGCACCAGCACCGGCTGACGCAAGCTTTTTATTGGCCTCATAGGTTGCGTGGTATCCCGTAATTACCTAGACTTTAAGGCTGTTCGTAGTGGTGGCAACACCTCTCGTACACCTAAGCTTCACCGTTTTTCCCGCGGCGGGGATTCCCATCGGTCTCTCACCCGATGCGGAGTCTCAAACACTCTAGCCTTGGAGAATAACCCGGTGCTCTACCTATAGGTGACGGGACGCCCATTGCTGATCGCCAGAAAACTGGCGAACGCCAACTGCGTACCGTCATTTCGTCAACATTTGGAGGAGAAAACTATGGCAGCTGTCTGCCAGGTGACCGGAGCTGTTCCCGGCTTTGGACACAGCATTTCGCACTCGCATCGCCGCAACAAGCGTCGTTTCGATCCGAACGTACAGAAGAAGAAGTACTACGTACCCTCACTTCGTCGCAACGTAACCCTGAACGTCTCTGCAAAGGGCATCAAGGTTATCGACGCACGTGGTATCGACGCAGTAGTTGCTGACATCCTTGCACGCGGAGAGAAGATCTAAACATGGCATCAAAGGCTAAGGACGTACGTCCTATCATCAAACTTAAGTCCACTGCGGGCACCGGCTTCACTTACGTTACCCGTAAGAACCGCCGCAACAACCCCGATCGTATGGTTCTCAAGAAGTACGATCCCGTTGTCCGCAAGCACGTTGACTTCCGAGAGGAGCGCTAAACAATGGCGAAGAAGTCCAAGATTGCTCGCAACGAGCAGCGCAAGGTCATCGTTGCACGCTACGCTGAAAAGCGCCTGGAACTGAAAAAGACCCTGGTTGACGAAAACGCAACCCCCGAAGAGCGCGAAGCAGCCCGCGTAGGCCTGCAGAAGCTGCCCCGCAACGCTTCACCCGTTCGCGTTCGCAACCGCGACCAGATCGACGGCCGCCCCCGCGGTACCTTCCAGAAGTTTGGTATCTCCCGCGTGCGCTTCCGCGAGATGGCACACCGTGGCGAGCTGCCCGGTGTTACCAAGTCAAGCTGGTAATCTGTAGCTGATACGGTTAGCCTTGTGAGCAGGGCTAACCCAGCCACTCACTTTTTGAAAGTCTCAGGAGGAGCATTCAATGGCTAAGAACCGTAGCGAACTCGTTGCAGAGGTTGCAGAGAAGGCCGGCACCAGCCAGGCAGCAGTGAACGGTGTGCTCGACGCACTGTTCCAGGTCTTCGAAGCATCTGTTGCACAGGGCGAGAAGATCACCATCCCCGGCTGGATGGCAATTGAGCGCACTGACCGTGCAGCTCGTACCGGTCGCAACCCGCAGACCGGCGAAACCATTCAGATTCCCGCAGGTCACGGTGTTAAGCTGACCGCAGGTTCAAAGCTGAAGGCAGCAGTCTCCACCAAGAAGTAAATTCTTGAACAGACTTTAAAAGGGTCACCCCGCTTACGGGGTGGCCCTTTTGCTATACCCGCAGAGCCAAAGCAGCCCGGCTGTGAGATAATAGGCAGGCAAGATACAACCAGCACACACCTGCAGGGGAGGAACCATGCGCCGAGGGCACCAGGTAGCCCGCTCCTGGCTTATCGCCAGCAGCGCCACCGGCCTAGGCGCCACCTCCCACCTGCTAGCCGGTGGGCACCTGCCGCACCCGCTCGTCCTGGCCCTTGCCACATCCCTAGCAGCCCTGCTGACCCTCGGTGTTACGAGACTCAAGCTACCTCGCACCAGCCTGGCCCTCGGCGTCCTGGCAGGTCAGGGTATCCTGCACGCCCTCTACAGCCACGGCCAGCCCCTAGCACCGGCTGCCGCCGGGCATCACCACCACGGCGTTGAGCTGCTCCCGGGAGCTGCGGGTCTTGAACCTCTGACCCACGCCGGGCCTGCGATGTGGGCCGGGCATACCCTGGCGGCAGCTATTACCTTTGCCCTGCTCGCCTACGGGGAGCATCTACTTCTAGCCCTCCACTCCCTGCTGGGTTATGTGCGGGCCCGTCTAGAACCTGTGCGGGTGCGTCCGCTCCTAGGAGCCCCCACCCTGCCGGTCGCTGCTACCGCAACCCACCTGGTCAGCCTGCTTGCCAGAACCTGCCGCGCCCCCCGCGGCCCGCCCGTCCTTGCCTAACCCCGAAACACCATTCACTTTTCGACAAGCAAGGACTATCCCTATGTTTAAGGCTCGTACAGCCTCACCCATAACCCGTACCCTGGTGGCCACAGTGGCCCTCGCCGCAGGTAGCCTGCTGGGCATGAACCCGGCTGCCGCCCACGACGAACTGGTCTCCACCAACCCCACTGACGGGGCAACCCTCACCGAAGCACCTGCCAGCCTAGAGCTCACCTACAGCGGCGACATCATGGACGTGGACGGGGCCAACCAGGTGCGCGTCACCAACGCCGCCGGTGAAAGCGTCACCGATGGAGACCCCGAGGTGGACGGCACCGTGGTCACCCAGGATCTGGCCACTGCCGCTGCCGATGACACCTACACCGTTACCTGGCGGGTTGTCTCATCAGACGGCCACCCCATCCAGGGAACCTTCACCTACACCGTGGGCCAGGGCGGCAACGCAGCGGACACTACTACCCAGGCTGCAACCACCGGTGCGGCTGAACCCTCAGCAGAAAACACCGGCACTAGCGCCCCGGCAGCTAGTGACCCTGTAAGCCAGGCATCAGAGGGGCTTTCAACCTCCCTCAAGGTCGTGCTGGCCCTTGTGGCAGTAGCGGCCCTGGGTTCAGCCCTTGTCGTCGTGCTGGCCAAGACCAAGCGCAAGTAAGCCGTCCGCTCTCCGCATTCGAAGAAGAAGCACCATGTCATCACAGAAATTTTTACCTGCCCTTACCCTGCCCGCTATCGCCCTGCTGGTGCTGACCGGCTGCAGCAGCGCCGACACCTCAGCAAGCAGCGCCGCAAGTGCGAGCGCCGGTGCTACCGCTAGCGCCTCTGTAAGGGAGGGCAGCGCCTCGCTGACCGTCGAGGAAGCCTGGATCAAGGCCAACAGCGGCGATATGACCGCAGCCTTTGCCACCCTCACCAACACCGGGGACACCCCCATCACCATCGAGGGTGCCAGCAACACCTCCGCCAGCATGGTCGAGCTGCACACCACCGTCATCGACCCGACGAGCGGAACCAGCACCATGAAGGCCGTAGAAGGTGGCTTCACCATCGAACCCGGCGCAACCCTTGAACTAGCGCCCGGCGGGGACCACATCATGCTCATGGGCATGAACTGTGCCCTCGCCGCAGGTACCAGTGACATCATCACCCTGCAGACCTCAGCGGGCGAGGTCAGCTTTGAAGCTACCGTGCGCGACTACGCCGGAGCCCAGGAAGAATACGCCCCCGGTGACGCCGCGAGTACCGCAGCTGATGCAGCAGCAAGTGAGTCCACAGACCACTCCATGCACTCAGCTCACGCTAGTACCAGCGAATCAGCCGCTGTTGTGCTACCGCAGTGCAACTAGGACTACCTCACCCAATCACCTAGCTACCGGTAGGTAGCAACCGGCGTGCTCCGTCGTCCGCCCCCTACAAGAGGCGGGCGGCGGAGCTAGCCACCCAAGGAAGACATGACCAGCTCATTTGACGAAGACCTCACCCGGGCCCTGAGCGGTGCAGAGGACGCCCCTCAGCAAGAAGAAAAAACGAACGGGAGCCAAAAGACGGCACACCCCCGCGGTACCGACCGGCGTGTAGCTCTTGCCGGGGCCTTGGGGGTAGGGACCGGCGTAGCTGTCACCCTGGCAAGCCAATATGCCGCATCAGCTATGAACGACGAGGGGGAACAAGAGCCCACCAGCCCGCCCCTACAGGACGCCGTCGTCCCCTTCTACGGCCCCCGCCAGGCGGGCATCGACACCCCCGCCCCCAGCTACGGCGTCTTTATAGCCCTGACCCTCAACACGGAACTCGACCGCGACGGCGTCCGCCGCCTGCTCATCGTGCTCACCGACGACGCCGCCCGCCTCACCGCAGGGCGGGCCCCCATCACCGACCAAGAACCTGAACTCGCGACCGTACCGGCTAACCTCACCATCACCTTTGGCTTTGGCGAGCGTATCTTCGATATCGTAGCCCCCGAGAAGAAACCCACCTGGCTGCGCCCCCTGCCCGCCTTCGAACAGATTGACCAGCTCCAAGAGCAGTGGAACGACGGCGATATGCTCCTCCAAATCTGCTGCTCTGACCGTTTCACCCTGGCCCACGCCCAACGCGTCCTGCTCAAAAACACCCGCAGCTTCGCCTCGGTGCGCTGGGTGCAAGAAGGCTTCCGCCGCGCCTACGGCAGCGAACCGGACGGCATGACCATGCGCAACCTCTTCGGCCAGGTCGATGGAACCATCAACCCTTCCACCGGGGATGGAACCATGGAATCCTACGTCTGGGGCAACCACGAGGAACTTACCCCCTGGGAAGAGGGCGGTACCTCCCTGGTCATCCGCCGCATCCACATGAACCTCGATACCTGGGACCAGGCTGACCGCCCTGCCCGCGAGGACGCCGTAGGGCGCAACCTCACCAACGGAGCCCCCCTGACCGGCACCGAAGAACGCGACCCCGCAGACCTCTCAGCAACGAACGACCTGGGCTTTACCGTCATCGCCCCCTACGCCCACATCCGCCGGGCCGCCGCCCAAAACCGGGTGGAGCAGATTCTGCGCCGGGGCTACAACTACGACCTGCCGGTGCAGAACGCCTCGGGCTTCTCAGAACACCAGCAGGTCAGCGGGGGAGTGAGCTCTACCGGCCTGATTTTCTGCTCCTATCAGGCAGACCCCGTCAAGCAGTTCCTCCCTATCCAGCAGCGCCTGGCCGAGCTCGATATGCTCAACACCTGGACGGTACCCATCGGCTCAGCGGTCTTCGCCCTACCCGCCGGCGCTCGCGAAGGCGGCTTCGTGGGCGAGGGCCTCTTCAACTAAATCACCATCGACAGGAATCAAGGTATAAACATGGCAGCACACGAGATGGAGCGCGGGCTCAAGCCCAGCTGGATATGGGCCTTCCCCGCAGCCTCCCTTGTCGCTCTGGTTTTGAGCCTGCTGGTGACCGGCTCAAACGCCGGTACCGACCTAGCGGACGCCGGTGCCCTGGTGCGCTGGGGCCTGCCGGTAGCTGAGAGCCTGCAAAACTTCTCGATGGCAGCGACCATGGGCTCCCTTGTCTTTGCCTTAGGGATAGTGCCCCGCTTCCTCGATTCGGCGCGGGGCAGGGTCAACGTCAATATGGCTCACGCAACCGATGCGGCCCAGCGGCAGAAGAACCTGCACCGCACCGAACACCCGGCCTTTACCCGCACCCTGACGCTGGCGTCCGCTGCCGCTATCACCTGGACTATCGCCGCCATCGCGGTGCTCATTTTCAGCTACGCCGATATCTCGGGCCGGTCGCCATCGGGCGGGGCCGACTACACCTCGGAACTCATCAGCTACATCACCACTATCGACTCGGGTAAGCAGGAGGCCACCAGCATCATCGTGGCTGCCACTGTAGCCACCCTGGTCTTTGCGGTGCGCTCACTCACCGGCCTGCTACTGACCCTGGGCCTGTCGCTGGTCGGCATCGTGGCTATGGCCCTGGGCGGCCACTCATCGGGCGGCGATGACCACATGGGCGCGGTCAACTCCCTGGGCCTGCACCTGCTCGGTGTGGTGCTCTGGTGCGGTGGGCTCATGGTGCTGGCTTTTATCTCCCGCGACATTACCGGCGAGGACGCGGGCACCGGCACTCTGGCTGAGGGGCAGCGGGGTGCGGCATCGGCGTCCGCCCGGCGTGTGCCCCTGGCTGTGGCTGTGCTGCGCCGCTATTCCGTGCTGGCCCTTTTCGGATTCGTGCTGGTGGTGCTCTCAGGCGTGGTCAATGCCCTGGTGCGAATGAACAGCCTGGGGGATCTTTTTACGACCACCTACGGGGCGCTGGTACTGGCCAAGCTTATGCTCACCCTGGTGCTGGGTGCCTTCGGCGTGGTGCACCGCCTGCGCCTGATACCCATGATGCAGTCGGGGCTTACCAGCGCCGCCCGGGGCCTCTGGTATGCCATCGCCTGCGAGCTGGTGCTGATGGGCGCAACCAGCGGCCTAGCTGTTTCCCTTTCTCGAACCCCGCCGCCCGCACCCGAAACCCTGGATGCCGGTGCCGAGCCCGTCCGCGTTATCACCCTCTACGACATGCCGCCAGAACCGCATGTTGCCGAGTGGTTTACCCAGTGGCGTTTTGACTGGTTCTGGGTGGCCTTCATCAGCTTCGCCGCCTTCGCCTACCTCTGGGCGCTGATTAAGGTACGGCGTGCAGGCGGCCACTGGCCCCTTGCCCGTGCTCTTTCCTGGTTCCTGGGCCTCTTCGTTCTGCTTTACATCACCTGCGGGGCTCTTGCCGTCTACTCCATGGTGCTTTTCTCGGTGCACATGGTGGAGCACATGCTCCTGACCATGGTCTGCCCCATCTTCCTGGTACTCGGTGCCCCCGTCACCCTGCTACTGCGAGCCCTCGAACCCCGCCAGGACGGCACCCGCGGGCCCCGCGAATGGATTCTGCGCCTGGTGCACTCGGGCTGGTCTAAGGTGATTACCCACCCCATCTTCGCAGCCGTCAACTTCGCCGGGTCGATTGTGATTGTCTACTTCACCCCCCTCTTTGGGGTCATGCTGCGTTATCACGTGGGCCACGAGTTCATGCTGATTCACTTTTTGATTACCGGCTACATCTTCAGCCTGGTACTCATCGGCATCGATCCTATTCCCCACCGCCCCACCTACCCCATGCGCCTGATCATGATTATCGCGACCCTGGGCTATCACGCCTTTGTGGGTATCTCGATTATGCAGATGGATACCCTGCTACAGGCCTCCTGGTTCGGTAACCTGGGCCGCCCCTGGGGCCTACCTGCCATTGATGACCAGAAGCTAGGTGGCTCGCTCATGTGGGCGATCGGCGAGATACCCACCATGATTATTGCCGTTGCGGTGGCGGTGCAGTGGTCCATGAACGATAAGAAAGTTCAAAAGCGTATTGACCGCCAGGCCGACCGCGACGGGGATGCCGAGCTTAACGCCTATAACGACATGTTCGCGCAGCTGGCAGAAAAGGACGCCCGCCGCTAGGGCAGACCAGGCTCAGAGGCCCATTAGGGCAGAGAAAAACCCGGGCAAGTAGCTCTTGCTCGGGTTTTTCTGTCTGTTTTCTCAGAGACGGTAAGTTAGGACGCCTGGCTCCAGGGCTGAACAGGAGTGGTGGCCTCCTGCGCCGGGGCTGCGAAACGGGTGCCGCCAGAGGACTGCTGACTTCCTGGCTGGGGTACAGCGGGAAATGAACCGCTGAGCGGGCTGACCTGCTCTAGGCGGGCAGAAATCTGAGAGATTTTCTCAAATAGGGGCGATGACGAGGGAGCTGCAGTGTGCTGGGTCATCAGAAGCCTCCAAACATCGTAAAGGTGGGGTTAGATTGGGTCGGGGTAGAGCGGGAAAACTCTGGTGCCGACCCGAAGGTCTCTTTAATCTAACCACCCTAAGACAGGCGTTCTCTTTCGTTTATCTGGGAGAACCCTTGAAAAAAGACCGCTTGGGGGACAGACTCCGGTATGGTTTTCCAATTTCTAGGCTATTCTCAGCGCGTAGTTAGCCCGTTCTGTCCCCTAAAAATCTTTAACGCTGCGATGAAACAATCGTGCTACGACGATGGGTGAAGGCACCCAGGGCGGCAAGCACCACAGCAACTGTGACCGATATGAGCACCTCTAGGCGATGGGCTTCGGTGATACCCATGTACACCAGCAGGGCTAACAGACCCACGATGAGGATATAGTTGATGACGCCGTTTCCCCCTTCTCCATCTAGCCTGCGGCTCCGCAGATGAGAGACAGCCACAATCAGCCAGACAAAAATACCTACCCCACCGGTGGAATTAACCAGCAACGAGAAAACCTGTTCGGGCATGAAGTAATTGAGAGCTACCGACACCACGCCGATGAGGGAAGAGAGCATAATAGCGTTGCGGGGAGCCCGAGACGTAGAAACCCGAGAGAAGGAGCGGGGGGCGTCCCCCTGCTCTGCTAGGGCAAAGACCATGCGCGAGGCAGCATAAAGACTAGCGTTTAGGCAGGACAGCAGCGCAGTGAGCACCACAATGTTCATAGCCAGCCCGGCATAGGGGATACCCAGAGCTTCGAACATAGTGACAAAGGGGGAAGAGCCAGCCGCCACCATGGTCCAGGGAATAACCAGCAGGGTCACAGCAATAGATCCCACATAGAAGAAGAGCACCCGGAAAATCACTGACCGTACCGCTTTGGCCACAGCCACCGCAGGGTTGCTGGATTCACCGGCTGCTACCGTGGCAATTTCAGCGCCAAACATCGAGAAAATCACCGCCAGCAGGGCAGTAAAAATAGCCCCCACACCGTTAGCAAAGAAGCCGCCTCCCGCCGTGTAGTTAGAAAAGGACGCCGTCGAGTTGGGAATCAGCCCCAGCACAGCAAGCAGACCCACCACAATAATGACGGCAATCGCCCCAATCTTGATGGAGGAGAACCAGAACTCAGCCTCCCCGTAAGAGCGCACCGACAGCAGATTCAGGCCCATGAAAGCCAGCACCAGGACCAAGGCAACTAGCCACTGGGGTGCCACCGGCCACCAGCCACTGATGATAGTGGCAGCCGCAGTAGCCTCAATCGCTACCGTCACCGACCAGAACCACCAGTACAGCCAGCCCACCGAGAACCCAGCCCAACGGCCAATATAGCGGCGGGCATAGACCGAAAAAGACCCTGTCTCAGGAGAGCGGGCGGCCATTTCCCCCAGCATGCGCATGACCAGCACCAGCACAGTACCAGCCAGCAGATAGGTCACAATAACGGCAGGGCCAGCCGTCACAATAGCCGTCGACGAAGCCACCAAAAGACCGGCACCAATCGCACCGCCCATAGCGATCATCGATAAATGCCTAGGCTGTAGAGTCCGGGCCAACTGAGAGTCAGCACTTGGCTGCTCCACCTCGCGTGTAAGCGTCACACACACCTTCTTGCCATACGGCGCACCCAAATATGCGCACCTACTTTAACCACCGGCGTCCGCAAAAACTTCCCGAACACATCCCGGCGGTAACTGCTGATAATCCTAACCGTTACGCAAGTGTTACGCACAGTTGAGTTCTATGACGCCACCCCCTACACAGAACGCAACAAATGCCCCCGCACACAGCAGCCCACTAGGCTGGTGAGTAACTAACCCTGCGCTCAAGTGCGCACCATAGAAGGAGAACCATGGCAGAAAATGCAGCCGCACGCCAGACCAAAGTCCGCGCCTCAGAACTCGTTGGCCGAGGTTGGCTTAACACCGGTGACAAGCAGCTTTCCCTCGAAAGCCTGCGCGGGAAAATCGTCATCCTGGATTTCTGGACCTTTTGCTGCATGAACTGCCTGCACGTACTGGACGAACTGCGACCCCTGGAAGAAGAGTTCTCCGATGTGCTGGTCACCGTGGGCGTGCACTCACCCAAGTTCGAGCACGAGGCTGACCCGGTGGCGCTCGCCGCCGCCGTCGACCGCTACGACATCACCCACCCCGTGCTCGACGACCCCAACCTAGACACCTGGAACGCCTACACCGCCCGCGCCTGGCCCACCCTGGTCGTCGTGGACCCCGAGGGCTACATCGTCGCCCACCTCTCCGGCGAAGGCCACGTTAAGGGCCTGACCTCCCTGGTACGCGAACTGGTCGAAGAGCACGAAGCCAAGGGCACCCTGCACCGCGGCGACGGCCCCTACGTGCCCCGGCCCAAGCCCCAGGGCACCTTCGCCTTCCCCGGTAAGGCCCTGGCCCTGCCCGAAGACCTGGCCGGCCGCACCGGCACCTACCTGGTCACCGATACCGCCCGCCACCGCCTGGTCCAGGTTGAGGGCGATCTGGAAACCCCGCTGGCAACCTTTGGCGGCACCGACAAGGGCTACGCGGACGGCGACGCCGCCACCGCCCGCTTCAACGAACCCCAGGGCCTGGCCCTGGTTCCTGCCGAGCTTCGTGAGAGCCTGGGTGCGGACGTCCTCATCGCCGATTCTGTGAATCACCGTATTCGCGGCCTGCGCCTGGCTGACGGAAGCGTGACCACCCTGGCCGGCTCCGGCGTCCAGCGCCTGATCGACGGCGATACCGCCCGAACCGACCCCAACTTTATTGCTGAGGGAGCCGACCCCCTCACCGTGGCCCTCTCATCCCCCTGGGACCTGGTCTACTCCCGTGAATCCGCCGCCTTCCTCATCGCCATGGCAGGCACCCACCAGATCTTCAGCTTTGACCCGGTCACCGGCCAGCTGGCTGTTTTCGCGGGTACCGGCGCCGAGGGGCTCAAGGACGGCGCGGCCGCCGACTCCTGGTTCGCCCAGTCCTCCGGCATTATCGAAGCCCGCGACGGCTCCATCTGGGTTGCCGACTCCGAAACCTCCGCCCTGCGCCACATCACCTTTGACAAGGGCGCAGCGACCGTTAGCTCCGCCGTGGGCATCGGCCTCTTCGACTTCGGCTTTGTCGATGGCCCCCGTGAGGACGCCCGCATGCAGCACTGCCTGGGACTCACCGAACTACCCGACGGCTCCATCGCCATCGCCGACACCTACAACGGCGCTATCCGCCGCTTCGACCCGGCCACCGGCGCCCTCGGCACCCTAGACCGCGGCTTTGCTGAGCCCTCTGACCTGCTGGTGGAAGAGACCGAGGACGGCGGCGCCCGCCTGATCGTGGTGGAAGCCAACGCCCACCAGCTGGTGCGTGTAGCTATTCCCGAGGCCATGCAGCACGTGGATGAGGGGGCCTCCCAGGTTACCCGCAAATCCACCCAGCTGACTGGCGGCACCTTGGACTTCACCGCCCGCTTTAGTGCCCCCACCGGTCAGAAGCTCGATACCCGCTGGGGCGACCCCACCCAGCTCAAGATTTCATCCACCCCCGAGAACTTCATCCTCGAAGGTGCCGGCACTTCCCAGGGGCTAACCCGCCACCTGGTACTCAACCCCGACATCACCGAGGCCGTCCTGCACATCACCGCCCGTGCCGCTGCCTGCGACGGTGAGCCCGGCGGGGAAATCCCCGACCACGCTGCCTGCCACCTCTACCAGCAGGACTGGGGCCTGCCCGTCATCGTCACCGGTGACGATGCAGACGAGGCCCACCTGGTGCTTGACCTGCGCGGGGTGAACTAGACACAGAAGGGACGATTAGCCAGCGGGGGTAAAGGTGAGAGTTTCCCCGCTGGCAGAGAGCGAACCAGCCAGGGTAAAAGGAACTGTCTCTGTGACCTGCTGGGTCTTGCCCGTATAGAGGTCAAGCTCGGTAAAGGAAATCTCTGCCTCACCACTGCTCTTACCCAGGGCCCACTTGCCCCCGGCCAAAGTCACCTCTGGCTGGGGGTACTTTGTGATAAGCCAGGTCACATCGCCGTCCACTCGACCTGAAAAGTCGTACTCAAAGGGGCAGCCGGTGGGGTAGAGGGAACTCTGCGCGGCACAGGTATCAAGATAGGTCTTAATCTGCTGCTGAACCGAGGTCACCGCAGTTTCAGAAGGGGTGAGTTCTATAGCGAGGGTGGACGGCTCACTACTGGGAGCCGTCACATCGACCGTCTGCGACCCAGCGGTATACAGCGCTGACTCATAGGTGACCGTATAAGAGCCGGGGTAGAGCACCGCAAACTTACGGGTTCCTCCCTCAACCGCCACCTTAGTGTTATTGAGGGTAGCGGCCTCCACCGAATTTGAGGTAATTTCCACGGTCGGCAGTTCACCGGCGTCAATCTGCCACTGGTCAAAGACTCCCCAGTGGGAGCCCACCTTATGCAGATAGAAGTCCGTGCGACCAGCCTGCCCATCGAGGGTATAGGTGACGGTCACGGTGGCCCGCTCCCCGCCGTCCGTCACGGTGACAGTTTCGGTCGAAAGATCTTTGAGACCGGCAAAGGAGGCCTGCAGCGCATCCCCATCGAGCATAGCGGCGCTGGCATCGGGAACCTGGGCACCCAAGATGCCCAGTGCTTTAGAGCCGTCGCCCTCCCGCACCGCAGCGAAGTAGGCGCGCACCTGCCCCTGCGGCCCGTAGACCAGACGGTTAATGAGGGCTAAAGAAGCAAGAGCGATAAAAAGCGCGGCAAGGACGCCCAACAACCACCAGGCTAAAACACGGTCTACTGAAGATCTAAAATGCACCCTTTAAATGTAGCTCACACGCGCTTACGCCCCGTTTGGGCGGTACTGCCGATAGAGTAGAGCCATGGCAGAACACGCTCACCAGGTACCCGATAAGTACGGGGCCGTCACGAAGATCTTTCACCCCCGTATCAACTCCTACCACCGCCGCCTCATCGCGGGCGTGCCCGCGGGTGTGCTGGCTTTAGCCTGCATCTGGTTCATGGTGGCCAAGCGCCCCACCCCGGTCTTTATGGTGCTTCTGGGCCTGATTACCCTCGGTGCCCTCTTTGCTATCTACTCCACCCTGCGCCCTCAGATTGTGGTTAAGACCGAAACCCACGTGCTGAGCGGACGCCTGTTCGGCTGGCAGGCTGCCGAGCTCAGCTCGATTTCTCAGACCGTCTTCGCTGAGCGTCTCACCCCCCGCCAGGCAGCCGGCAAGGAGCTAACCGGCATGGCAGCTTTGCGCTACAAGGGGGTGCCCGCCCTCTGGGCCGTGAACGCTAAGGGTAAGCGTGTTTTCCGCCTCGACGGGCGTATCTGGGACGCCAAAACCCTGCGGGCCATCGCCACCGCAATTGCCCCCCAGACCACCGTCTACCAGATCATCAACGTTACCCAGATGAACAAGCAACACCCCGGCCTGGTGACCTTCAACGAGCTGCACCCCGGCTGGAAGTCCACCACCGTGGGCGTCATTTCCCTGCTCTTCCTGCTGGCCCTAGCCGTTGCCGCCGTACTCCCGGAAGAGACCCTGCAGCAGTTCAATATCCTGTAGAAGCGCTCACTGATATAACAGAGCCCGGGCTCCCCTTACTCAGGGAAGCCCGGGCTTTAGCGTACCTGCTCGAAATATACCCTAGAGCTATTGGCGGTCGTTAGCGATAATCTCGTACTCTGAGTCAGACTCATCATCTGTGCTCTCTATGTCTGCCTCTACGAGAGAGCCGTAGTCGGCATTAATTTCAGCAATGATGTCTTCCACAAAATTCATTACTTTCTTGCCGCCAAAGACCGGGCCGCCGGCCAGAAGACCGTCTGCCCCCAGGGCAACAGCGCCAGGAGTGCCCTTGCCAAAGAGGCTCTGAGTCTTAAAGCCGGGGTCAACAAAGACCTGGATATCGCTGGTGAAACTGAAACGGTCGATATCGGAGTCGTTAGAGACTACCGGGTGGATACCCAACATGGGCAGCTGCTGCTGCCACTCATCGATTTTGTCGATAACTTCGTGGCAGTGCCCGCAACCGGGGGAGACAAAGAGAAGAACTCTAGCCTGTTGCAGTGCTAGCTCGCGGAGGCTGGTTTGTTCTCCCGAGCCCGAAGGGAGGGAACGATTCTCATGGGGGTAGTAAAGGGCAGCAAAAGGCACAGGGGTGCGGACGTACTCGCCCTCCTCATCTACGGGGGACTCGAGGGCAGGGGCGGTCGTCTCTTCCTCGGCAACGGGGACCAGCTCGGAGCGGTAGATAGCCCAGAGGGTCAGCGACGCTATACCAGCACCAATCACCCAGAGCCAACCATTAGCATCTAGAGCCAGGAGCATAGTGAGGGCTGACCCACCAGTATTCAACGCACCGATGAGAGCGCCACAGGCTGCTACTAAGAGAGCTGTATTGCGCACCAGGGTATACGCCGAGACCGGGGCCGTAGACGCTGACCCGAAACAGTTACAGCTAGCGGTATTACCCTGCACCACAGCCCGAGCAATTACTGCCCAATAGCCGATAAAAAGTACCAGCGCCGCGATAGCAGCTAGGACCTGAAGAATACCGGGGGCAAAGAAAAGGACGGCTGCCAGGGCTAGTTCGGCCCAGGGCAGGATTCGGGCAAACGGCTTGATGGGTAGCCACTGATCCAGCTTGAGGTTGACGATAGCTGTCACCGTGCTGGTGGGCTCTTTAGCCTTGGCGTAACCGCTCACAGCCAGTGTCACAATAACGGTGAGCGTGCACAGCACTAGGGGAGTCATAGTCTGCTTTCGTGCGAGTGAAGTATAAGATGCTTTGCTCTTAAGGGTACGCTTCTTCTCCGCAATGACAGGGGTGCACTACGCCACGCTGTATGTAGAGCGTCAGTCCGGTGCTGTTGAAGTGCGGTATTTTTGAAGTGTGCTATTTTCTGATCAGGATATCCGCAAAGAAATTGATGCCGGGCGAATTGCCCTAGAGCCCTACGACCCGTCGATGATTCAGCCCGCCTCGGTGGACGTGCGCATTGACCGCTTTTTCAGGCTCTTCGACAACCACAAGTACCCCTATATCGACCCTTCACAGGAGCAGGAAGACCTCACCCGCCTGGTAGAGGTTGCACCCGATGAGCCCTTCATTCTGCACCCGGGTGAATTCGTGTTGGGTGCAACCTACGAGAAGGTCACCCTGCCAGATAATATTGCTGCCCGACTGGAGGGCAAGTCTTCACTAGGACGTCTGGGGCTGCTGACCCATTCCACCGCGGGTTTTATTGACCCCGGGTTCTCAGGCCATGTGACCCTGGAACTGTCGAATATGGCGACCCTACCGATTATGCTCTGGCCCGGTTCTAAGGTCGGCCAGCTCTGCTTCTTCCAGCTGACGAGCGCAACCGAGCACCCCTACGGTTCAGGAGCCTACGGTAACCGCTACCAGGGTCAGCGCGGCCCCACCGCTTCGCGCAGCTACCTGAACTTCCATAAGACCCTTATTCCTACCGACACCCCGACCAACTAAAGGAGCTCCCCATGCGCGGCTTGCTGCTTCACCCCGCCGATGTTCCGGTACTGGTGGTTTTTGAGGACGCTTCAGACCGATTATGGGAGGGATCGCTGCGAGCCTGGGGATCTCTTGCCCCGCAGATTATTGACCCAGTTACCGATGCTGATGCTGAGGACGTCCGCCTGGTCGTGCTGACCCAGCGGTCAGCTGCCGAGGTCGTGACCGCCTACCCCAAGGGGATTGAAACCACCACCATAGATAGTGCCGATGAGGCACTTGCGGCAGAGCGCCTAACGGTTCACGTGACCATGCACCTGCTCAAGGCCCATGCTGGTAGTAAGCACCTCTTGCACGCCGCTGTGCTGGGGGACCCCGAGAGTGGGCAGGCCGTAGGCTTGGTCGCAGCTTCCGGTACTGGTAAGACCACAGCAGCCAGTGTTCTAGGGGCCTCTTTCGCTTATCTCAGTGATGAGACAGCCGTGGTCAGCACCGATGACCTGAGTATTCTGCCCTATCCCAAGCCTCTTTCAGTGATTGAAGATGAGCAGGCACCGAAGGTCCAGTACGACCCGGCTCATCGGGGTCTCAAGGTGGCTGCCCCCGAGCAGAGCTACACTCTTTCGCACTTGGTGATCCTTGACCGGGATAAGACCGGCCAAGCGTCGGTAAGCTGGGAACGTCTGCCCCTGGACGAAGCCCTGTTTACGATTGTTTTGCAGTCGTCGGGGGTACAGCAGATGCCGCAGGGGCTGGCAGAACTGGCGGGCCTCTTGAACCGCGTGGGCGGAGCTATCAAGCTCACCTACAGTGAGATTACTGAGACTCTGCCCTTCTTCCGTGATCTGCTGGCAGGGCGGCTGGACATTCCGCAGCTCGCACCAGATTTTGAGTACCTGCGTGCCCCTGAACCTGTCACCGGTGGTAGCAGCGGCGAAAAGCTCTACCAGCGGGCTGCCGGTACCGAGGGCTTGGCTATCGGCGATAGTTTCTTGCTGACGACCTCAGGGCGGCTTTCGCGAGTTTCTATTATCGGCTGGGATATCTGGTCTTTCTTGGAGACACCCCGGCGGGCAGACACTATCTACGCGGCCATGGTTGAGCTCTACGGAGAGATTGCCCGCCTTGATTTCGACACAGTTCTGCGGGCCATGGTTGATGGGCAAATGCTGAAGGTAACCCGTCAGCCAGATAGCCCTGCGGAGACACCGAGCCCCGATAACCGAACCTAGAGCGGCAGTAGCCTACCTGGCTGTGCTGACCTGAGGGTCCTTAATTGGAATCATCAGAAGCAGACCGGCAAGGAGCACGATAACAATACCCACAATGCCCCAGATTTGGCTGCCCATGAGGGTAACGAAGAGGCCGAAGAGAGCCGGGGCTAAGAAGCTGGCCGCGCGGCCGGTGGTGGAGTAGAGCCCGTAGATTTCACCTTCCTGGCCTGCTTCTACCAGGCGTCCTAGATAGGAGCGGGCCGCTGACTGGGCAGGGCCAACGAAGGCACACAGGGTGAGGCCGCAGACCCAAAACATGGTGGTGGAGGGCCAGACCAGTAGGGGGACTGCTGCTGCAATGAGGGCTACCAGGGAGAAGATAATGACCCGCTTAGGGCCAAAGCGGTCATCGAAGAACCCGCCCAGCATGGCCCCGGCCCCCGCCACGATATTGCCGAAAATAGCGAAGATAATGACCTGGTTGGTGCTAAAACCAAAAGACCCTGCCGCGAGCATGCCGCCGAAGGTAAAGATACCGTTGAGCCCGTCCCGGAAGACGGCGGACGAGACCAGGAAGTAGAGGGTGGTGGGGGCCTGCCGGTAGAGCCTGACGACGGTGGCGATAAGCTGCTTGTAGGAGGCAAGGATTCCCACACGGGGAGCGTCCGGACGCACCACCTGCGGCAGAGAACGCACCTTAAGAATCAGGGGCAGAGAGAAAGCAAGAGCCCAGGCCGCCGAGAAGAGGGCCACGGCACGGATGTTGAGGGCGCCGTCCTCCGTAATACCTAGCAGACCGGGGGAGATGAACCCCACGAGCACAAGGAGCAGGGCTACAATGCCGCCGAAATAGCCAGCTGCCCAGCCGGTTCCGCTCATTTTGCCGATGGTATCTCGGGTAGAGATAGTGGGCAGGATAGCGTTGTAGTTGACCACGGCGAACTCATTGACCAGGTTGCCCAGGGCCAGCAGGGCCACACCCCAGATAAGGTAGTCGGGGGAGGGGGCTACGAAGAAGCACAGGACCATCAGAAGCACCAGGAGCAGGCTGTTGACGGTCAGCCAGAGGCCGCGGCGGCCGGTCACATCTGCCCGCTGACCCGAGATCGGGGCGAGGAAGGCGATACAGATACCGGCGATGGTCAGACCGGCAGAGAGGACGGCCGAGGTGTGCTCGGTGCTGCCAAAGCTGGAGCTGGTGAGGTAGACCGTGAAGACGAAGGTTGTCATGATCGCGTTGAAGCTGGCGTTGCCCACATCCCACAGGGTCCAGGCGAAGAAGGTGGAGCGGGAGGCAGGGGCGGTAGCGGTGGCGCTGCCGGGTGCTGGTGTGGTCATGGCTATATGCTATCGGCCCGACCCCTGCTTTGGGCCCGTGAAACGGTTAAGTCAGGGTAAAAGTAAAGGCTGGTCCCCTTCAGCGAAGAAGGGAACCAGCCTTGGGCGAAGGTCTGCCAGCTAGGTTTAGACCTCAGCCTGGGAGCCGGAGCCAGCCTTTGCCTCAATCTTGTGCTGGGCGCGGGTGATGCTGACCTTGATGATGGTGCCGACCAGGCCGGTAATCAAAGACCAGAGGATGATATCGCGCCAGCGCTCATCGTCATCGGGGTTATTGGCGGGGGGCTCGTTGCCGGTGATCTTGGTCCAGGTTGCACCCAGGACCTTGTTGGCCAGGGCAACGCCGCCGAGTGAGGCAGCGGTTCCTGCGATCTTGATGAGGGGGTTCATGAGGTTCCCTTTCGGTAGCTGATGGAGGCTCTACAGAGAGCTACTGGCACTAACACTATCAGTACTGTGTAAATGTGGGCAGCTGGCAGCGGCTTCTGTCATAAAAGTTTGTATCTTTTCTTTGCCGGGCCGACCTGCCTATACTACAAAGGCGTTCAGAAGGAACGTCCGCCCACGGCGGAAACGACAGGGGAGCGCCCACACGGGGCGCTGAGAGTGCACATGCAGACCCTCGAACCTGATCCGGTTAGTACCGGCGCTAGGGAGTCGAAAAGAACGGCAGGCTGTCGCCTGCCTGTGCATGCCCCCTTTGCTGTACCACACCAAAGGAAGGCTTATGTCTAAGAAAACTGCGCTGACATGGCGCGTTAACGATATCGTAGTAGCCTCTGTGCTGGCTGTTGCCTGCGCTGTGCTCTTCTGGGCCTGGAATAACGGCGGCTACAACATGGCCCAAACCGCCTTGGCCCTGGCCCCCGAGTACGCCTCGCTGGTGGGCGGTACCTGGCTGATCGCGGGCGTCCTTGGCGGTTATATCATCCGTAAGCCCGGCGCTGCCCTCTACACCGAGCTGCTGGCTGCGGTGATTTCTATGCTGCTGGGCAGTAGCTACTCTGTTGCGATCATTATCTCCGGCATTATCCAGGGTCTGGGCACTGAGCTGGTCTTCCTGCTCTTTGCCTACCGCGTCTGGAACCTGGGCACCGCCCTGCTAGCGGGTGCTTCTGCCGGTGCCTTTATGAGTATTTCTGAGCTCTTTATTTACTACGCGGGCGTCTTTGAAGGCTCCAAGGCTGTCACCTACGCGGTGTGCGGCATTATTTCCGGCACCCTGCTGGCTGGTCTGGTGTCGTGGCTTCTCACCCGCGCCCTGGTGACGACCGGTGTGCTCGATTCTTTGGCCGCTGGCCGTGCCCGCCGCCGGGCTAGCACCTCACCCCGTTCCCAGGCCTAGACCAGGGGCAAGCGCGTGCAGATAGAGCAGGGGGCCCGCTTTGTGGCCCGTAATTTCGGCTGGCACCACCCCGGGCGGGCTACCCCTGCCTTTTCGGGGCTGAACTTTGAGATTGCCCCGGGACAGAAGGTACTCCTGGTGGGCCCTTCTGGCGCGGGCAAATCGACTCTGCTGCACGCCATGGCGGGTCTGCTTGTTGATGAGGACGACCAAACCCAGCTGGGGCAGCTGACCGTCAACGGGCAGCCCCCCACCGAGGCCCGCGGGGTCTGCGGGCTCATGCAGCAGGACCCCGAAAGCTCGGTGGTACTGGCGCGGGTAGGCGATGACGTGGCCTTCGGGCCTGAGAACCTGGGGGTACCCCGCGAGGATATCTGGGACCGGGTGACCTGGGCCCTGGACGCCGTCGGTTTGGGCTCCCTGCCCCTTGACCGTTCCACATCGGCTCTCTCTGGCGGGCAGAAGCAGAGGCTGGGCTTAGCCGGTATCTTGGCTATGCACCCCGGTGCCCTGCTCCTGGACGAACCCACCGCCAACCTCGACCCGGCGGGTGTGCTTGAGGTGCGCGACGCCGTCCTGGCCGCCGCTGCCGCATCGGGCGCTACCCTGGTGGTTATTGAACACCGGGTTGGTATTTGGGCAGAGCACGTTGACCGGGTGCTGGTGCTCGATGCTCAGGGCGGTATCAGCTTCGACGGCCCGCCTGCGCAGGTGCTGGAACAGGCCCGCGACCAGCTCATTGCCGGTGGGGTGTGGGTGCCCGGCTATGTGCCCCACCCGCCCCGGGCAGGGCAGGTGGGGGCGGACGTCCGCCCCGGGCAGGGTACGGACGAGCCCTCCCCGCTGCTTGAGGCCCGCGAGGTAAGCCTGACCCGGCAGCTACCTACCCGTCGCCAGCGCAAGGAGCGCTCCCGCGCTATCGCTGCGGGGCAGGTGCCTACCCTCGATTTGCCCACCTTAGCTAGTGGAATCAACCTGACCCTTTCGTCTGGGGAGCACCTGGCTCTTTTGGGGCCCAACGGGGCCGGGAAGTCGACCCTGGCGCTGACCCTTGCCGGGCTGATCTACCCGGCTGCGGGGCAGGTCTATGCCCACGAGGCACTCACCGCGGGTCTACCCGCCCGGCACCGTAGCTCCGACCCGGCTAGCTGGCCCGCTGCCGAGCTAGCCGACCGTATCGGTCTGGTCTTCCAGGAGCCGGAACAACAGTTCCTTGCCCCCACCGTGCGCGCAGAACTAGAGTTTGGCCCCCGGCACCTGGCCCGTGTGCGCAAGGAGAAGATTGATGAAGACCGGTTGGCTGCCCGCACCGATGAGCTCCTTGCCCGCCTGCGCCTTACCGACCTGGCCGATGCCAACCCCTTCACCCTCTCAGGCGGTGAAAAACGGCGGCTGTCGGTAGCCACAGCCCTGGCCACCGAACCGGCTGTGCTGGTGCTTGATGAACCTACCTTTGGGCAGGACGCCACCACCTGGGCCGAGCTCGTCACCCTCATCAAAGAACTTCTCGACCGGGGGCTTGCCGTTATATCGGTAACCCACGATACAGACTATGTAGCTGCCCTCGGCGGTACGCGCCTGACCCTGCAGAAAGCGGAACCTACCTATGGCTCTTGACCTTTTCGCGCTAGGCCCTGCCCACCGTAGCCGCGCCGGAAAGCTCAACGCGGGCACCAAACTGCTGGCTACCTTCCTGCTATCGATAGGGCTGCTACTCATCAAAGACTGGGGCACCGCCCTGGTGGTCTTTGCTCTTGAACTGGCCCTGCTCAAAGCCTGGGGCGTACAGCCGTTCGCCCTGCTGGCCCGTTTCTGGCCCCTGCTGATTGGCACCCTGCTCACCGGCTGGTCCACCTCACTGATCGCCGATAAAACGGGGGAGACGGTGCTCCAGGTGGGGTTCATCTGGATTACCACCGACTCCCTTGCCATGGGTATCTCCCTGATGGTTCGTGGCCTGGCTCTGATTCTTCCCAGCCTCTTGCTCATCACCACCACCGACCCCACCCACCTGGGTGACTCCCTGGCGCAGACGGCTAAACTGCCAGCCCGCTTTGTCCTGGCAGCCCTGGCCGCTCTGCGCCTGCTAGGGCTCATGTTCAGCGAATGGCATACCCTGGGGCAGGCACGGCGGGCCCGCGGGCTGGGGGCAAGCGACTCCCTGCTCCGCCGCGTCCGCACCCTGGTCGGGCAGACCTTTGCCCTGCTGGTGCAGGCTATCCGGCGTGGCACCCGCCTGGCTGTCACCATGGAAGCCCGCGGCTTCGGTGCCGGGCCCCGCACCTGGGCCCGCGTCCCCGTCTATAGCAGGGACGATTCGACCTTCCTGCTGTGCTGTCTGGGAACGCTCATCATCGGCTACGTGACATCGGGTCTTGCTGGCACCCTCACCTGGGTGTGGCAGTAAAAATATGACCTAAAAAGTCCAAAAATCTTTGAGAAAGCCCCACCGCCCGCGTTAGAGTGAAAGTGTGTACCCTGTCACCTAGCCCCACGTCTGGTAGACCTGGGTCGATATCTTCGAGCCCCCGACCAGAGGGCTCGAAGTACGCTCGCATCGTATGCGGTGCTCGCATCAGGTGCTCCCGCCCCGCAACCCCTAACGCCAGGTTGCCGCGGGAGCATCAGCGTTAAGGGTTAGGCTTGGAAGTATGACTACAACCGTTGTGATGCTAACCCAAGAAAACCCCGCCGGTGAGCTGGCTG
Source organism: Rothia sp. 11273D007AR (assembly GCF_053547255.1). NCBI lineage: Bacteria > Bacillati > Actinomycetota > Actinomycetes > Micrococcales > Micrococcaceae > Rothia > Rothia sp. 11273D007AR. The sequence continues at coordinate 135,812 of NZ_JBPPWJ010000004.1, read as the reverse complement.
ACGCCACCGCCCCCCTCATCAACATCGAAGACCAGGGGCTGACCCGTGGCGACGGCGTCTTTGAAACCATGCTGGCCGCTAACCGCCGCGTCCGTAAATTTGAAGCCCACCTGACCCGTCTGGCCGGTTCCGCCCGCCTACTCGACCTGCCCCTGCCCGCTGAAGATAATCTGCGGGCTGCCGTGCAGCTAGCCGTCGACGCCGCTGCCCAGGGGCCCCAGACCGTGCTGGGTGAAGAGCACACCGTCAAAATCATCATCTCTCGCGGTACCGTTGAAGCCGGCCCCCACGCCTGGGTGACCGTGGCCCCGTCCTCACCCACGATTCTGCGTCAGCGCGAGCAGGGGGTGCGAGCTATGCTCCTGCCGCGCGGCCACGACCCGGCCGAAGACTCTGCCTATCCCTGGCTCCTGGCCGGAGCCAAGACCCTCTCCTACGCCATCAACATGTCGGTACTGCGCTATGTGGGCAAACACGGTGCGGACGACGCCATCTGGGTGACCGACGACCGCCGCATTCTTGAGGGGGCAACCTCCTCGGTGATCGTTGCCAAGACCGAGGGGCAGAAGAAGGTGCTCTACACTCCCGAACCGGCCCACGGTATTCTGCCCGGCACAACCCAGGGCGCTATCTTTGCGGGTGCTCGCGCCGCCGGGTGGGAGCTCGGCTACGGGCCCCTCTACCCCCAGGACCTGCTGGAGGCGGACGCCGTGTGGCTGGCGTCCTCGGTGCGTCTACTGGCGCCGGTTACCCACCTCAACGGAACCCCCGTGGCCACCGATAAGGAACTAACCGAAGAACTGCTGGGCTACCTGGCGCGCGGTTAACGGTGGGGTAGATACTCGCTAGGGTTTGGGTCGGTCAATCGCGTAATCGCTCTCGGCCCGCGGCGTAGTGGCCAGGCTCAGAGCGCTGAGGGCTGCAAACCCCACCATCGCGCAGGCCATGGGCAGATAGGCGCTGCTGCCGCCCAGGGCAACCAGGGGTGAGGCTAGGCCACCCATCAGAGCCTGTACGGTGCCGAGCAGGGCGCTCGCGGAGCCCGCAATATGGCGGGCTTCGCCCAGGGCCAGGGCTGAGGCGTTACCAAAGACCATGCCGACCGAGGCTGTGAAGGCAAATAGCAGAACCATGGTGGGAACAAGCGAGGGGGTGCCCAGTAGGAAGTAGCCCAGCAGGAGCAGGCTGACGGTCAGCAGGGAGCTGGTGCCAACGACGAGGAGCTTGCGCAGGGCAATCTTGCCTACCAGGGAGGTCATCACGGTGGAGGCAAGGACGATGGCCAGGGAGTTCAGGCCAAAGACGTAGGTGAAGTGGGTTTCGCTCAGACCCATGACGTTTTGCAGCAGGTAGGGCGAGCCGGAGATATAGCTAAAGAGGGCACCGAAGGCCAGAACCATGGTCAGCATGAACCCCCGGTAGCGGCGGATTCGGGCCACCTCGATAATGCCGGCATAGGCTGAGAGCAGGGAGCCGGTACGACGCCTGTCTGCCGGTAGGGACTCCTTGATGAAGAATAGAACCAGCACCAGGGAAATAGCGATAATGACGCTAATGACCTTGAAAATATCGCGCCAGGTACCGTGAGCCAGCACGAAGCCGCCGATGAGCGGGGCAGCGACCGGGGCGATGCCGTTAATCATCATCATGATGCCCATCAGGCGGGCGGTCTGCAGGCCGCTGGTGGAATCGGCCACGATAGCTCGGGCTAGCACCATGCCGATGGAGCCGGTAAAGCCCATCACGAAACGGGCCGCAATAAACAGCTCAATGGTAGGCGCAAAGACGCAGACCAGGGCCGAGAGGGCGCAGAGGGTTACACCGATGAGCAGGGGCAGACGGCGCCCGGTCTTGTCTGAAAGCGGCCCCACGATGAACTGCCCGGTACCCATACCCACCATGAAGGCGGTCAGAGTCAGCTGGGCGTAAGCGGTAGTGGTACCTAGATCAACCGCGATAGCCGGGAGTGCTGCCAGGTACATATCAATGGCCAGCGGGCCCACAGCGGTGAGTGACGCCAGGGTAATAATTGCAATCGGCGGCAGGCCCCGATTAGGTGCGGCGGCTGAGGTCATCGGTGGTGGGCCTTCCTCTGAGGGGCGGTTTTCAACCCGTCCATTCTACGCTCGCTGGTTTCTTATTTGATAGGGAAACTAATGTGATGTTGCAGAAATGAAAAAATATGATCTACCGCTGAAAATATCAGTGCGTGCTCTAGGATTAATTTCAGAGACTTTTTACTGCAAGAAAGATTGAGGGTTGATGGGGGAAAACGCGGGCCGGTACCTGCTTTCTTTTAGTGCCGGGGCTTTGATGCTTAATGAGTCCTTGGCGGTAGCTAGGGTTTATGGTGAGGTTCGGGATTGGGAAGCTACTCGACAGTACGTGGTGGAGAACAATTCGATTCAGGCAGCGGCTGAGTCGAGTTTGAAAAGGTACACGGCTGAGGTCGTGGGGCGCCTGAAAGTGCTGACTGATGACCAGTTAGGGTTCCTGGCAGATGCTTCAGCTGCTGACCAAAAGCTCGCTGTCTGGGTTGCTATTTGCCGCCGCTATACCTTTATCGGGGAGTTTGCTGAGGACGTGGTCCGGCAGAAGTTCCTGCTTCACGACTATGTGCTGACTCACGAAGACTACGACCGGTTCGTAGCCCAGAAAATGTTTTGGCATGAGGAACTAGAAGAGCTGACGGAGCTAACCCAGAAGAAATTGCGGTCGGTCATTTTTAAGATGCTGGGGGGAGCTGATTTGGTCAATGATGCTGGACTGATCTCGATGGTTTTTCCGTCTGCTGAACTGCTCAGGCTGTTTGACGGGGCAGAGCCAGGGTCTACGGCCCGTTTTTTACCTACTTTTGAAGGCGGTGCATAGCATGGCAACTGATCAGGAGCTGATAACTCTTTTGGGGAGCGAAAGTTTTCTTACGATGAGGGGGCTGAGCAATGAGGTTCCTTTCTTCATTTATCCCTTTGACCCCACAGATGCGCTGAACGCGGAAAAGTCCTTGCGTCTCGTGAGCGGGCACCTGCGGCAAGACGGTATTGATGTCGTGACGATTAATCTCTTTGACCTATGTCTTGAGCTCTTGGAAGAAAGAGGTCTGCTGAATCCTGTGCTTAAAGCAGAACCTCGGCAGAAGACTAAGTCAAAGTTTACTGCTGGCTTGCAGAGCATGCTTGATGTGGAGACGATGATTGCTCCGCGGATAGCTGCGCGGTCGATTGACCATAGGCTTGTGATTGTGCACGGTATCGGGGCTGTCTTCCCCTTTATCCGTACTCATGCTCTTCTGGAGGCCCTACAGATTCATATGCCGCCGGTACCTTTGGTGCTGTGGTTCCCAGGTCAGTACACCAAGAATGAGGCTCGTGGGTACGAGCTGAAGGTGTTGAATATAGCCGCTAGTGATAGCTACTACCGGGCTAAGAATATCGAGGAAATGATAAGGGCAGGTTTGTAATGCAGATTAATAATCTTTTTGCGAAGGATATTCAGCGTTCTATTGAGGGTGTTATCAAAGCTGATGATACGAAGCAGCTGGGCGTTGAGGTTGAAGAGTACGTTTTAACGGCGGAAGCCGCACATGCTGTTGAGAATCTACTGGATAGCTATAACAACAACGACGGTAGCAACGGTGTGTGGATTTCTGGCTTCTTTGGGTCTGGTAAGTCCCACCTGCTGAAGATGCTAGCGCACCTGTTGGGCACTGTTCCGCAGCATGAGTTTGATCGGGCTGTGGCTGTTGATGCTTTTTGTCAGAAAGCTCGTGAAGCTGATGAATTGACCTTGGAGGGGGCTATCAGCCGCTCGGCTGGGATTCCGGCAACGAGTATTCTCTTCAATATTGACCAGAAGGCCAGCAACTCGGTGGAGAAGGGCGATGATGCTCTGCTAGCTGTTTTTGTGAGGGTTTTTGATGAGGCCTGTGGTTACTTTGGTCGGATGCCCCATGTGGCCCAGTTTGAGAGGGACTTGGACGCGCGGGGGGAACTTGGCCGGTTCAAGGATATTTATGCCGAAGTTGCAGGGTTGCCTTGGGAGGAGGGGCGTAGCCATAGTTTCTTGGAGGAACATAATGCGGCTGTTGCGTATGCCCGCTTGCAGGGGGCATCAGAAACTGATCCTGTTCAGATTCTGACCCAGTACAGCGATAACTACAGCGTTACCGTTGAAGATTTTGCCCAGAACGTCAAGGACTGGCTAGACCGCCGTGAGGATTCCCGGTACCGGATTAACTTCTTTGCTGATGAAGTGGGGCAGTTTATTGCCAATAATGTGAAGCTGATGCTGAAGCTCCAGACGGTTGCTGAGACTCTGATGACTGTCTGTGAGGGGCGTTCTTGGGTTTTTGTGACGTCGCAGGAGAGCATGGACGCGGTTCTGGGTGACCAGACGAAGCAGCAAACGAATGATTTCTCTAAGATTCAGGCCCGTTTTAAGGCCCGTTTGAAGCTTTCTAGCCAGGACGTTGAAGAGGTTATTAGTAAGCGTCTGTTGCGTAAGAACGATGAGGGTGTAGCTGAGGTGAAGGCCCTTTACTCACAGCAGCATCAGAATCTTAAGACCTTGTTTGATTTCCATGATGGTTCACGGGCTTTTGGTAATTACAAGGATGAAAGCCATTTTGTAGCTATCTATCCCTTTGTGGGTTACCAGTTCCGTTTGTTCCAGAACGCTATTGAGGGTCTTTCCCAGCAGAACGCTTTTGAAGGCCGGTATTCGTCGGTGGGCGAGCGGTCAATGTTGGGGGTCGTTCAGGACGTTGCCGGGCAGATTGCTGAGAAAGAGGTTGGCTCGACGGTTAGTTTTGACCGCATGTTTGAAGGGATTAAGAATTCTCTTCGGTCATCGATTGTGCGTCAGATTGCTGCTGCTGAGGTGGAGCTTGATGCTTTTGCGGCCCAGTTGCTCAAGGCCCTGTTCTTGGTCAAGTACGTTGATGAGTTTAAGGCTTCTGAACATAATCTGGTGGTTCTCATGTATGAGGGCTTCAATTCTGATCTTTCGGTTGTGCAGGCCCGGGTAAAACATGCTTTGCAGGATTTGGAGCAGCGTAGTTTTATCCAGCGTAAGGGGGAGCTCTATGAGTATCTGACCGATGCTGAGAAGGATATTGAACAGAAGATTAAGAATGTTGAGCTGGATCCGGGCGAGGAGCTGAAGGAGTATCATCAGAACATCGCGTCGATTCTGGCCGGTACAAAAATTCGTGATGCTGCCACGGGGCGGGATTTTCCCTATACACTCAAGATTGATAATACGTCTGTAGGCCGGACACAGGATCTCAGCATTAACTTTTTGACCCCCCTCTATGAGTTCTACGATAATTTTGAGGCCTTGCGCGGGCACAGCGTAGGAAAACAAGAGCTTGTGGTGATGCTGAGGCCTGATGAGCGGCTGGTTCACGATATTCGTCTGTATGTTCAGACCAATAAATATGTGAAACGTACCCAGGGTAGTTCTGTTACTGAAGATGCCACCCGGGCCTTGAATATGAAGGTTCAGATTAACCAGATCCGAGGGCGGGAGCTGAAGGGGCGGATTGAGAAAGCTATTCTTGATTCTGCTCTGTTCGATAATGGTTCTGAGCTGATGGATATTTCTGCTCCAACAGCTAAGGGCCGAGTAGAGCTTGCCTTTTCTCGTTTGGTAGGGCGGGTGTATTCGCAGTTGGGCCAGTTGGGGAGCACCCGGGCGACTGAGGCAACGATTCGGTCCATCTTGAGTTCTGAAGAGACCCTTGAGGGCATTGAAACTCAGCGTTCGATGGCGGTGGCCGCCGAGACAATGCTGGGGGCGATTACCCGTAAACAGAACGAGAGCCTCAATGTTGCTAGGCTGATTAGCCACTTTGAGGGGAGCCCCTACGGTTGGGATTCCCTCTCGTCCCGTGCTGTTCTTGCCCTATTGGTATCTGAGGGCAAGGTGACGGTGAGTAAAGATAGCCGCCCTTTGAAGCGAACCCAGGTTGCTGAAGTCCTGACGAAGGCTACAGGGTTTGATGTGTTGTGGCTGAAGGTGACCCGCCAGATTCCAGAGGAGCAGATTCGTTCTCTGCGGGATTTTTTGCACGAACTTGAGCCGCATGAGAATCTTCCCGCTTTTGAGAGCGGTGAAGATTTGGCTGTCTACGCCTTGACACGACTTGAGGCTGTATCGGCTGAAGTGGCCCAGCTGGAGAACGAGCCCTACCCCTTTACTCCGTTGCTTCGCCCTCTGCAGGTGACCCTGGGGGAGTTTAAGCAGTATGGGGCTACCCCGGTGGTTCTTTTTAGCCAGCGGGAGGGCTTGGAAAGCCTGCTGGATGAGGTTGAGAGCGTGCTAGCTCCTGTGAGGAGCTTTATGAGGGGGCAGCAACGGAAGGACTATGACCGGGCTACCCAGCTGTTGGAACGTGAGAGGGTGAATCTTGCGTCTGTTCCTGCTTCGGCGATTACCCCGCTGAAATCCGCCTTGGCAAGGGAAAACTGCTTTGACACCAAGCTGATTCAGCAGTTGACAGGTGACTTGAACGAGAAGATTGATCTGGCGAAGCAGGGGGCGAGGAGCCAGGCTTTGGAGGATCTGGGGCTGGGACGGCAGGAACTTGAAACCCTGCCGGAGTGGTCGCAGGCTACCGAGGACCTGCGGGAACGAGTTGATCAGGAGTTCCAAGGAATCCAACGGCGCATCATGGAAGAAGCTTTTATTCCCCTGATTCAGTCGGTGGCCCAAGAATTTAGGCAGACCAGGATTCCTGCTCTGGTGCGGGAGCTGTTGGCTGCCTCAGCGGAGGCTCCTATTGTTGAACCTGTAGAGCGTCAGCCGGCTCAGGGGGAGGTTGAACCCAGTGAGCCTTCCCAGAACCTTCCTGAGCAGGCAGCCCAACAGGTAGCGGCTCCGGTGCAGATTGGTCAGCTGATGAAGCCTGAGGGTGCCCCCCAGGTCTTGCGTTCTTCGGCTGATATCGATTCCTACGTGAGCCTCTTGAGGCAGGATCTTGAACGGGCTGTGGCTGAGGGCCGCTACGTTATGCTCTTCTAGCCCTACCTGAGAGGCAGCGGGCGCTGGACGCTGACCGCGTGTTCAACGCCCGCTTTTGTTTTAATGAGAAGTAAGTTTTGATTCAGAGTAAAGGTGTATGTGTGGATACTTCAGTGTTGAAGAATTTTGCGGCTGAGACCCGTCGGGAGCTAGCTCAGGGGGTGGCAGCTCGGCTTGATGCTGTGCTTATTCAGGGGTCTAATGAACGTCTGGATTTCCCTGTTCTGGTGGGGAAGCTGGAGCGGGCAATTGCTGAGTCGTCACGGGCGGCTGTGATTGAGCGGGTGACCTACCTGTGGTTTAACCGCCTGGTAGCGATGAGGTTTATGGACGCTAGGGGTTACTCCCCGGTGGGGGTGGTGTCGCCGGCTGAGGGGGTTGATCCTATGCAGGCCCCTCCCCAGGTGGTTTCGGATGCTTTTGCTGGCATGATTGATGAGAGCATTGTGAAGTCTCGGGGGGTGGCTGGAAAGATCCGGGATATTGTGAGCGGGGCGGCCCGGTCTCAGGATCCTTATTCTGATGTTTTTGCTTTGCTGGTGGATGAGTATGCCCGGTATTTTCAGACCTGGGTTCCGGCGATGTTCCCGGATGCTGATGATGTGAGCAGTTTGCTTCTTCCGGCTAACCTCTTGGCCGCTCATTCTGTAGTGCGTAAGATTGCCCAGACCATGACGGTGGAGATGTGCCAGGACGTTGAGGTGATTGGCTGGCTGTACCAGTTCTATATTGCTGAGCGTAAGGACGAGGTCTTCGACGGTTTTAAGAAGGGGAAGAAGGCGGGGGCCGCTGAGATTCCTGCGGCGACCCAGCTGTTTACGCCGAACTGGATTGTGCGTTATCTGGTGCAGAATACGGTGGGGCGTACCTGGCTGTTGAATAACCCGGGTTCTGCCCTGCGGGAGCAGATGGAATATTTTGTGGAGCCGGTGGGCGGTTTGGAGGCTGTTCAGGACTTTGTGCGCATTAGTTCGCCGGAGGAGCTGACGGTTCTGGACCCGGCGGTGGGTTCTGGCCATATGCTGACCTATGCTTTTGACCTGCTCTATGAGATGTATTGTGAGGCTGGGTATGCTGAGGCTGATATTCCGGGTTTGATTCTGGCTAAGAACCTGGTGGGTTTGGAGTTGGACGAGCGGGCCGGTGCTTTGGCTGCTTTTGCTTTGACGATGAAGGCCCGCGAGCGTTACCGCCGTTTCTTGCGTCCGACCCGTGTGGTGGCCCCACAGATTTGTGTGCTGCAGAAGGTGTCTTTTACGGGTGAGGAGTTGAGGAGCCTGGGGGAGGGCTTTGATTTCGCTGCTGATCATGCGGTGGATGGCGGGCTGATCCAGGTGGATGCCGATGTTTTTGCTGGGTTCTGGAACCAGTTTGAGAGCGCTGATGTGTTTGGTTCTCTGATTCGCCCGGATGCTGCTGTCTTGCAGGTGGTGCGTGAGCATGTTGGGGCCTTTGTGGGGGAGGTGGACGCTGATTCTGGGCTTTTGCTGGATGAGTTGGCTGAGCTGAGGGAGAAGGCGCGTCTGGTGCTGCGCCAGGCTGAACTGCTTTCGGCGACTTACGTAGCTGTGGTGGCTAATCCGCCCTATATGGGTTCCAAGAATATGTCGCCTATGATGACAGCTTGGCTGAAGGAAAACTATCCTGATACGGCGGCCGATTTGATGACTGCTTTTATGGAGCGGGCAGAAACTCTTGGCAAAAAATCTGCCTATTGGGGCATGATTGATCTACCTTCGTGGATGTTCCTGTCATCTTTCAAAAATTACCGTGCCCACTTGCTGAAGGACCTACAGGTAACGACTCTTGCCCATCTGGGGCGTGGTATCTTCGGGTCTGATTTTGGTTCTGTTGCTTTTATCATTCAGAATAGTGAACCTTCTGCGAGCGCAGGTGGTATTTATCGGAAGCTTTATGACCAGCATGTTGAGGTGCGCTCGGTTGAGGTGATTCGCCAGAGGTTCTTTGCCGAGGCTGAGAAGCAGTTTGAGGTCAAGCAAACAGACTTGCTGAAGGTTCCAGACCAGGCCCTGGTCTACTGGCTAACCGATGAGATGCTAGCAGCTTTTAGGGTTTTAAAACCTCTTTCAGAATCTGCGAACGTCAAAAAAGGTATAAGCACGGGGGATAACGGACGATTTGTGCGTTATTGGCATGAAATCAGTAATTTTAATTTTGGTCGTGCGTGTGAATCCCGCGAGGCTTCGCAAGAGTCGGGCAAACGTTGGTTCCCTTATAATAAGGGGGGAACTTTCCGTAAGTGGTATGGCAATCAGTCCCATCTGGTGAATTGGGAAGACGACGGTAAAGAGCTACTGGACAACAGGCCTAAAACTGTTATACGTAACCCCAAATTCTACTTTCTACCATCAGTTTCGTGGTCTGCGGTTGGTAGCGGTGAATCCTCCTTTCGATATTACCCACAAGGATTTTTAGTTGATGGCGCTGGCCCGTCTATATTTGCTTCTGAAGTAAAACAAAAAAATCTTGTAGGGGTTCTAAACTCATCTCTCTTAAGGCACTTATGCTCTTCAATCGCTCCAACTCTGAACCTTGAAGTTGGAACCATCGCAAATATGCCTTTCAAAGAGACTCCCGGAATTAACGAGCCGGTTGATAAACTCATCGACATTCACCGCCACGATTGGGATTCCTCTGAGAACTCCTGGAACTTCACCGTCAATGCCCTCTGCCAGCTGGCTACCAGCACTGGCACCGGTACCCTTGCCGACCTCATCACCCAGGACTTCGAGCAGGCCCTGGCAACCGTTGCCAGCGTGCAAGAGCTGGAACACGAGGTCAACCTCAAGGTCGCTGAGGCCTACGGCATCACCCACGGAGTAGACCACACCACCCCGGCTGACCGCGTCACCCTGCTCAAAAACCCCTACGCCCGCTACGGCACGGGCCTTGAGCGAGATGAACTCCTAACCAAGTACAGCCAGGACTCCGTCAAGGACCTCATCTCCTACTTCGTTGGCGTCCTCTTCGGCCGCTACTCCCTCGACGCCCCCGGCCTCATCCTAGCCAACCATGGCGAAACCCTGGCCGACTACCTGGCCAAGGTTGGCACCGACACGCCCACCTTCATCCCCGACGAAGACAACGTCATCCCCGTCCTAGCCGACGACCGCTTCGAGGACGACATCGTCGCCAAATTCCGGGCCTTCCTCAAAAAAGCCTTCGGCGAAGAAAACCTCGAGGCCAACCTCACCTACATCGAAGCAACCCTCGGCAAGAGCGTGCGCAAATACTTCACCGACGACTTCTACAAGGACCACCTCAAACGCTACTCCAAGCGGCCCATCTACTGGATGTTCTCATCCACCGGCAACAGCAAGGGCAGCTTCAAAGCCCTGGTCTACATGCACCGCTATACCCCGGCCACCGTCAGCACCGTCCTTAACGACTACCTCCGCCCCTACATGGACAAACTCACCGCCAACCGGGAGCACCTCCAATACGCCATCGCCCACGGCCAAGGCCGCGAAGCAACCCGGGCCCAAAAAGAGGACGACGCGCTCGCCAAGACCCTCAAAGAGCTCACCGACTACCAAGACCGTGTGCTCTACCCCCTAGCCGTTGAGAATATCCACATCGACCTGGATAACGGCGTCGCCCACAACTACCCCCTCTTTGGAGGAGCCCTCCACTCCATCTAGAAAGGCAACCACCCGTGTTCGATGAGCTGACCACCGACAACACCGGCAAACTCACACGCCCCGAGGGTAAAACGCTGGAATACAAGCGGGACCTCACCCACCCCGCCGGGCCCCTGCGTACCCTCGTGGCCTTCGCCAACTCCGCCGGTGGCCAGCTCATCGTAGGAATCAACGACGACCGCACCGTCAACGGCCTCGAAGACCCCCTCGCCGAAGAAGAACGGCTCACCTCCCTCATCAACGACACCATCACCCCTCAACTCTTACCCAACATCATGGCAGCCACTGTAGCCGGGAAAACCGTGCTCATCGTTGACGTACCTGCCACCCGAAAACCCCACTACATACGCGCAGAAGGCCTCGACCACGGCGTCTACGTCCGCTTAGGAAGCTCAACCCGCCGGGCAGACACCGCCATGGTCGCAGAACTAGAGCGGCTAGCCCGGGGGAGCTTCTTCGAAGACGAGCCCTGCCCTGCTGCCTCCATCGACGAACTAGACCTAGAGACCCTCTCCCAGCTACGGAACACGCCAACCAGCCGGGAACACCTCACCCACCTAGGACTGGCCGTGGCCTATCTCGGCACCCTGGTTCCCACTAACGCCGGAATCCTGGCAGCCCATCCCCACCCGGACTCCTACCTCCCCACCGCCTACGTGCAACTAGCCCGCTTTCGCGGTACCGACCGGCTCCACATCAGCGACCACACCGATGTTCACACCAACATCCCAGCCGCTGTGGAACCCATCATGGACTTTATCCTTAAGCACGCCTACCGCAGGGCTATCTTCGGGGGAGTGAAACGTCAGGACGTCTACTCCGTGCCGGTCACAGCCCTCCGGGAGCTCGTCGTCAACGCCCTAGCCCACGCCAACTACGGCGAAAGAGGCACCCCGATTCGCCTCGCCTTCTACGACGACCGGATCGAAATTGAGAACCCCGGCACCCTCATGCCGGGCATGACCATAGAGACCATGCGCTACGTTTCCAAGCTTCGCAACCCCTCCCTGGCCAAAATATTCAGAGAAGCCAACCTCATGGAACAGTGGGGCACAGGTTTAAAGCGAGCTTTCGCAGATATCGCAGAGGCCGGTCTACCCGAACCCCGTATCGAAGAGATTGTGGACAGGGTACGGGTCACCGTATACATCGAAGACCACTCCTCAACGCCCAGCACCTCAACCACCTATGATGAGCCGGATACCGCATATGAAGGTTCAAAAACCGCATATGATGAGTTGGATGCCGCATATGATGAGCATGAAACCGCATATGATGAGTTGGATACCGCATATGAGGGGATCAGGCTTTCGGCAAACCACCTGACGCTTCTGAGATACCTGGCAGGGGGTAACAAGACAAGACAAGAAATTCAGATGAGGCTCGGTATCAAATCAACTAGCCACCTGAGCAGCAGCTATCTTACCCCCCTGCTGAATGCCCACTTGATCGAGCGCACCCTCCCCGACAAACCCCAGAGTAAGAACCAGCAATACAGGCTTAGTTTTAGCGGCCGGCAACTACTAAAAACAGGAAAATAAAAATGTCAGAAATTACTCAGGCCATTAGCCGTAAACTCGACCAGCAGGGCATTGTAATCTGGCACGACCCTGACCAGGACTTCCTCGAAGACTTCAACCAGCTAGAACTACCGGAAAACACCCAAAAACTACACGTTGAAAACAACGAATTCGGTATCAAACACACAGTGTTCACAGCCCCCGAAGGTCAGAAATTTCTCATCTACCGACCCGGGCCCGCCACCCAAGATACCGACAACTGGCTTCTCGACCTTGAGCTAGCCTACGGCACCTTCACCGCAGACCGGGCCTCCCTCGCCCTCAATGCAGCCGATATCAGATCCCCGCTCGCAGCCAGCCTCGCTGCCCACTACCCCGCTTTCTTCAGCGACAGCGCCCTGCTGGATCAACTCAAGAACCGCCTCACCAATCAAGAAGACGAAGCAACCTTTAAAGCAAAAATGACAGCCTGCATTCTGGGTTTGCCCGAAGACCAGCACTCCATGCAGGCAGTCCTCTTCGCCCTCCTGGTGAGCTACGCTGATGGCAACCCGGCACCAGAAGATGTGCTCGACCCCTACGACCTCAAAGAATTCTTCTGGCAGGGAGTACGGGCAATCTACGCTTACCCAGAGGAAGCAACCGAAAATTTCGGCGCCTTCCTCATCTGGGCCTACCGCGATGAAGTGCTCAACAGCACCGCCCCCGAATACCGCAATATCCGAATCGACTACAAGGCCTTCCGCGACAGCTACCCCACCCGCCAAGACGCCTTCGCCATCGCCCGCATCGTTGCAGAGAACACCAACTATCGCCAGGCCCATCAGGACGATACCCTGGATAACCTACTAGCCAGCATCCTCTTCGAGGAAACTGAACAGCTCATCCTCCTACACCTAGCTCAAGCTGTTTCCAACTCCCGCTACTCAGCGCAAGAAATCAGCGACATGGTGACCCAGCGCGAGCAAAACTCAGTGCTCTGGTACCCGAAATACGAAAACTCCTACCGGGCCCTCCGCGCCGGTGCACAATTCCTCGAAACAATCAAGCAGTTCGAGCTGGGAAGCGGTAACCTCAACGAAACCTTTCAAACCTACATCACTACCTGGTACACCATCGACCAGCTCTACCGTACCTACCACCTGGCCCAGAAACGGAGCAACCAGGACCACGGAAACTCAATGTTCAAGGCCCTGACCCAGCAGATTAACCAGGCCTACACCAACAACTACCTCCTGCCCCTGGGAAACCGGTGGTCTGAACTCATCGACACAACCCCCGGGTGGAGGCAAACCTTCCCCACCAGCAACCTGCAAGAAAACTTCTATACCGAGCACGTCCAACGCGAAACCGAAAAAGCCCGCACCTGCGTCATCATCTCAGACGGGCTTCGATACGAAGTAGCCCAAGAACTAGAACGAAAACTAGCCCACAACAAAAAATATGACACAACAATCAGCGCCATGCTCGGCGTTCTACCCAGCTACACCCAGTTAGGAATGGCCTCCCTGCTCCCACCTGCCCCGCTGACAATCCACCCATCCAGCTGCACCGTTTCGGCGGGCGGTAACTTGACCAGCGGCACAGAAAACCGGGACAAAATCCTGCGGCACAATGAAGGTCTTGCTGTGCAGTATCAGGACATCGTCTCCCTGAGCCAAACTGAAATCCAGGAAAAATTCAAAGACCACAAATTTATCTACATCTACCACAACACCATCGACAATATCGGAGATAAACGAGCAACCGAGAACGAAACCTTCACCGCAGCAGAACAAGCAAAGAAGGAGATCAAGGTCCTCATCAAAAAGCTCCACCGGTCCGTCACCCGCATCCTCATCACAGCCGACCACGGCTTTATCTACCAAGACGAAGAAGGTAACCAGGTAAGCTACCTCAGTGAAAAAGCCCACGGCGACTCACTGGGCTTTACCGACCGCCGCTTTGTGCTGGGAACGGGTCTGAGCCCTAGCGACGCCTTCCACCACTTCACCTCAGAAGAGCTAGGCCTGACCGGTGATACCGAGATTCTCATCCCCCGATCCATTCAAAGACTAAAAAAGAAGGGATCAGGCTTCAAATACGTTCACGGCGGAGCCTCCCTCCAAGAACTGACAGTACCCGTGATCAATGTTCGCGTCACCAAGAAGAAGAACACCGCCCAGACCGTCAGGGTAGGCTTCGCAGAGGTGCCCCAACGAATGACCACCAACCTGCTCACCATCAAACTCCTCCAACAGGAACCTGTAGGAGAGCTGAAACCCCTCAAACTCAGAGCAGGAATCTACCACGCTGACAAGCTCATCTCAGACCAACCTGAAGCAACCTTTCACTTCACCTCTGAAATGCCCAGTGATAGACAAATCAAACTCACCCTGGAACTAACCCGCGCAGCTGACGGCCTCCCTGCAGGACCCGCAGACATCAGGCTAGAGAACTACAACACCACTACCGATACCTGGCAGCATTACGACAAAACAAGTATCGAAATAAAACGCGGCAACACCCAAATCGACGACTTCTTCAACTAGGCCACAGCAAGGAAAGAACACACACCATGGCTTACACACCGCTCGATGAAAAAATTATTGCTGAATTCACCGGCAATGTAGTTCGTAAAGACCTCTCAGCCCACATCAAAAGCAACGCCCCCGTACCTACCTACGTCCTTGAATACCTTCTGGGCCAATACGCCACCTCCCACGACGAAACCCAAATCGCTGAGGGCATTGAACGAGTCAAGCTCATCATGCAGAACAACTTTGTTCAACGGAACCAGGCAGAACTCATCAAATCAACCATCCGAGAAAAAGGTCCCAAACTTCTCATCGACCGTATCCACGTCATCTTCAACGACAAGGACGACCGCTACGAAGCAAGTTTCAACAATTTAGGAATATCAGAGGTCATCATCGACCCCGCCACCGTTCGCGCAAACCCAAAACTCCTGACCACCGGCGTCTGGTGCCTGCCCCGGGTGAGCTACAACGGGACCACCGAAAAGGGCGTCAGCCCCTGGAGCATTGACAGCCTCAAACCCGTACAGCACTCAGGCTTCAACTTTGAAGAGTTCACCAAACACCGGGCAGAGTTCACGACCGAAGAATGGATTGACGTGCTGATGCAGTCCATTGGCCTCAACCCAGAATTCTTTGGAACCCGCCAGAAACTCTTCCAGCTCACCCGGCTCATCCCCTTCGTAGAGCGCAACTACAACCTGATAGAACTTGGCCCTAAAGGAACCGGCAAGACCCACGTCTACTCAGAGTTCTCCCCCCACGGAATCGTGATCTCCGGTGGAGACGTTACCGTGCCAAAGCTCTTCATCAACAACACAACCGGCCGCATAGGCCTCGTGGGCTACTGGGACGTCGTAGCCTTTGACGAGTTCGCCGGGCGCACCAAACGCCCCCAGCGGGAACTCGTTGACATTATGAAGAACTACATGGCCAACAAGAGCTTCTCCCGAGGCAGCGACGTACAAAGCGCCGAAGCCTCCTTCGCTTTTGTAGGGAACACTGCCCATAACGTTCCCCATATGCTCAAGCACTCAGACCTCTTCTCAGAACTCCCCGCCAACTACCACGACCCAGCCTTTATCGACCGTTTCCACACCTACATTCCTGGCTGGGAAGTTGAAACCGTGCGCAACGAAATGTTCACCCAGGGGTTCGGCTTCGTTGTGGACTATCTGGCAGAAGGCCTGCGCCATATGCGAAACCTCGACTACTCCCAGCACGCCACAACCTACTTTGAACTCGACAACAGCCTCTCCAAACGAGACCGGGACGGAATCAACAAGACCTTTTCAGGTCTGCTCAAGCTCATATACCCCCACGAGATTTTTACGTCAGAACAGGCCGAAGAACTTTTCACCTTCGCCATCGAGGGCCGAAAGCGAGTCAAGGACCAGCTGTGCCGGATTGACTCCACCATGACCCAGCCCCGCTTTGCCTACCGTGAAAAAGCAAGCGGAGAAGAACGCACCGTCCAGACCCTCGAAGAGGTTGAATACCCTCACCTCTACTGGCGGGAAAGCGTACAGGACCAAGAAGACCAAATGTTACCTAGCCTTGATGAGGCAGCGGGTGATCACCTCCAGGTAGCCTCTGCACCGTCACCTGAGATCCCCGCATCTACTCATTCAGATGGCAAGAGCGGACCTCAAGAAAAGCGTCTTGAAATCCGTGAAAATCAGACAGGAATTACCTACCAGGCGCTTTTTGCTGACTACCTGCGGGGTGCCACCCTCATTCAACTAGAAGACGCCTACATCCGCCGTTACTACCAAGGACGCAACCTACTGGATCTCCTAGCAGTTGTCCACTCTGTAAAAGCCCCTGAAAGTGAAATTGTTTTTACGTTACGCTCTGGGTCTGATGAATACGGGGCTTTTACTCAAGAACAAGAAGAAATGTTCGAAGAAATAAAAAACCAGGTTCAACCCCACGGCATCACCTTCATCTATACCTATGACCCCGATGCTCATGATCGATCCATCAAATGTAACAATGGATGGATTATCGATTTAGGTATCGGACTAGATATGTTCCAAAGACCTGCAATGGGATCGTTTTCCCTGGAATTCAACTACCAACAGTTTCGAAAAACCAAACGGCTAGTTCTGAACTACACGTTTGAAGCTGAAGGAAATACAGTTCCTCATGCCTAAAGCAACCGCAATTTTTATCTGCGACGTTCGTGTCCACCCAGAACTCATTTCCTCTTCAGGATCAGCCTGGGAAACAGGAACCTACCCTATACCCAGCGGAACCCGTCGAGATGGAAGCCAACTCTACTCAGATGGCAGGTGGCGGGCAAACTACTTCCCCGCCACCATGTCGTCCTTCCTCTATGGAGACCTTGAGGGGTCTCAAAGCCTTACCGATATGCCCGTCAGATTCCACAGCGTACAGCAGATTGATCTGATGCCCTACGTTGAGAGGAAAACCCGCCGAGTAGACGGGGAACTAGTGCCTAACTTCCCTCAGGTAACAGAATTCTCCATCCGACGGCTAGAGATTTTGCTGGCTGACAGAGTAACGGATGACCTAGCACTTGCCCAGGTAGCGCTTGTATGCGATGTGGCAGCTGAGACTGAGAAACAAGTTAAGGATGTGATACGTAGTTTTGCCTCAGCTTACGGACGGGGCACACACCGAGGCGTTCGAGGGCGGTATCTTCACGAAGTCATCGAGCAAGAGGCACCGGAACTTAACATCAAGTTTCCGACAGCGCAAACCTTACGAGATGATACTGAGGCGAATACCTACACAGCTATTCTGCTCCAAAAAACTCCTGAAGAAATTGAAGAGCTTAGCAAAGCCTACCCAGAAGAATTCAAAGAGTACGAACCTGTTCTGCCTTTGCTTGTTGAGTATTCAACCAACCTATCTCCTGAGCATGCAGCCGAAGATATGGACCGCTTTGACCAGGAACAAGAAAGCCGGTTTATTACCTTCAATAGGATAGGCTACGGATACTTCGCCCGGTACTACGCCACGTTCATCGCGATCAAGGAGCAACAGAATAAGCGCTTCAACAACTTTATTGTGAGCTTCGAAGCTGAGTACCTCGATGCCCTCCTCCTGGGCAGATTACAGGATCAGATGCTTCGCCGTTCTGAGCTGCGCCTCGTTGAGGCTATGGCAGGGGCTGCCCATTCAAATAATCTCGGTAAAACCTCAGATCAGGTTTTGGCTCTCTACCGAGAAATTGAAGTTGATTCTGTACGCTACTGGATGGACGATGCATCGGCCAATACAGGTAAGACAATGGAGGTCCTTCGGGAATACAAGGAGGCTATTGAGTTTTACAAGCGGTACGGTGTGATGAAAGAACACGCGGCAACCATCATGAACATCGCAACTCGCGATCAGCAGGAAGCTGCCCTCGAAAGCCAAGACCGTATCGCGTTGATTCTTGCTATCGTCGGTGCCCTCGTGATTCCCCTGCCCCTCCTTAACGATGGGTTCGATTTCGTGGATAAGGTTGCTCAGCAGCAGATTTTTGTTTCCTGGCATGTCTTCGTTTTCTGGTTCCTGCTGTCAGGTATCTTGCTGGGAGCTATTGTAGGCCTAGCAAACTGGCTCCTAGCACGACGAAAAGGCCGCCTTCGAGGAATCTTCTCTATCCTGCGCTTGGGGAGGACTCGCCGATAAATTTAAACACCTCAGTGTTCTCGTACGCCCCGACATAGTCCTGTAAGAGAGTTACCTCCTGGGCTGCCCACATGTCCCAGTAGGGGCGGTAGGTTTCTCCGTCCCGGGCTAGGGCCCGCTGCCTGCGGCGCGCGGTATCAAGCTCCACGAAAACACCCACATCGTGGGTGCCGGTCAGGGCTCCTACCCCCTCAGCGATGAGCGCGCCGCCCGCCGCCTGCTGGGCAGCGGTAAAGGGGTGCGGGCCGGTTGTTTGAGACCTACCCCAATCCCAGCCAAACCAGTGCGGGGCAGTCTCGGGGGAGCTGGCGCGTCCGTCCGCCACGGCCTCGGCAAGCTGCTGCCACACCAGGGCAGCCTGGGCCAGTCCGCTCCAGCCCTGGTAGAGGCCTTCTAAATGAAAGACCTCAGCCGCGATACCCCGCTTGCTCAACCAGGTAGCCAGCTCAGCAGCCAGGGTAGTTTTACCCGACCCGCTGCGTCCGTCAATCGCCACTAGCAGCGGCCGCCTACCTGGCACCTGCTGGTGGGCCTGCACCACCACCTCACCGAGCGAATCTAGCCCCGTTAGCTCAAGCACCCCGGCCTCCTTCACCTTTGCCATAACTACTGCCCTCAGGCTACCGCACCGGGGCGATCCGCTAGGCCATAATGAGAAACAAGCCAACCGGCTCCACCGACAACCAGGGGAACACATGAGCACCGAAGAAGCCCAGGGCACAGCCCTGCTCCACGCCAGCCAGCGCAGCCAAGCCACCCTCGCGGCCCTAGCCGCCCCCACCGCCCTGCGCTTCAACCTGCCCGAGGGCTACGCAGGCTCCCTCTACCGCTTCGCCCCGTTGGCGCCCGCTTCTATCGAGAACCTTTCCACCTGGCTCACCCAGCAGTTCTGGCGCAACCAAAACCCCGCCCTGCACGATGACCTGCGCACCCTTGCCGCAGCGGGCGACAACCTTCCCGCCCTTCTGGCAGACATCCAGGCCGGGAGCGGCGGCCTGCTGGGCCGACTCTTTGGCGGCCAAAAGCGCCGCGCCGCAGAAGCTGCCAGTGCAGCCCTTGCTGAGCGGCTGGCGTCCGCCTCCGGTGCCCTCACCCGCCTCACCCCGCTCTTTGCCCAAGCAGACCAGCTCACCACCCTTACCCCCGATGCGGCCTTCGCCGCCAACACCTTAGGTATTAAGGACGCCGCCGCCCCGGCCCTTGCCCGCTATGCCGGGGAAAACTGGGCCGCCCCGCACTGGGAAGAAGTCAGCACCGCAGACCACGCCGCCTTCCTGTCGGTATGGGGAGCCCTCAACACCCCCGAACGTGCCCAGCTGCTCACCGGTATGAGCGGTGACATGCAGGCCCTCAAAGCAGAACGGGCCACCCTCACCCTCAAGAACGTTCCCGTCGAAAAACTGCGTGATCTGACCAGCGGCACCGTCCGCACCGCGCCCCTGGTAGACGCTGGCTTAGCTACCGTCGCCGACGTCCTCGCCCAGGGCAGCGCCGCCGCCCTCACCCGCATACCCGGTATTGGTGAAACCACCGCCAACCAGATTTACGCCGCTGCCACCCGCCTACTCGACGAAGCAGCAGGCCAAGAAAAAGAGAACCTGGGCGAAACCCGCACCCCCGCCGCCGAACGAATCCTCATCGGCCTTGACCGCCTGCGCACCATCGACGCCGCCCTCGGCGACTCCGACCTCCTCGACCGCCTGGCCTCCTACACGCCCCTGCTCACCCAGCCGACCCCGGCGTCCGGCCCCCTCTTTGTGGCCGTCGGCGACGACCTGACCGACCTCAACCAGCTCCGCACCGACCTTGCCCGCTGCCGGGACCTCGCTCCGCTCACCGTACCCCCAGCCACCTGGCTCACCGCCGACGCTGCCTGGGCCGGCTACCTGGCCGACCCAGCCACCCACCAGGCCCTGCTCGCCCACTACCTGGGCAAAGAAACCCTCGGCGACGCCTACCTGCCGGCTGAAATCTTCGAGCGGATCCGCAAATACCCCCTCAACCTCACCGGCCTCTCAGCCACCCTGCGCGGCTACCAAACCTACGGCGCCAAATTCATGCTCACCCAGAAAAAAGTAATCCTCGGCGACGAAATGGGCCTGGGCAAAACCATGCAAACCCTCGCCGCCCTCACCCACCTCACCAACACCGGCAAAACCCACTTCATCGTCGTCTGCCCGGCCTCCCTGGTCATCAACTGGCAGCGCGAAACCGAAAAATTCACCACAATCCCCACCCACCTAGCCCACGGGGACGCCCGCGACACCGCCCTCACCACCTGGAAAGCCGACGGCGGCCTACTCATCACCACCTACGACGGGGCCCGCCTCTACTCCGACGCCACCTGGCGCGCCGACGCCGTCATCGCCGACGAAGCCCACCTCATCAAAAACAAGAGCGCCCAACGCTCCCAAAAAGTCGCCGACCTCGTGAGAGCCGCCGACTACGCCGTCCTACTCTCCGGCACCCCCATGGAAAACCGCGTCTCAGAATTCGTCACCCTCGTCGACTACCTACAACCCGACCTCGTCGCCGGCGGCGGGGCCGAAAACCTACTCGCCAGCGAATTCCGCGCCCGCATAGCCCCCGCCTACCTACGCCGCAACCAAAAAGACGTACTCTCCGAACTACCCGACATGACCGAACACCGCGACTGGCTCGAACTCACCCCAGCAGACGCAGACGCCTACCGGTCCGCCGTCGCCGAAGGCAACTTCGCCCTCATGCGCCGCGCCGCCTGGGCAGCCGAGGACTCCGCCAAACTCACCCGCCTGCTCGAAATCGTCGAAGAAGCCACCAACGCAGGCCGCCAAGTCCTCGTCTTCTCCTTCTTCCTCTCCGTCCTCACCCGCCTCGAAACCGCCCTCGGCACTAAAACCATCGGAACCATCACCGGCGCCATGCCCCCGGCCGAACGCCAAGCCGCCGTCGATAGGCTCAAGGACGCCGCCCCCGGCTCCGTCCTACTCGCCCAAATCACCGCAGCAGGCGCCGGACTCAACATCCAATCAGCCTCCATCGTCATCCTCGCCGAACCCCAGTTCAAACCCACCATCGAAGCCCAAGCCATCGCCCGCGCCCACCGCATGGGCCAAACCCACGCCGTCGACGTCTACCGCCTCCTCGGCGCCAACACCGTCGACGAACGCATGATCGAACTCCTCGGCCTTAAATCCCAACTCTTCGACGAATACGCCCGCCTCTCCGCCACCAAGGACGGCGCCGCCGAAGCCGTCGACATCTCCGACTCCAAGATGGCCGCCCAAATCATCGCGGACGAACGCGCCCGCCTCGGCCTGGACACCGCCGCACCCGTGGCTGATAGCGAGGGGACGGCTGAGGGTTAGGGAACAGGAGGAAAAGCACGCAGGGTTCGCGCTCGCTGGGCGGACGCGGCCAGGGCGCCCCTTGCGCTGACAACCGCTCTCGTTCGTCGCCCGGGGGCTCCTCACGGTTCACCGCCAGCCCCGATCCACGTCAGCTCTCAGGGGCGCCCCTGCCCGCTTACCCGGCCCAGGCTAACTGCTGTGGGTCTGGATCTGCTCGATGACTCCGGGCACGGCGTCCCGAATCATCTGGAAGGTCTCGTAGAAGTCGCTCATATCGCCGTACCAGGGGTCGTAGATGCCCAGCCGGTCAAGGGGCTGGTCTGCGACAGCCGGGTCGAACTCGCGCATGAGCCTAACCTTGGCCGCTGCCTCGTCGTTAGGGGCCATACGCTTAAGCGCCCGGTAATGGTTGGTGTCCATGGCTAGAAGCAGGTCGTAGCGGTCAAAATCGGCCCGGGTGAACTGCTGGGCTCGGTGGGAGCCGGTATTGATGTTGAGCTCATCGAGCACCTTCTTGGCTCGACGATCGATGGGATTGCCCTCTTCCTCATTGGAAATGCCGCTGGAGGCGACCTCTACAGCGAGCCCGGCTTGGGCGGCAGCCTGCTTGATGAGGTACTCGCCCATGGGGGAGCGGCAGATATTTCCGGTGCATACAGTCATGATTCGATACATGCTCACTATGTTCCCATGAAGCTTTCGGGAAAGGTGGGCGGGCAGAGAAGCTGAATAAAAAGTGGTAAAAAGTTCGCTCTAAGGCGGAAAAATAAGGGCAACCTGTGTATAGTCTTACAGGTACACACACTTGATGGTGGCTCTTAGGCAAGAAGGTTTGCCCGGTTCATACAGCAGTGAACTGAGAAGAGCAGCACCAGACACTCAGTTTCTTGAGTTCTTTCGAGATGACAAAAGCCCCGCAGGCCACACACCTGCGGGGCTTTTGCGTACTGCCTACAATGGGTGACATGAGTACCAGCACAACAGTCAACGACGACCGCCCTGAGGAACAGACCCCTAAACCTCGCCGCAGCGGGGGTAACCGCCTAGCTCTTGCCGCTCTACCGCTCATTTTCATTCTTGCGCCCTGGGTTCTAGCGCTGACTGCGCCTGAGCAAGTGGTGATTACTTCGATTCTGGTCGGCACCCCACTCGTCCTTGCGATTCTTGCTGCCTACGATGCGGCAACCTACCGACCTAATCTCACTTTCTGCCTGTTGGCCGCAGCCTGTATGTGGCTGGCTTCCAGGCTTTTTTATCCGGACGGAGCGGGCTGGTACGTTTGGGCGGTAGTCATCATCTATATCGTGTCTGTCAGCCCCTGGCACAAAAAATTTACGGACGAGTGGGGCGCACGTTCCGAGGGTAAAGAAGATGCTGGGGGAGAAGACTAATGCTCCGCTGGGAACTGCACCACCCTGTGGTAGGGCACCTGCTTCTGGAGCGTGGATCTGATGCCGAATTCATCGAGATCGACCCGGACTGGCCTATCAAAAAACCAGACGAGAAGTCACTGCACGCCTTTAACGAGTCTCCGGTAGGGGCGAAGATCCGTGAACGTATCGCCGAACGTATCGATCGGCCTAAGCAACGGGTGAGGGTGCTCGTTGACGGTGAAGTAGTGGGCCGGTATGACCATACTCCTACCAGCATTGCACTCAAGAAGAACCTTCTAGACGGAAAGTTCTCCCGGGCTAAGACCACTGTTTCCACAGAGCCTCAGCTCAAACTCACCACAAACTTTCTGGATGAGCTGCTGGTCGTGGCCTATAAACATGGGACAGCTAAGGAATATGTCGAGCTCGACGTGCCAGCCGGTAGCCGGTCAGAAGCCTACCGTGAGGCGCTTGAAAGAAGCCCTTCTCGACGGTTTGTGTTGCCCTTGCTGTTCGGTCTGGGCCGCTCTGCCTGGTTTCTCGCCATGCTGGTGCTTATGCCTGTGCTGGGTAGGGTAGTGCAGTGGCTAGTCGAACGTCTTCCCGATATAAATGCGCCCCAGATAGCCCTGCCTGTTCCAGAATTTACTCTTTCCCTGCCTGCCCCACCCCAGATAAGTCTGCCCGTTCCTTCCTGGCGCGTCCCCTGGCCTACCATTACTCCGCCGGACTGGCTGCTTTTTCTCATGGAATACTCCAAAGCCTGGGTCCCTCTTGTCATCGGAGTAGTCGCTGCAATTCTGGCTGTACGTAATGGGAAAAAATCTAAGCGCAGGAGGGCCGAGCTCGAAACTGACGGCAAAGAAGCCCAGAGATAGTACAGGGAAAACGTAGACACCGCGCGAAATATAATCAAGCTGACCATTTTCGCCGGTAAAGTTGGCTAGGACACACACTATCTGTATGAAGGATGAGATTGCCATGACTCAGCAGCCTACAAACCCTGAGCCCAACCTTCCTGGTGCCGGTCAGGCGGCGTCCGCCCAGGGCGTCCCGCAGCCTGCGCCCGGCACCCAGGCACCCGATACCCTTATCGGCGGCCCTATGCCTCAGCCTTCTGCTGACCCGAAAAAGAGAAATATGGGTCTGCTCATCGGCGGCCTGATGGCTATCGGTATTGCCATAGCTATTCTGGCTGGAATCTTCCTGACTGGCGCGTTTGGTGGGTCGAGTAAGGTCTCCAGCTACGACAAGTTTAAGGAAGGGATGCAGGAAGCCACAGCAGGCTCTGCCGCCTCTGTCTGTGCTGATAGCGGTGACACCATCTTGGAGTCAGCTCTTGAAGAGTCCAAGCAGCAGGGTGCTAGCGATTTGGGTGTTGCTCCCGAGGATATCAATATTTATATTTGCTCCCCGGATGATTTGAGTAGCTTTGAAGGCATGATGGCCGTTGATGATTCTTCACCCCTCATTATGGGGTTCTATGTCAACGGTGCTTCCGTTAATGAGAATCAGGTTGCCGAATTTTCTCAGTCTGACTTTGAAGGTTCTTGGGTTACCTATGGAGAGAACTGGATGGCTGTAGGTGTGAACGCTGAAGAGAGCCTTAAGGCCAGCCTGCTTGATACCTTCAACGGTAAGGAAGCTGTGCTCAACTAAGACGTAGAGTCTCCGAAGTATCAGATCTGTCGGTACCCCCTTGTTGCGGGGTGCCGACTTTTTTTGTGTTCACTTTCAGGATTTTAAAAGGTGCGGACGCCGCCACCCGCCTTTGCCTTGCAAGGGCGGGGTGGGCGTCCGTCTACTCCCCACTAGCTTAAACTCTGACTGCGCAAAAAAGTTGAGTCTTTTTGACTCAACTCTGTTGACTTCTGCTCAAAACGTGGCAAACTAGATATCAAGACAAACGAGTTGAGCCCATGCGACTCAACTTGTTTGAAAGATGTACAGATAACCAAACCATAAGGAGTAAACATGTCACGTGCAGTAGGTATTGACCTCGGTACTACCAACTCAGTTGTATCAGTCCTCGAAGGTGGCGAGCCCACCGTCATTGCAAACGCAGAAGGCGCCCGCACCACCCCCTCCGTCGTAGCTTTCTCAAAGGATGGCGAAGTTCTGGTCGGCGACGTTGCAAAGCGTCAGGCGGTCACCAACGTTGACCGCACCATCGCTTCCGTCAAGCGCCACATGGGCACCAACTGGACCACCGACATCGACGGCAAGAAGTACACCGCCCAGGAAATCTCAGCCCGCACCCTCATGAAGCTCAAGGGTGACGCTGAAGCCTACCTGAACGACAAGGTCACCGACGCCGTCATCACCGTCCCCGCCTACTTCAACGACGCCGAGCGTCAGGCCACCAAGGAAGCCGGCGAAATCGCGGGCCTCAATGTCCTGCGTATCGTCAACGAGCCCACCGCAGCAGCCCTGGCCTACGGCCTCGACAAGGGTAACGAAGACGAACTGATCCTGGTCTTCGACCTCGGCGGCGGCACCTTCGACGTCTCCCTGCTCGAAGTTGGCAAGGACGAAGACGGCTTCTCCACCATCCAGGTCCGCGCAACCTCCGGCGATAACCGCCTGGGCGGCGACGACTGGGACCAGCGCATCGTCGACTTCCTGCTGGAGCAGGTCAAGTCCAAGACCGGCGCTGACCTCTCCAAGGACAAGATCGCCCTGCAGCGTCTGCGTGAAGCAGCAGAACAGGCCAAGAAGGAACTGTCTTCAGCAACCTCCACCAACATCTCCCTGCAGTACCTGTCCGTCACCCCCGAGGGCCCCATCCACCTGGATGAAAAGCTGACCCGCGCCAAGTTCCAGGACATGACCGCAGACCTGATCGAGCGCACCAAGAAGCCCTTCAACGACGTCATTGCTGAAGCAGGCGTCAAGGTCTCCGACATCGCCCACATCGTGCTGGTCGGTGGCTCCACCCGTATGCCCGCCGTCACCGAGGTCGTCAAGGAACTCTCCGGTGGCCGCGAACCCAACAAGGGCGTCAACCCCGACGAGGTTGTTGCTATGGGTGCAGCCCTGCAGGCAGGCGTGCTGAAGGGTGAGCGCAAGGACGTCCTGCTCATCGACGTCACCCCCCTCTCCCTCGGTATCGAGACCAAGGGCGGCGTGATGACCAAGCTGATCGAGCGCAACACCGCGATCCCCACCAAGCGTTCTGAAACCTTCACCACCGCTGAAGACAACCAGCCCTCAGTATCGATTCAGGTCTTCCAGGGCGAGCGTGAGTTCACCCGCGACAACAAGAACCTGGGCACCTTCGAACTGACCGGCATCGCACCCGCACCCCGCGGCGTCCCCCAGATCGAAGTTACCTTCGACATCGACGCCAACGGCATCGTCCATGTCTCCGCGAAGGACAAGGGCACCGGCACCGAGCAGTCCATGACCATCACCGGCGGCTCCTCCCTCTCCAAGGAAGACATCGACCGCATGGTCAAGGACGCCGAGGCCCACGCCGAGCAGGACAAGGCCCGCCGCGAGGCAGCCGAGACCCGCAACGCTGCTGAGAACACCGCCTACTCCATCGAGAAGCTCATCAAGGAAAACGACGAGAAGCTGCCCGAGGACGTCAAGACCGAGGTTCAGGCCGACGTCGACGCCCTGAAGGCTGCCCTCGAGGGTGAAGACGACGACGCCGTCAAGGCCGCTTTCGAGAAGCTGCAGGCCTCCCAGACCAAGCTGGGGGAAGCCCTCTACGCCCAGGCCCAGGCAGACGCCGCCGCTGGTGAGGGCGCCAAGGCTGACGACGACGTCGTTGACGCCGAAGTAATCGATGAAGAAGACGAGAAGAAGAACTAATCATGGCTGAGAACACCAACGAGCCCGTAGACAACCAGCCCGAGGGCACCGACCCTCTGGAGGACGCCTTCGCCGCCCCGGCAGCCGAAGGTCACCCCGAGCCCGAAGGTGTAGCTGCTGACGCTGCGGCAGATGAAGAATTTGCCGCAGCCGAGGCTGGCGAAAGTGCAGAGGCAGCTGAGAGCGCTGACGCGGCCCTGGCCGCCGAACGTCTCGAAGATCTGCGCCGCCTTCAGGCCGAGTTCACCAACTACAAGAACCGCACCGCCAAGGAAAAAGACCAGCTGCGCGACTTCGTGATCGCCGATCTGGTTGCTGCCCTGCTGCCCGTCATCGACGATATCGATGCCGCCCGCAAGCACGGCGACCTTGAAGAAGGCCCCTTCGCCGCCATCGCTAACAAGCTCGAAGAGACCCTGACCAAGCAGGGCCTTGAGCGATTCGGCGAGGTCGGCGAACCCTTCAACCCCCAGGTGCACGAGGCTGTACTGCAGCAGCCCACCAGCGAGGTTGAGCCTGACTCAGTCTCCATGGTCCTGCGCAACGGCTACAAGGTGAAGGACCGCGTGGTCCGCACCGCCCAGGTAGCCGTAGCGGTAGCAGAATAAGGACGCGGGCGGGCACCCGGCCTGATACGTCAGGCTGGGTGCCCGCCCAGTTCTACCCCCCTAAAAGACACAAGATCTACCTCGGAAGGAGAGGCATATGGCGAGCGAAAACTGGCTCCATCAAGATTTTTATAAGGTACTAGGCGTAGCCGAGGATTCCTCCGAGGCAGATATCAAGAAGGCCTACCGCAAGCTGGCCCGCAAGTACCACCCCGACCAGAACCCCGGCGACGAGGCCGCCGAAAAGAAATTCAAGGAAGTCTCAGAAGCCTACGACGTGCTCTCAGACCCCAAGCAGAAGGAAGAGTACGACCAGATCCGTAAGTACGGGGCCGCAGGCTTTGGTGGGGCAGGTGGCTTCCCGGGCGGGTTCCCCGGCGGTGCTGGTGGCGGAAACTTCACCTATTCCACCAGCGGCGGCGGAGCAGGCATCAACATTGAAGACCTGCTCGGCGGCATGTTTGGTGGCGGTGGCTTTGGCGGGGCCGGACGCTCCACCGGCGGCTTCCCTGGCGGTGCGGGTGGCTTTCCCGGTAGCGGCTTCTCAGCTCCCAAGGGCGAGGACGCCACCACCAGCGCCCGCATCACCATCCAGCAGGCCTACGACGGCGCTGAGGTCTCGGTGTTCCGCCCCGGCGGCTCCCAGGCCCAGGTTCGCCTGCCGCGCGGCGTCAAGGACGGCCAGAAAATCCGTGCCCGAGGCAAGGGGCACCCCGGTGCCGGTGGGGCAGGGGACCTGATCGTCACCGTCCGTGTGGACTCCCACCCCGTCTTTGACCGCGAGGGTGATAACCTGCTCGTGCGTGTGCCCGTCACCCTGGAAGAAGCCGTCAAGGGCGGCGTGATTGAGGCCCCCACCCTCGACGGCGGGAGCGTCAAACTCCGCCTGGCTGCCGGGGCCCCGTCCGGCCGTAAGCTGCGTGCTAAGGGCCGCGGCTTCGTGACCAAGAAGGGCACCGGCGATATGCTGGTTATCCCCGAGGTGCAGCTGCCCACCAACCTCACACCCGAAGCTGAGGCAGCCCTTGACGCCTTCTTCGCGGTGGCACCCCAGGCCAACCCCCGTGAGGACCTGCTGAGGAAAGCTGGTGACTAGGAATGGCTCTCGAATCTGACCGCCCGGTCTTCGTTATCTCCGTAGCGGCCGAATTGGCCGGTATGCACCCACAGACCCTGCGCCAGTACGACCGCCTGGGGCTGGTGCAGCCCCAGCGAGCCCCGGGGCGGGCCCGTCGCTACTCCGAACGCGACGTGCAGAAACTCCAGGAGATTCAGGAGCTCTCCCAGTCCGGCGTCTCGCTCGAGGGTATCAAGCGCATCATGCAGCTGGAGAACCAGGTGGAGGCTCTGCGAGCCCGCATGACCGAGCTGCAGGCTGAGAATGAGGCCCTGCGCAATCGCCTGCAGGAGAACTCTCGCATCTTTGCTGCCGGAACCTCCGGTGGGGCTGTGCACCTGGCCCGGGGCAAGCGTCCTGCTGCCCGCCAGACCTCCCAGGCCGTGGTGCTCTACCGGCCGCGCTAAGTCCGCCCCTGGGTCTTGACTGTAGCGATGGTTGCCATCAGCGCGAAAGAGATTCGTGCTGATGGCAACCATCGCTACATTCAAGATACGGCTAACCATAGCACCACAGAAAACTTTCGGAATAAAGCAATGTAGGCTGGTGTTGAACCTCCTGTAAACGATCAATACAGCGCCGAAAGGTAAACGAAATGACCAGCATCAGTACCGCCCCCGACCTGCGTCCCAGCCTACCCAGCGTCGATAACACCGCCTTTCAGATGGGGCTAGACACCTTCGGAGACACCACCGCTGACCTGGCAGGCAACCGCCTGCACCACGCCCAGGTCATCCGCAACGTCCTTGAGCAGGGCCAGCTGGCCGACCGCGTCGGCGTCGACTTCTTCGGTATCGGTGAGCACCACCGTCCCGACTATGCCGTTAGCGCCCCCGACACCATCCTGGCGGGCCTGGCAACCTCCACAGAGCGTATCCACCTAGGTTCGGCCGTCACCGTCCTCTCCTCTGACGACCCCATCCGCGTCTACCAGCGCTTCGCCACCATCAACGCCCTCAGCAACGGCCGTGCCGAAGCCGTACTGGGCCGCGGCTCCTTCACCGAGTCCTTCCCCCTCTTCGGCTACAAACTCGAAGACTACAACTCCCTCTTCTCTGAGAAGTTCGACCTCTTCACTAAAATCATCACCCAGGAGCCCCTCAACTGGAACCCCGGCAACCGTGAACCCCTGGTCAATCAGGAGATCTACCCCAAGACCGAGGGCATTCTTAAGCACTGGCTGGCTGTTGGTGGCAGCCCTGAATCTGTTGCCCGCGCGGCCCAGTACAAGACCCCGCTCATGCTCGCGATCATCGGAGGCCCCGCTGAGCGCTTCAAGCCCTACACCGACCTCTACCGCCGGGCCAACGAGCAGCTGGGGAACGGAACCCTGCCTATTGCCGTGCACTCACCCGGCCACATCGCCGAGACGGACGAAGAAGCCCGCAACCAGCTGCGCGAACACTGGATCGCTAACCGCAACAAGATCGGTGCCGAACGCGGCTGGGGTCCGGCAGGGGAGCGCGAATTTGAGCACGAAATTGAACACGGTGCCCTCTATGTGGGTTCGCCCGAAACCGTCGCCCAGAAGATTGCCGATACCGCCAAGAAGCTGGGCATCAACCGCTTTGATCTCAAGTTCTCCAATGGCGCTCTAGCCCATGAGCACTCCATGAACTCGATTGAGCTCTACGGCACCAAGGTACTGCCGCGCGTTCGCGAACTGCTGGCAGAAGATTAGAGTAAGGACGCCTGTGGCAGCGCAAGCGGCCACAGTAGCTAATAAAGTGGCGGCACCCTGTTTGGGTGCCGCCACAATCTTTAAGTCTACGGTAGTCAGGGGTGGGTATGCCAGGCTTTGTGGGAAAACTATCAACCTGCTGTTCATAGGCCGTCATTCTGCTGCAGATAAGGCTTAAAGTCTTGAAAATCCCGGTATTAGTCAGCTAGCTTAGTTCTATCAGCGGGTAGACCCGCCCCATCGATCGACAAAGGAGCCGACCGTGACCGACACCCACCTTTCTTCCAACAAGCCCTTCGACACCCTCGACCTTAAGGCTCTGACCGAACCCGCAACTGAGGGGGCTGTCCGAGTCACCCTCACCCTTCCCACCGAACGCGCCGGTCGCGACACCACGGGAAATGCCACCCGCTTCCGTAACCTTGTCTCATCTGCCCGTGAGAAGCTCGAGGCAGCCGGTCACGACGCAGACCCCATCCTCGCTCCTGCCCAAGAACTCCACGACGACCGTGACTACTGGCAGCACCAGGGAGACGGTCTGCTGATTCTACTCGATGGCAACCAGCTCACCGCCCAGCGCCTGCCCTTCGAGCTACCCGAAAGCGTCACCGTAGCTGACGACTACGACCTCACCGCCCTCGTCCCTCTCCTCAGCACCGACACCAGCCTGCACCTGCTGGCGCTCTCCCGCAAAGAAGTGCGCCTCTTTGAAACCGACGGCACCCGTATCGGCCGCATCAACCTCGAGAACATGATCGAGAGCGAAGACGATATCTACAACGACTACGATGTGCAGCGCACCCAGCAGCAGGCCCCTAAGGGTGGTGGGGAAGCCACCTTCCACGCCCACACCAATGATTCCGATACCGACCGTATCTACCGCGAGCGATTCCTGCGCAAGGTAGCCCAGGGCATTGAAGCGGAGATAGCAGAGCCCAACCGCCACCCGCTCGTCCTCGCGGGAGTTGAAGAACTGGCCAACGAGTTCCGTTCTGTTACTAGCTGGGGCGAGGTGCTTGAAACCGTCATTACCGGCAGGGTCGATGAGATGAGCGAAAGTCAGCTCCTAGAAAAGCTGCAGCCCGTACTCGCTGAGGTAGCTGGTACTGAAGCCAAGAGTCTCGCCCAGCAGATTGACGATGCCCGATCCGGTAAACGCTATATCGGTGCGGGCGAGATTGTAGACGCAGCGACCCAGGGGCAGATTGCCACCCTGCTGGTGGTCCCCGGTATTGAAACTGCCGCCGACGGTCAGCTCAGCGAAAAGGCCCAAGCTATTAACCTGGTGCTCCGTTCAGGTGGCGAAGTGAAGCCCGCCCCCGAACACCAGGAAGAAAAACTGGCAGCAATCACTCGCTGGTAAGCAGGTACACAGAATAAGACGAGATAGGCCACCGGTTCCTTGACTCGCTATAGTTGAAAAGGCGCCCCACCGCAGTGCACACGCCTGCGGCGGGGCGTCCTTATTCATCACGCAGCTGCGGTGCTCCCTCGCCCGCAGCGACCTGTATCAAGGACACCACATGACCTTTCAAGACGTCTTGAGCGCTATAAGCTCCCTCATCTGGGGGCCCTTTGTGCTCATACCGCTGCTTCTTGGCACCGGTATCTACCTGACGGTGCGGCTGGGCTTTATCCAGCTCACCAAACTACTCGTCGCTAACCGTCTAGCCTTCTTCGAACGCAAGGACGACGGCGCCACCGGCGGCGACATCTCCCAGTTCCAGTCCCTCACCACCGCCCTAGCCGCAACGGTGGGTACCGGTAATATCGTCGGCGTTGCCACCGCGATTTCCATCGGTGGCCCCGGCGCCCTCTTCTGGATGTGGGTCACCGCTATTTTCGGTATGGCCTCCAAGTACTCCGAAGCCTTCCTGGGCGTGCGCTACCGCACCACAGATGCCAAGGGAGAAGTCTCCGGCGGCCCCCAGTACTACCTCCAGCGCGGCATCAAAGGCCCCCTGGGCAAATTCCTAGCCCTCTTCTTCGCGGTAGCCGCCGTGCTGGCGTCCTTCGGCATCGGCAATACCGCCCAGGGTAACTCCATTGCCCACAACCTTGAAGATACCTTCCACCTGCCCGCAGCCCTCACCGGCATCGTCCTGGCCATCATCACCCTCTTCGTGCTGATGGGCGGTATCAAATCTATCGGGCGGGTAACCAGTGCCTTCGTGCCGGTTATGATCCTCTTCTATGTGGGCGGGGCCCTCTATATTCTGGGTGTGCACGCCGCTGACCTGCCCGCGGCCTTCGGCCAGATTTTTGCGGACGCCTTCACCGGCTCCTCCGCTGTCGGCGGCTTTGTGGGCTCCACCCTCATGTACGCCGTGCAGTACGGCGTGGCCCGCGGTATTTTCTCCAATGAATCCGGCATGGGCTCTGCCGCTATCGCCGCGTCAGCCGCCCAGACCACCCACCCGGTGCGACAGGGCATGGTATCGATGACCCAGACCTTCATCGACACCATCATCGTGGTCTCCTGCACCGGCCTGGTACTGGTTGTCACCGGTATCTGGCACGCCAGCGACCCTGCAACCGGCGAGCAAATGTCTGCTTCCGTGATGACCAGTCAGGCCTTCGCCTCGGTAATAGGCCCCGCTGGAAGCTGGATTGTGACCATCGGCCTGGTCATGTTCGCCTACTCCACCATTCTGGGCTGGGCCTACTACGGCGAACGCAACATTGAGCGCCTCTTCGGCCGCCGCGGTGTTACCCCCTACCGCCTTTTCTTCGCGGTGATTGTCTACTTCGGTTGCACCATGGAACTGACCGTGGCCTGGACCTTCTCAGACATCGCCAACGGGCTCATGGCCATTCCCAACCTGATTGGCCTGCTCCTCATGTCGGGGCTAATCGTGAGGGAAACCAAGTACTACCTGGCTAACGACCCCAAACTCACCGCATCTAAGGCCGAGATCGACGCCTTTATGCAGGGGCACCCCGGAGCGATTGACTCCTACGAGAAAACGGGGCAGTAAGAAGACCCTCTACCTATAAAAGAGGCGGGTACCCGAACACCTATGGTGCGTTCAGGTACCCGCCTGTTTTACACAGCTAACGGATTTTTACCGACGAATGTAGGTCAGGTCGTGAGCCCGGCGGCCCGCCTCACCGGCCTTGCGTTCGAAACTGGTGACCACGCGTCCGTCCCAGCGAGGGGCCCAGCCGCCAACAGGGTCTTCATCGGTGGTGTTTTCACCGGCGTGGGCGTTGGTGAACTCGGGGTGGGCATCAAGTACCTCACGCATGACCAGGGCATATTCTTCCCAGTCGGTGGCCAGACGCCAGATACCACCGGGCTTAAGAACCCGGGCTACCTTATCTGCAAAGGCAGGGGAGACCAGACGACGCTTGTGATGGCGGGCCTTGTGCCAGGGGTCGGGGAAGAAGACCCAGAGCTCATCAACAGAAGACTCTTCGAGTAGGTTATCGAGCAGCTCGGGGGCGTTGGCCTGGGCTACGCGTACATTCTCGACCCCGGCCTGACCCATCTTCAGCAGCAGGTCGGCGATGCCGGGGGTGTAGACCTCAACAGCCAGGAAGTTAGCCTCGGGCACCTGGGTGGCACGGTTGACGATGGCCTCGCCCAGGCCGGAGCCGATTTCAACGACGAGAGGGGCATCGGCTCGTCCGTACAGGGTCTGCTGGTCAAAGACCGCGCCCTCAGCGACCGAGGTATCGCCGATGTTGCGGGGCAGGTCGAGCACATGGGTAGGGGCGTAGGTATCCCAGGCCTTCTGGCGGCGGGCGGTCAGACGGTCGCCGCGGCGGACGAAGGAGTAGGGCTGGCGGTGAAATTTTTCGGGGACGGGGGCGGTCAGGTCTTCACCTGCCGCTGCACGCTCGGCCTTAGCGGCCAGGTCCTGCTTTTGCTTGTTGGTTTCCATAACTCTCCTTACGAGGTTGAAACAGATAAACCGGCGCGCACGGAAACGCAAAGTGCCGCCGGTAGGGGAAAGAAAGACTTCCCCAAGTATATCGTCACAGATAGACACCGGGGCAGGCTGAAAACAGCCTGCCCCGGTGGAGGGTCCCTGACGGTTCTACTTAGTAGATAACGCGGCCCTGGGTGACGCCCATGTGCTCAAAGTTATCGTCTGAATCGCCGTCCATCTCATCGATGACAGTAACTGCTACGAACAGCTCGTACTGGACGTTCCAGAAAGGGAAATTCACGTAATAGCGCAGGGGAATCTCTACGGACTCACCGGGCTGTAGGACGCCGGAGTAGGTCCAGGTAAAGGAGGGGGAACCCCCAGCCTGCCTGTCCAGCGTACGCGAAGGTGACGAGCGGATCACTTGAGTTAACGTAGGTGCCGGCCCGGTTTGAACCGGTAGCGTCTGTAGCAACATCGTTCATGTCGGTCAGTAGGGTGCCGCTGGGGTTCACTGCGGGCACCGTACCAACATTGGTGATAGTCATGGTATTGGGAAAAGACGCGTAAGCGGCTACGTTAGTCGTGGTGGTTGGGCCACGGTAGATGGGGCTGTCATAGACAGGCTCGAAGGTTGACCAATCTACAGTGGGGTCAGCAATCTGAATTGCCAGATCGGTACGAGGGACCTCTTCAAAACTCGCAGCGTAAGCGGGGATAGCTGCGGTCGCCAGGACAGCGGGGGGCCGCCCAGGCACCAGCTTTCAGTACGGTGCGGCGTTTGGGAGTGTGCGCAGTCATTGTGTGCTTTCTGTGTTTAGGCGAAACGGCCTGCTGCCAGCAGGCGGTCCATGTTGCGTTCTGCGATAGCAGTGATGGTTACGAAGGGGTTAACACCAATCTTGCCAGGAATCAGGGAGCCGTCCATAACAAAGAGACCGGGAACACCCTTTACTTCACCGTTGAGATCGGTGGTTTCACCGATAACGGCGCCGCCGAGGGGGTGGTAGGTGAAGTAGTCGGCGAAGGTCTTGCCACCCTGGAAGAGGCCGGTGTTGTAGGAGGTGCCGGGGTTGGCCGCGTTCATCTTGTCCATGAAGGCCTTAGCTGCTGCAACGCCGGGGGCAGCCTTAGCAGCATCCCAATCCAGTTCCATAGAACCGGTTGAGCTATTCCAGATGAACTTGCCCTTGTTGGGGTTGTTAGTGATGGCCAAGTAGAGGCCAATACGCATGTCGATGCCGGCAGGGAAGGGAGCCAGCTCGGCAAAGACCGAGTTGGTGGAATTATCCCAGTTGGAAACACCCATGGCGGGAATGCCGGACTGGTAGCCACCGGTGGCGGCGTTCATGTTACGGGCAACCATGATGTTGCCATTGGGGCCCCAGTTGGTACCCAGGGTTGCGGGCAGGTTCTTGATGGTTCCGGCACTCTTAGCCTGCAAGAGCAGGCGGTTGGTACCAACGGAACCTGCTGCCATGATGACGCGGTCGTAGACCTTCTTAGATGTGGCAAGGATATTGCCCTTGAAGTCGATGGTCTTCAGGTCCAGGGCAAAGGTGCCATCTGCCTGCTGGGTAATGGAGGTGACCTCGGTCAGGGGGGTCAGGTTGACCTTGCCGGTGGCAAACGCGGTAGCCAGAATGGTCTTAGGTAGAGACTTCTTACCGTGATCGTTACCGAAGATGACCTGGCCGCCCAGGGCTGACTTGGGTACGCGGGCAAAGTTCTCGCGGCGCATGTAGTCCCAGTCGTAGACATTGGGTACGAACTGGTGTTTGAAGCCGGCCTTGGCAGCCTGGGAAGCTGAGAGGCGTGAGAACTGGTACCACTTGGAGGTGCCGATAACGTCAGAGGGGGGTGCAGTGACGCCCAGGTTGGCGTTAGCGCGGGGGAAGTAGGTGGCGTACATTTCAGCCGCGTCAAGCTGGGGGAGGACCTGCTGGAAGTAGGACCGGATGGGGGTAACGGCCATACCACCGTTGGCGAGGGAGCCACCGCCAACGCCCTTGCCCACGTAGACCTTCATGTTAGCGAAGCGCTCAACGCCGAGTACGCCGGCTGCACGGCCGATGGAGCGGTTAACGAAGTCCATGCCTGCGATGCTTGAGAGAGGCATGTCGGTTCGGTCTTCAAACCACATGGAGCGTTCGGTGGGGGAGGTCATCTGGTCAAACTTGTAGCCGTTTGACTTGGCTGCCATCTTTTCCCAGTCTGCACCCATCTCAATCATGTCGACGGTGTAGCCCTTTTCGGTCAGGGCGCGGGCGGCTACAGCGCCGCCGTAGCCGGAGCCGATGATAGCGATGCGCTTCTGGCCGTTAGCATGGGCACTGGTAGCGGTAGCGGCGGTCAGAGCGGACGCGGCAGATGCAGCTGCGGTCAGCTTTAGGGCTGAGCGACGGTTTGGGGTAAATGACATGGGTGTGTCCTCTTCTATATACAGGTGCGAAACCGAGTGAGTGGTGCTCGTAAGCCTTGGGGGAGACCGCGAGAGCTCTGTGGGCTGTTCAGCAATATTCTGGGGGATATTTTTCAGAATACGAAAAGTCCTGTCCCCACTTTAGCGGTATTTTGGGTGCGCTTATGTCGCAGTCTGTGGGGTGGGTGGTGCCTTGTGGGCTCTACTGTGCTGAAAAACCGGATTGTGCTTCTGGGGGTGCGGTTGGTTTGTCTCTGTGGAGTGCTGTATTTAGGGTGAGACGGGCCCGTTTGTTCCGGTCTGGAACGGAATAACACTTGATGAATCAAGGAAAATTTAAAAAAGCTATGTTCAGCGTGGAATTTGCCCGATGCATTTTTTAAAAACCAACTGTACTACTTTATGGGCTAAATATGTGTGATAGATACGAAAAACTATTTTGTGCTCTCGGTCGAGTCGTCGATAGCGCGTGGGTCGGTGGGGGAGCCGAAGGTAGGCTTTGCCTGCTGGATGATGGGTAAGGAGCCTGTCTGTAGGGGGATACTTCCTGTGTTGACCTCTTCGAGGGTGATGTCGTAGAGCTGGGGCTGGTTGGTCTGGCTGGCCTCGTCAGCAAGCATTTTTTCGGTCACCACTTTGAGGCTGGTGGTATCGGGGTGTTCTAGAACCGGGTTCTTTTGGGTGAGGTCAACTTCATGATCGATTTGGGCGTCCAAGCCGCCCGGGTGGCCGTACATAAAGCTGTCGATGTTATCGACCGTTGCTTCGAAGTTGGGGTCGTGAGTGAGGTACTTTTTGGTTTCGCGGGCTACCAGGCCAGAGAGCAGTAGCAGGCCGATGAGGTTGGGGATGGCCATGAGGCCGTTCATGATATCTGAGAAAGTGAAAACCAGAGTGAGCGGGGCGATGGCGCCAAGCCCACAGACCAGGGCAAAAATCATGCGATAGCTAACGATAGCCTTGGCGCCACCACCGAGTGACTCTAGGGCGCGTTCGCCGTAGTAGGACCATCCGAGCACGGTGGAGTACCCCAGGAGGACCAGGCAGAAGGTGACGACGTAGCCGCCCCAATCACCGGGCAGGCCGGTGGCAAAGGCAATCGAGGTTGATGTGGCCGGGTCATCGCCCCGCCAGGTGCCCGTTGTGAGCAGAATAAAGCCCGTCATTGAGATCACCACGATGGTGTCAACGAAGGTCTGAGTCATGGAGGCTAGCCCCTGGCGCACAGGGTGGGAGGTGGTGGCTACGGCCGCTGGAATGGCCGCGGTGCCCATGCCAGATTCGTTGGAGAACAGGGACCGTTGGGCGCCGACCTGTAAGGCAAAAATCATTCCGGCACCGACAGCTCCTCCGAGGGCGCCTTCGCCGGTAAAGGCACCCCGCAGAATCATGGTGAAAACCTCTGGAAGCATATGGGCGTTGATGGCCACAATGTAGGCCCCAAAACCCAGGTAGAGCAGAATCATGAGGGGTACACAGAAGGCGGTTACCTTTGAAACCGTTTTAATGCCGCCGAGCAGGGCTGCCGCGGTTCCTAGAGCAAGGACGCCTGCAGTGAGGTAGGGAGGGATGTTGAAGGAGTGCTCTAGGTTGGCTGAGATGGCGTTTGCCTGGGTCATGTTGCCGATGCCAAAGCAGGCGAAGACGCAGCAGACGGCAAACATGGTGGCAAGGAATTTGCCGAAGCGGTTGGGGATCCCGCGCTGGAGGTAGGCTTGCGGGCCGCCGGTGAGTTCGCCCATCTTGTCTCGATGGCGAAAGCGGACACCCAGAAAGCATTCGGTATATTTTGAAGCCATACCGAAAATGGCGGTAATCCACATCCAGAAAAGAGCACCAGGGCCGCCGATGCTGAGGGAAAGCGCAACACCAACAATGTTGCCGGTGCCTACGGTAGCGCCGAGGGAGGTGCTCATGGCCTGGAAGGAGGATATTTCTCCTTTGGCTCCCTCCTGACGGGAGCGCCGTCCGAACTGCAGGCTCATGGCCTTGGTGAAGAGTCTCAGTTGAATGAGGCCTAGCCTGACGGTGAGGAAGATGCCGGTGCCAATGAGGAGGGGAAGGAGTAGAAAAGGTCCCCAGATGAAGCTGCTGGCTGTGTCGAGTGCTTCTTGTAGGGCGCCCACTCTTCTAACCCCTTCTTTCTCTGTGGTCTAACTCTCGTTAATTTATCATAAGGCTGATGATTAGCCTGCTTCCTGTTGGTTTATTAAGGATAGAAAAACCGCCTTCACTCCGTAGGGGTAAAGGCGGTTGGGTAGAAGAGATCTGGGGTTACTACTTCTTGCTGGAGAAGAGTAGGGCCAGGCCTGCGCCGAGTAGTACGGCGTCCTTGGCCATTGCGGTGCCTTCCTGGGTGGGGCGTATGCCGTCTTCCTTGGTGAGCGAGTCAATGTTGAAGTACATGCTCAGAAGGCCTGCTGAGAAGGCGGTCAGGCCCAGGCCTGCCAGCTTTGCGGGGACGAACGGGGTCAGCAGGGTGGCGCCGAGCAGGGTTTCACTGGTTGCCAGTAGCTTGCCGAACTGCTTGTCAGAAAGCTTCGATACCTGGGGGACGCCGTTGGCAGCCATGCCCTTGAGGTGGCTGTAAGTCTCTTCGTCCATGGAGAGCTTGTTGATGCCCTGATCAAGAATAAGGGCACCAGCGGTGAGGCGGAGGGCGGCGTTAGAAAGCTTAGGCATGAGAATTCCTGTCCTAGTGGGGCTCGGCTGCGGTAACAAACCGAGAAATTTTGTTTCCGTGTAAACATTCTAGCGTGTGGAGAGCCACTTAGATAGTGGGAGTAAGCGACTCTCAAGGGGGCAGCTATCAACATTAACGGAACAAATACCCCTGCTAGAAGGACTACACTTGAGCTGAACTATAACAAAATACCGGTCTGGAAAGGCGCGTTACCCCCTGTTCTCATCGAATATGAAGGGTCGCGTTCGCTCCTGGCAGGACTTTGACTCTTCTAAGGGGGCGCTCATGGCTACAGCCGAGCACACACCTGATGCGCAGGCAACCGAAGGTCTGCAACGAGGTTTATCAAACCGTCATATCCAGCTCATCGCTATCGGCGGTGCAATCGGCACGGGCCTCTTCATGGGTTCAGGCAAGACCATCTCGCTGGCAGGCCCGTCCCTGCTCCTGGTCTACGCAATCATTGGTTCTGTTATTTTCTTGGTGCTCCGCGCTATGGGAGAGCTGTTGCTCTCCAACCTCAAGTACAAGACCTTCAACGATTTCATCACAGATTTGCTCGGACCCAGCGTAGGTTT
This sequence comes from Rothia sp. 11273D007AR, assembly GCF_053547255.1. Lineage (NCBI taxonomy): Bacteria > Bacillati > Actinomycetota > Actinomycetes > Micrococcales > Micrococcaceae > Rothia > Rothia sp. 11273D007AR. The sequence continues at coordinate 95,961 of NZ_JBPPWJ010000004.1, read as the reverse complement.
CCTTATGGGCTGGTCCTACTGGTTTACCTGGGTCGTCATCGGTGTTGCCGATATCATCGCCATCACCAGCTACGTTCATTTCTGGTGGCCTGACCTCCCTGCCTGGATCCCAGCCCTCTGTCTCATCGGCCTGCTGCTGGCTCTGAACCTACCCAGCGTGAAGAACTTCGGTGAAATCGAGTTCTGGTTTGCCTTGATCAAGATTGTGGCTATCGTCCTGCTCATCATCGTGGGCCTGGTGATGGTCTTTGCAGGCTTTACCTCACCCAACGGTGACAAGGCATCCGTGGCAAACCTGTGGAACGATGGGGGCTTCTTCCCCATGGGCGCAAGCGGCTTCTTTGCCGCCTTCCAGATCGGTATCTTTGCCTTCCTGGGAGCTGAGCTCATCGGCACCACTGCAGCTGAAACTAAAGACCCCACCAAGACCCTGCCCCGGGCCATCAACGCGGTGCCGGTGCGTATTATCGTCTTCTACGTGCTGACCCTGGCCGTGATTCTGATGGTGACCCCCTGGCGCAACATCGACCCCAACCAGAGCCCCTTCGTTGAGATGTTCACCCTGGCAGGCCTGGGCTTCGCCGCCCACCTGGTGAACTTCGTAGTGCTCACCAGTGCGACCTCGTCCGCTAATTCGGGCATCTTCTCAACCTCCCGCATGATTTACGGCCTGGCGCAAAACGGCAATGCCCCCGCCATCTTCGGCAAGCTCTCCAAAAACGGCGTGCCCCGCAACGGTCTTTTCCTGACCACTGTATTGCTATTCTCGGGTCTGATTCTGCTCTATGCGGGTGACTCCCTCATTGCCGCCTTCACCCTGGTCACTACGGTGGCATCGGTGCTGACCGTTGTGACCTGGTCGCTGATTATGATTGCCTACCTCAAGTACCGCAAGACCCGCCCGGAACTGCACGAGGCCTCTGTCTACAAGCTGCCCGGTGGCGTCTTTACCTGCTACGCTGTGCTGGTCTTCTTCGTGGGCGTCATCGTGCTGCTCTTTATGTACGAAGACACCCGCCAGGCCCTGATCGCCATGCCGGTCTGGTATGCCCTGTTAGGTGCTGGCTGGTGGCTCATCTACCGCAAGAACCGCGGCCAGACCCTCACCGCCCGTGCCGAGGAGAAGTCCAAGCACCACTAGCCCGCAAAAGCAGACCTGTAAGCGGGCTGGTCAGGGCAGGTTGCTAGGACGCCCTGCATAGCCCGCTTTTCAGCGCTGGTGACAGTGAGCTGGTAGGCAGCTTTGACCGATACCTGCCGTGCCACATACTCGCAACGATAGCCTGGCTGGGGGAGCCAGGCGTCCGCGCTTTTATCGGACTTCTCAGTGTTAGCCGTCTGCCCCGCAGCCTGTAGGTTAAGAGGGTCGTTAGCGAGCAGGACGCGCTCTTCTGCACTCCACTGCCAGGCCCCCGAAGACCAGGCGTTGGATAGGGCCACTACATGGTCAATGGGGACAGCCTCACTGGTCTTAGGCCCGCGCGTAAAGTCAATACTCTCAGCCGTATAGGGGTCGATAAAACTCCCCGAGAGGACGTAGCAGTTACTGGCAATCTCAAGCGTACTCAGGTCCCGGGTCAGAATATCGTTGCGCTGGTCGCACCCGTTCTGGTCAATATCAGCCCAGGGATTACCGTAGGCATCTCGCTTGTACCGGGTCTCAGCATAGGGCTCGGCTACAGTCAGGCTAGCAAGCACCTCACTAGCTGTGGAATAGGTTTGCACCCCGGAGCCAGCAAAACCGGTGCTCACGGGGGTGCCTGCCGGGTTGAGCAGATCATCGAGCGCAGCGCGGACGTTCCACTCGTGAGAGTGCAACCAGAGCACACCGCCCACCAGCAGAATCACAATCAGCAGAAGCACCAGAGCCCGCCGCAGACCCCGGGGTAGGTCCGCTACAAGGCGGACGCCCGCACGGATTTGGCGGTTGCTGGGCGCAGAAAGACGGGGAGCTGACGAACGTTTACGGGAGGCACTCATAGGCAACCCATTCTAGCGCTGGGAGCTGGGCACCTCTCCCCTTAAAAATCGTCAATTGATATGAAACCGTTACCGGTCACCGGAACCATGGGAATAGACCCCGTACCGGGGTGAGCGACATGTACCGAAAGGTTACCGGTCGGGTCATCTGACTGGTAGTAATCAGGGTGGTCACAGCCCATGCCCCGGTGCATGGCTTCGATGACGCCTTCTGCGGCGTCCGAAACCGACAGGAAATTTCGAGCCCAACGGCCGCCCGGCGCGGGAGCCGTCCACCCGGCCTTTTCCAGCATCTCCGTATCAAGCTCCACTTCGATGGCCTCAAACTCATCGGGGGACGTGAGCTCACAGAAGTAACCGGCAGGTGAACGGAAAATACTCACAAAGTTAGTGACGTCCTCCGTTTTCACTACCTCAGGAGAGAGGTAGTAGATCCGCAGCGAAAGGGTCCATGGCAGTTCATCAAGACGCTGCTTGGTGACCGATAGGAGCTGCTGCCAGGCACGGGCGGTACGCTCGCTTTCGGTTAGCACCTTTGGCTGTACCACGCCGATACCCTGAGCCTGAATCTCTTGAATGTTGAGAGGCTCGGTGGGGTCAACCGGGGGTTGTTTGAGGGACCTGGCAGGTAAAGCAGGCGAACCACCCAAGGCCATTGCGTCGTTGAGCATCTGGCGGCCAACCTGTAGGGCCAGATGCCAGGAGCCGTACTTGGCCCGTACCGTACCTAGATGGGGCACGCGTCCGCTCCGGGCAGGGTCTTCAGCCCAGCTGCCGTAGAGCAGCGCCGAGGGCTTGCGGTCGTAGCGGATACAGTAGTTCAGGAACTCGCCCAGAGTGTTGCGGAAGGTGCGCTCGCTCAGGGTGTGGGCCTCGAGTTTAATACCCTGCCCCTCAGCATTCGGAGGGCAGGCCCCCACCTTGAGCAGGGCCTTGGACCAGGAACGGTCCCCCAGACGGTCCTCAATCAGGGCTCGGGACGGGGGCCAGGAGAAATCCCCGCGAGAGATATGGGCAATCTCTTGCGGCAGATGGGCGAGGAAGTCGTCGTAGGCCTGCTCTTCGAGCTCGGTATAGGGGTGTTCCGCCATGTATTTGAGGGCTGCACCGATACGCCCGACAATTCCGGAAATTGCCTCAGCGGGGACCGCAAAGGACTCCAGCATGCGCGGAAGATCCTGGATGATGGTCGGGTCAAGACCTACCGCCGCGTACTCATAGTCGGGCTCAAGATCAAAACTGACAGCTACTGCGTACCAGATAGCCGAGGCCATGAGCACATTTGAGTGGGTTTGCCCCTGGCTACCGCTAAAGAACCAGCGGCCAGAATGAACGGCCTGATCTAGTAGGTCGCGATCGATATCGGGGTAGAGCACGGACGCCCGGTGCACGGCTTCAGAGGACGTCCAGCCCATGCGCGCCAGGCCGCTTAACAGAGAATCGTAGCGTTCACAGAACTCTGTATAGGTAAGATCAGCTGCGTCTGGCACGGTGGTTCTCCAAAGCAAGGTTGAATAAGGGCGTGGTAGCGGTACAAGAGACTCGGCGTAGGTCTGGTGATTCCGGTGCCGAAAATATATACCCTGTATGACTACTACTTTATGTGGTGTTAACCCTCTCTGCCCACTGCAAGCGTAACTATTACACACAGGGTTGGTGGTACACGCTGTCTTATGTGAATCAGGTGACTAGAACGTCCTTTGAACCCAGGCCTCTTGCTGAACCCGGTCATAAAACCGGTATGAGAAACTAGAAACTATGACACACGCAGGCCCGGTAGCAGACCCCCACGCCCCCCTTCCCTCAATCGAGGAACGTATCGCTGTAGAACTCGGTGCTCGGGTTGACCAGGTGCGCTCGGCTGTAGCCCTGCTTGATGATGGGGCCACCGTGCCCTTCATTGCCCGCTATCGCAAGGAAGCCACAGGCGGGCTGGACGATGCCCAGCTACGCACTCTTGCTGAACGCCTGCGCTACCTGCGGGAGCTCGAAGAGCGCCGGGCAGCTATTGTGCAGACCCTGCACGAGCGGGCCCTGCTTACCGACGAACTGGCCGCCGCGCTGGCGTCCGCGCCCACCAAAAACGAGCTCGAGGCGCTCTATGCGCCCCACAAAACCAAACGCAAGACCCTGGCTTTTCTCGCCCGTGAAGCCGGTCTGGAGTCCCTTGTTGAAGATCTGCTCGAAGTTCCCTTTGCCCCCACTGCCGACATCGCTGACGCCTACGTCGAGCCTGAACTAGCCGATGCCGACCCCGGTACGGTTGAAGCCACCGTCGCCTCGGTCGACAATGCCCTGGACGGAGCCCGGGCTATCTTGATTGAGCAGGCTATGACCGACCCCGCCCTGGCCGAAACCCTCCGCCAGCGCTTTGTACGCCGCGGCGTCATTACCTCCCGGCTAGTACCCGGCCAGCAGGAGGCCGGAGCAAAGTTCAGCGACTACTTCGAGTTCAACGAAGAAATCCGCCGCATTCCCTCCCACCGGGTGCTGGCCCTGCTCCGCGCCGAAAAAGAAGGCGCCGTTAAGGTCAGTTTCGATGTGGACGTGCTGCCCCCGGCCAAGTCCTCCCTCAAGGGTGCCGCCCGCGAAGCTGCCGAAATTTTGGCCGAAGAATACGACCGGGAGCGTAGCTGGTATGAACGCACCGTGGCTGAAGCCCTGGGAATCGGGGCCCAGGTGCTCAACATGGTCTCCGACGAAGCCATGGTCGTTGGCTGGCTGGCCAAGACCGTGCGTATTGCCTGGCGCCAGCGGCTACTGCCCCGCCTCGCTACAGAAGCCCGAACCTCCCTCTTCGAACAGGCGGAAAAGGACGCCATCGCCGTCTTCGCCTCCAACCTGCGCGATGTGCTGCTGGCAGCCCCCGCTGGCTCCCGCACCACCCTCGGGCTCGACCCCGGGCTACGCACCGGCGTCAAGGTCGCCGTCGTTGGGCAGACCGGCCAGGTACTGGCCACCGACGTCATCTACCCCCACGCCCCCCGAAACCAGTGGCAGGCGTCCCTCGACACCCTCACCCAGCTGGTGTGCACCCACGGTGTAGAACTGGTTGCTATCGGCAACGGAACCGCCAGCCGCGAAACCGATAAACTTGCCAGTGACCTCATCAAACAGTGCACTGCTAACGGCTACCGGGGTCTTGAAAAAGTGGTGGTCTCCGAAGCGGGAGCCTCCGTCTACTCAGCCTCAGAACTGGCCAGCCGCGAACTCCCCGGCATGGACGTCTCCCTGCGCGGTGCGGTCTCTATCGCCCGCCGCCTGCAAGACCCCCTGGCCGAACTGGTCAAAATCGAACCCCAATCCATCGGCGTCGGCCAGTACCAGCACGATGTTTCACCGGCTGCCCTCACCCGCGCCCTCGACGGCGTGGTCGAAGACTCCGTCAACGCTGTGGGTGTACTCGTCAACTCAGCCTCCCCGGCTCTTCTTGCCCGGGTGGCGGGCTTCAACAAGACCATCGCCGAAAATATCGTTGCCTACCGCACCGAGCACGGCCCCTTCACCCGCCGCACCGACCTGCTCAAGGTGCCCCGCCTCGGCCCCAAGGCCTTCGAACAGGCAGCCGGCTTCGTCCGCATCACCGACGGCAGTGAACCCCTGGATGCTTCGGGTGTGCACCCCGAATCCTACGACCTTGCCCGCAAGATTGTGGCCGCAGCCGGCGGCTTCACCCAGGGCAAAGTCAGCGCAGACGCCCTCGCTGCCCTCAACCCGCGTGACTTCACCACAGCCACCGTCGGCATCCCCACCATCACCGACATCATCACCGAACTTTCTGCCCCCGGCCGCGACCCCCGCCCCACCTTCCGCACCGCCCGCTTCGAAGAAGGCATCGAAACGATTGCCGACCTTACCCCCGGCATGATTCTTGAAGGAACCGTCTCCAACGTCGCGGCCTTCGGCGCCTTCGTCGACATCGGTGTGCACCAGGACGGCCTGGTACACGTCTCGCAGATGAGCCGCGAGTTCGTCTCCGACCCCCACACCATCGTCAAATCCGGCGACATTGTGCAGGTCCGTGTGGTTGAGGCCGACCCCGCCCGCAAACGTATCTCCCTCTCCCTACTTCTCGAAGAGCCAGAACCTAAGGCTCGCAAGACGAGCGGACGTCGGCGCCGCTAGTCAAAACGGCAGGCAGGGGTGCGGCTGCAACCAGCACCCTGAACGCCAGCCCCGAGCCAGCTGGCTGCCACTGCACCCCGCCCCTGCATTCTCCACAGCAAAGGACCTCACCATGAACCTGTCCCTGACCATGAACGATGGCTGCAGCATTCCCCAGCTAGGCTTTGGTACCTGCCGTATCGCACCGGCTGCCACCGCAGCAGCAGTAGCAACCGCCCTCGACACCGGGTACCGTCACATCGATACCGCCACCATCTACAAGAATGAAGCGGGAGTGGGGCAGGCCGTGGCCGAATCTGGCTTACCCCGCGCCGAGCTCTTCGTGACCACCAAGCTCTGGAATACCGACCAGGGCTACGACACCGCTATCGAAGCGGCCGAACGCTCCCTGGAACTTCTGGGTCTGGACTACCTCGACCTCTACCTCATCCACTGGGCCCAGCCCAGTCTTGATCGCTACCGGGCCTCCTGGGAAGCCCTGGTCGAGCTGCGCGAGCGCGGGCTGGTACGCTCCATCGGCGTCTCTAACTTCACCGACACCCAGCTTGACCAGATCATCGGCGACACCGGCGTCACCCCGGCTGTCAACCAGATTGAACTGCACCCCTACCTCACCCAAACCAGCATGCGGGCAGAAAACTCAGCCCGCGGCGTCCTCACCGAAGCCTGGAGCCCTCTCGGCAACGGCTTGGTGCTGACCGACCCCGCCCTGCAAGAGCTCGCAGGCGAACGCGGTATCGGGGTAGCCGAACTGGTGCTGGCCTGGCACCTGACTATAGGTAACGTGGTTATCCCCAAGACCGAAACACCCTCCCGCATGGCCTCCAACCTGGCGATGCAGGGAATGGAACTAACCCCTGACGAAATAGCGGCTATCGAAGCCCTGCACCGTAACCACCGCCTCGGCGGCGACCCCGCCGAAGGCGACCTGGGCGCCCCCGAATACAGCGACCGGCGCACGTTCACCCCTACCGAACAGGCTAGGGGCTAAGAGTAGGGAAGACTAGAGTGGGGTGTGACCGTGCATACGCGAAAGGACAAGATATGACTGAGTCACCCCGCCTCACCTTCAACGACGGCAACAGCATTCCCCAGCTGGGCTACGGCGTCTGGCAGGTAGAAAACGATACCGCCGAAAAGGTCGTCGGCCTGGCCCTGGAGGCTGGCTACCGTCACATCGATACCGCCAAGATCTACGGCAATGAAGAGGGCACCGGCAAGGCTATTGCTGACTCCGGCGTCGCCCGCGAGGACGTCTTCCTCACCACCAAGGTCTGGAATGACGAGCAGGGCTACGAGCAGGCTCTAGCCGCGGCAGAGGCTTCCCTGGAACGCCTGGGCACCGACTACGTTGACCTGCTGCTCATTCACTGGGCCAAGCCTGCCCAGGGTCTCTACGTCGATACCTGGAAGGCCCTGATTGAGCTACAGAAGCAGGGCAAGGCCAAGTCCATCGGCGTCTCTAACTTCCCCGAGGAACAGCTGCGCGAAATCGTCGCCGAAACCGGCGTTGTGCCCGCCATCCACCAGATTGAGCTGCACCCCTACTTCGCCCAGGAGAACCTGCGCGAGGTCCACGCGGAACTGGGTATCGTCACTGAAGCCTGGAGCCCCCTGGGTAACCGCTCCGATCTGCTGGAGAACCCCGTCATTGGCGAGATTGCAGAAGCCCACGACGCCACCCCCGCCCAGGTTGTGCTGGCCTGGCACCGGGCCCACGGCATTGTGGCCATCCCCAAGTCAGTGACCCCCGAGCGTATCGTCTCTAATTTCGAGTCCCTGTCGGTTGCCCTGACCGGTGACGAGGTTTCAAAGATTGACGCGCTCTCATCAGCCGAAGGCCGTATCGGCCCCGACCCGGCAGATATCGACTTCTAGGAGCCAACGATAGGCTGCTGCCGTGTTTCGGGGATAGGCTCCGGTACATAGCGCCAGAGGGCGGGTGCCGCCAGCGTCGCTAGGGCGATGGTGACCATGACCAGGGTTCCGCCGACCACAGCGGCTAGGGGAGAGCCCACCAGCTCGGCGGCACCGCCCACAAAGGCCATGCCCAGGTTGGGGCCGCCCGCAACCGTGATAATGAAGAGCCCTTGCAGGCGTCCGCGCAGGGCGTCGGGGGTGGCTACCTGAATAATGGTGGAGCGGTAGACCGACCCCAGGGCGTCTGCCCAGCCCATGAAAGCCAGGGCCGCAAAAGCCAGGCTGAGCGGTAGCAGGTTTTCGGTGATGGAGGCGCTGGGCACCCGCCCCTCATAGGCCCATGCGACGGTGCCGAAGGCGATAAAGCCCAGCCCCCACCCGGTGTAGCTGAGGGTGAGGAAGCGCCCCTGGCGGCGGACGTCCTTGAGGAAGCCAGAGAAAGACACCCCCAGCAGGGCACCTACGGGGCCGGCAGCTAGCAGCAGGCCGGCTCCGGCTTCACCGCCGCCGAAGGTCAGGGCGGCCAGCGCCGGGATGAGCGGGCGGGCCTGGGCGAAGAACATGCCGAGTAGGTCCACCACAAAGGTCATACCCACGACCGTATTGCGCCGCACGAACCCCAGCCCCTCGCGGATTGAGGTCAGGACGGACGGACGCGCCGCCCCGCTCTGCTCCGGGAGCATGGCAGGTAGCCGGTAGAGGGCCCAGATGCCGACGGTCATGGCAAAGACATTGATGGAGTAGGTGAGCTGGTAGCCCACTGAGGCCACCAAGAGGCCGCCCAGGAGGGGCCCGGCGCTCATGCCCAGGGTGCCCACCGACATCATGAGGGTGTTGGCTGCCGGGAGCAGGCGCGGTTTGATGAGGCGGGGGATAATGGCCCCGCGGGCGGACTGGTTGATGGGCTGGAGCAGGGACTCGGCGGCAATGAGGGCATAGAGCACCGCCACACTGTGGATGTTGAGCCAGGCGTGCAGGGCGATGAGTACGGTGACGCCCCACATACCCAGGGTTGCGGCTAAGGCGACCTTGCGCCGGTCGTAGCGGTCAGCAATCACGCCACCGTAGAGGCCGCCGATAATCAGCGGTACCACCGAGACCAGGCCCACCAGACCCACTGCCCCGGAGGAGCCTGTCAGGGCATAAATCTCAAGGGCGATCGCCACCGAGGTGATCGCAAAACCTATGGTGGAAAAGAGCCCGCCCAACCAGATGCGCCTGAAATCGGGGGAGTAGGTGAGCGGGGTGAAGTCCATGAGAATCTTACCCACGGCTTACTCTCCTTTCTTGTCTGCCAAGGCGGTGCCCTGCTCAGGTTCTGGGGCCGCTAGCAGGTCGCGGATTTGGGCAGCGGTGAGCTGGGAAGCAAAGAAGGCCCCTTCATCGACCACAGCATCAAAGAGGGCGGCCTTGGACTCCTTGAGTTCCATGACCTTCTCTTCGATGGTGCCCGCCGACACCAGGCGGTAGACCATCACGTTCTTGGTCTGCCCGATACGGTGCACGCGGTCAACGGCCTGCTGCTCGGCAGCCGGGTTCCACCAGGGGTCCATGATGAAGCAGTAGTCGGCGCTGGTTAGATTCAGGCCGAAGCCACCTGCCTTCAGGGAGATCAGGAAGACAGGGACGGTGCCCGCCTCAAACTCTTCAAGGAGCTCCCCGCGGTTTCGGGTGGAGCCATCCAGGTAAAGATAGGGGATGCCCAGGTCAGAGAGCCTGCCCGCGACCTTTTTGAGGTAGCCGGTGAACTGACTGAAAATCAGGGCCCGGTGGCCGTCGTGGATAATTTCGGGCAGGTTCTGCTCCAGGTAGTCCAGCTTGGACGACTCCACCCCGGCGTAGCGCTCGGCGTCAATCAGGGTGGCATCCAGCGCCAGACGGCGCAGGGTAGTCAGGGACTGGAAGATGGTGAAGCGGTTCTTGTCGATATCTTCCAGCAGACCCAGGATCTTCTGGCGCTCGCGCTGCAGGTGGGTGTCGTAGGCCCGGCGGTGGGCCGGGGCCAGGGGCACATCGATACGCATATCGGTCTTCTCGGGCAGGTCGGCGGCCACCAGTTCTTTGGTGCGGCGCTTCATGAGCGGACGGATGCGGCGGCGCAGCCTGCCCAGGGCCTTGGTCTCTTCCCCTGATTCGATGGGGGTGGCGTAGACGTCCTTAAAGGCGCGGGCCGAGGGGAAGAGCCCCGGAGCAGCAATAGAGAACATGGACCATAATTCCATGAGGTTGTTTTCCATGGGGGTGCCGGTGACCGCAATCTTGACGCGGGCTGGCAGGTCGCGGGCGGCCTGGTGGGCCTTGGTTTTGGCGTTTTTGACGAACTGGGCCTCATCGAGCACCAGCCCCTCAAAGGTCTGCTGACTACCCATCTCAAAGTAGTGTTCTTCATCGAGCCGGAAGAGGGCGTAGCTGGTCACCACAACATCGGCTCCGGCAACGGTATCGGCCAGTCGCCGCTTCGACTTTCGCACTGACTCTTCCACCCCCACCACCGTGAGGGAGGGGGCAAAACGCTTGATTTCCCGCACCCAGTTGGGCACGACCGAGGTGGGGGCGACCACCAGGAAGGGGGAGGACGCGTCCGCCCCACCTTCTGGTGTGCCGGGCTGGTGGGCGGCACCCAGCGGGCTGGCGGCGTCCTGCTTTTTCTGCTGGGCGTGCAGGAAGAGGGCGATGGTTTGCAGGGTTTTACCCAGGCCCATGTCATCGGCCAGCACCCCGCCCAGGCCGTGTTCCCAGAGGAAGGCCAGCCACTGGTAGCCCTCTACCTGGTAGGGGCGCAGGGTTGCCTGCAGGGTGGTGGGCACGTCGGCGGGGGAGTGGTCATCGAGGTTGAGTAGGGCAGAGACCTGCTCATCCCAGGCGGCCACGGTCTGGGTTTCTGCGGCTAACTCTTCGAGTTCTTCCCAGAGGCCCACCTGATGGCGGTTGATTTCGAGCGGGCCGGTCTTGTCGGTGAGCTGGGCAGCTTCGCGCAGCAGCTCTTGTAATTTCATAAACTCGGGCCGGTCGAGCGCAAAGTACTGGCCGTTACCGAGCAGCAGGTGGGTTTGGCCCTTAGCCAGGGCGGCAACAACATCGGAGAAGGCCACATGCCAGTCCCCGGCCTTGATAGCAACGCCCAAGCCGAACCAGTCGCGGCGACGGGTGTCATCCACCGTTACGATGATTTCGGGGGCTTCATCGAGCTCGCGGAATTCGGGGCGGGGCCCGGTCACATCAACGCGCACACCCTCAATCTGCTCGTAGTCGGGCAGGTAGGTTTCCAGCAGGGTGCGGGTGCCCCAGTTCTCGGTGTAGTGGCGTGTGAAGGGAATGCCCGGGCGGATCCTCTTGACCTCTTTGAGCACCCGGTACTCGTGGGCGGTATCGCGCACATCGGCCCGGTCTTCGCCGGGGTAGCCCAGGGCATCAAGCCTGAGAAAATCACTGTCATCGCCGGTGGGGTTGACCGGGTATTCCCAGTGCCAGCCGGTATGGGCGGTGAAGGGCGGGCCCGGCTCGTCAAAGGCAATGCTCAGCACCAGGGTGGGCATGCGGACGGCCGGCAGCTCAAGATCTTCGCTGCTCGTTGAGATGGGCAGTGCCCGAGTGAGGGCAGGGTAGTAGTCGGCAAAGAAGGCGGGGACATCGGTAGCCGGAACGGTGACCGGCTCACCGGATATCAGGGATTCGGCAACCGCATCCAGCGGCTCAGCTAGGGGAATGAGCACCAGCTCGGAGTCGGCGGTGAGCCAGGAGGGGCGGTCCGCGGGCGCTACGTCCTCAGCCTGGGCAAGAGCCGAGGGCAGGGTGGACTCCCAGCGGGCTGCGGTTGCAGCCTTCACATAGGCCTCCTGGGCCGCCCCGCCCAGGGCGATAAAGCCCTGCCGGTTATTGCCCAGCTTGTGGGTAAAACTAGCGGGCAGGGTGTAGGCCCCCCAGCGGAGCAGGGGAGTCAGGCGCAGGGCATCGGCGGACGACCCCCGCTCGGGTACCGGTTCAAGGGCCAGTTCAACCTGGGGAGCGCTCGCGATAGTCAGACCGGTTTCTTTGCCGTCTAAGAGGACAGACAGACCCACCTCGCTAGCAGATTCCAGCATCTGCCAGAGCAGGGAAGAATCCACATTCGAGATAGAAGCCCAGTCGCGGTGGGAGGAATAGATGGACTGGGAGCCCCGAATCACCGCGTAAAACTCATTGAACCAGGCCGCGTGCTCGGGGAGCAGACCGGTTCCTGCCGACCCGGCGGCAGAGCCCGAAAACTTCTCCCAGCTCAAACCGCCCTTAATCCACTTGCCGCGGGCCCCCATCATCAGGGGCCGGGCTTCAAGCGATACGCGGGGCGCCCCGATGTTCTTGGTCCACCCGTACTTACCGGGCACCACCAGACGCAAATCAAGGGCACCGGTCACCCGGTGATTGCGGCTATCGTAGCTGGGGCGGGCAGCAAGAGAGTGGGCCAGGGACCGCCGCCAAGCCGGCAGGGACTGCCCAGCCCGAGCACCGGCGTCCGCCTGCTCTTCGGTACCGGCACTCGCCTGCTCACCCCGGTGTTCCCGCAGCAAATCCGCGGCCCGCTGCAGGCCCACCGTATCGGCCATCTCCAGGATTTCCTGTACCTTCTCGTCGGTGCTCGCTGTGGTCTTCCAGGTACTTGAGGATGCCGTCATAGCCCGCTTGGCCTTGGCCGTACGGTCGATTGCGGTCAGCATCAGCGCCACCGCGTGCTTGCAGTTGTGGGCCACCGGGCAGGAACAGGTCGCCGAAAAAGCATAGGAGCCTGCGGTGACCTCCGCGGGGAAGGCCACCCTCGCGGTGTAGGGGGCAGAACCCGAGCCAGCCACCTGCCCCTCCAGCACCCGCGCCTGCTCGTCATAGGTGTAACGAATGACGTTACCCTCCCGCATATACCGCTGCCCCCGCGTGTAGGCACCAGAGCCCACCTGCCGAATAATGGCGGGGGCTGTCACCGGGATTTCAGGGAAAGAAGTAGACACAGGCGCACCTTCACAACAGAGCAAATACCTAGTCTTCTAGCGTATCGCACCGCCTTACCCACAGTGCCCACGGGCTGGTTCGTCACAGTAAGAAAAATTTCTGAGACCGGTGTTTACAGAAGCGCCAACAGCGGGTTATGCTTTTACCAGCTTCAAGAGATTCAACTGTCAAGCTCCGACTTTGGTTGAACGCCAACCCCATGTTCACGGGTGGCTCGGATGACGAAGCGGTCTGCATCGCGCATTTCGGCGCTGTTTGGTGCAGGCAAGAGCAAGTTTCGAAAGGAATGCGCACTTTACGCGCAACGACGGCATGTCAAACGCTCGACCTCACGCCCACCGTCCTCACATCACCGTTCAGAAGAACATCTCTGCTGCCTCTGTACCCGCCCGCGGCGGCTACACCGCAATGAGCATCCAGGACTACACCCGCATCTCCAACGAGCGCAGCGAATTCCTCAACTTCCTGCTGGCCCCCAACCCCAGCGGTATCCCTGCAACTGAGTACGGTGTTCTGAAAGCTGCATGAGCCAGGTAGGTCTGCTTCTCGATTCCGATGTCCTTGCTGAGATCCGCAAGGCCAACCCGCACCCGCAGGTAGTGAACTGCCTGCGCCGCCGCTCCTACCGCACCATGTACATCTCGGTGCTCAGCCTCGGTGAACTCAAGGGGCTTTACCCCTACCCAGAAACCGAACGCTGGCTCGCTGAGCTCATGGATCGTTTCGACTCTCACGTACTAGAAGTCGATGCGAAGGTATCACTGGAGTGGGCCGGACGCCACGCCGAGAAGCATCTCCACCTGGTGGGTGGGCAGCGCCCCGCCCCCCTCGCCACAGCAGCCCTTGAGGGCCTGATGGCTGCCACCGCGACCGTCCACCAGCTTGAGATTATTTCGAGCAAGGCCGAGATTTATAAGTCCTGGGGCGTCCCGGCGGTGGATCCCTGGGAAGACTAGAGCCCGCAACATAGGTTCCACAGGCTCACGCTCGATGGAGCCCAGCAGATTCCGAGCGCGCGAGGAAACAAATCTGCGGGCGGAATAGGCGCAAGCCTGACCCTCACGCCCCGCCTAACGGCGGATTCCGTTCGCTCTTGCGTGCTCGCGCGCTCGCACCCGCTCACTTCATCCGAGCCAGCAGCTTCGCTGTGAGCCTGCGGAACCTTATCTAATAGTCTCGCGTTCTCGCTATCGCAGCTGCCACCAGCCGGCGGGGTAGCACCCGTGCGGCTGCGACCGTTAGTTTGTAGGGTAAGGACGGCACACAGATCGGCTTACCTACCGTGACCGCAGCGATACCTTCGGCAACAACCCGTTGGGGGCTCAGCCATAAAAAGTCCGGTAGGCGGGGCTCGCCCTGGCCCATGGCGTCGTGGAACTCTGAGCGGGTTAGACCCGGGCATAGGGCCGTTACATGGATACCCCGATGTGAATACTGCAGGTGGGCCGATTCTGAGGCTACCACGAGGAAACGTTTAACCGCTGAGTAGGTGCCGCCGGGGGTAAAGGCTGCCACTGATGCAACGTTAATAATGCGGCCCCGCCCGCGCGGCAGCATGGCAACAATCGCCGTGTGCATGAGCTGGAGCGGGACCCTGGCCAGTACGTCGACCTGGTCTAGGTGGCGTTCTACGGGTGCTGCATCAAAGCTCTTGCCGAGACCGAAACCCGCGTTGTTGACCAGTATCTCAACGGGGCGCTCAACCTGCTGTAGGCGCTTAACTAGGCGGGCGACGTCCTGCTCCACCAGCAAATCGGCAGGGATTACCTCAACATCTACCGCGTACCTGTCGCGCAGCTGGCCTGCTAGGTCTTCTAGAGTCTCGACCCGCCGGGCGGTGAGTACCAGGTTGTACCCGGCTGCTGCATACTGGCGGGCAAACTCGGCGCCTATACCTGCCGAAGCGCCGGTGATCATCACATACGAAGTTTCACTGCTCATGGCTCCCACTCTACAGCCGGGGCGAGCTGGGCCGGTTATCTTCACCGCACTCTTACCCTGTATACCGGAGCCATCAGGCACACAACAGAGAAACATGACATGATGAAAGACGATGAATACCACCGCTCACCCCAAACGTTCCCTCCCTATGCCCCTGTGGCTGCAGGGCTCAGTTGAACTTGCCCTCGTTGCGCTGGCCTCTTACCTCACCGTCGTCCTGCTTCTGGTGGCGGTCTGGTACACCAACGGCTTCAACAGCAGCGGTACCCTAGCCGGTGCTGTCTCTGTGGCCGGGCACCTGTGGCTACTGGTTCACGGCGTTCCCCTGAACATGAATATCCCCGAGCAGGGGGTCTTCTCAGCGGTGACCGGAACCATGAGCCTGGTACCCCTGGGCCTCACACTGATCCCCCTAGCCCTCTGTTACCGCTCCGGCCGCCGCCTGGCCCGCGCCAGCTACGAGGGCCAGTTCTGGCAACCCCTGGCCGGTGGTCTTCTCGCCTACGCCGTGGTGGGCGCCGGGGTGAGCCTGCTATCCACCAACGACTTCTTCTCCACCTCACCCGTCCTTGCCGCACTGGTACCCCTCTGGGTAGCTACCCTGGGCATCATCTTGGGCGGGTACGCCGAATCGCGCTCGCTAGCCGCCATGATCGGTGTGAACGCGGCTGACTGGGTGAAGAAATTCAGCCAGTATTCCCGCTGGGCAGGCTCCTACGTCTGGGCCCTGCTGAGGGCGGCCCTGGTGAGCGTACTGGCCTTTGTAGCCGGTGGCGCCCTGCTGCTGGTCGTCACCCTCTTCTGGCACTGGGACGACGTGGTCTCCCTTTATCAGACCCTGCACGCTGGTGCCGTCGGCGGCCTAGCCCTAACCCTGCTGCAGCTGGGTCTGCTCGTGAACCTGGTGGTCTACTCCATGGCGTGGAGCTCCGGCGCGGGCTTTGCCCTGGGCACCGGCACCTCCGTTGACCTGACCGGCACCAACGTGGGGGTCATGCCCTCCCTGCCGGTGCTGGGGGCGCTGCCGCACGCGTCCGAACCCTGGGGCTACCTGGCCCTTGCTGTGCCCCTAGCCGCAGGTGCCCTGGGCGGCTGGTGGTTCTTCCGCGAAGGTGAAAACCACTTTGACGAGTGGCTTTCCCTCAAGATTCGCTTCCGCTGGCTGTCCTGGCCCCTCTCTACCCTGGGGCTTGCCGTCCTGACCTTGCTGCCGACCTTCCTGCTGACCACCCTGCTGGGTTGGGCCGCTAACGGGTCACTGGGGCTGGGACGCTTCACGGCTATCGGCCCGCACCCCCTCATCTTTGGGGCCTTCTCTGCCGTGCTGCTGGCGGCCGGTACCATGCTGGGGCTGGGCCTTGCCCACCTGCTGGTGCGCGACACCTCCGGTGAACTGGAGCGCTTTGCCCAGGCCAAGCCCACCCGCGAACAGAAGCGTGCCGCCCGCGCCGAGGCTAAGGCCCAGAAGGCAGCGGCCCGCGCCCAGCGCAAGGCAGAAAAGGCAGGGGCTGACCAGCCGGACGCCGCCCAGCCCGATACCGAGCAGGCCAGTCAAGAGCAGGAAGAGACGGATTCTCAGGACGCGGGTGGCAAGACCCCCGCAGAGGGTGGGTCGGTTGCGGCCTCCAGTGAGAAGGGCGCCGCTGCGCTGGCGCTGGCCCGCATCATGGCTGACCGTGAGCAGACCCAGCCGGCCGAGAGCGACGAGCCGGCCGAGAGCGATGAAGCTGCTCCTGAGACTGAGGAAGTAGCGCCTGAAAACGAAGCTGAAGAACCCGCATCTAGCGAAGCAGAAGCAGAGGCTACACCCGAGACTGAAACTGAAGAACCCGCTGTGCCCTTCCGGCCCGTGGTGAAGCGTCCTAAGTCCCTGCGTGCCCGCCGCCAAAAACGACTTGAAGAGCTGGCAGAAGGTACGGGCAAGGACACTGAAGATTAGTAAGAGGTGGCCCAGACTCGCAGCGAAGCTGCTGGCTCGATGGAGTGAGCGGGTGCGTCAGCACACAAGAGCGAACGGAATCCGCCGCAAGGCGGGGCGTGAATCGCCCTTGTGAGCGATAGCGAACCGGGCGAGAGGGCCGGCAGCGAGCGTGAGTCTGGGCCACCTTTGCGTATAAGGTAACTACTCAAAACCTACTGCCCCATGAGCTGCTGCAGCAGGCCGTCGCTCATTTGCGAGGTGCACTGCTGCTGGCGGCTCAGGGTCACAGCCTGCTGCAAGCACTCCGCATAGGCGATGGTGGCGTCCACAAAAATCAGCTGAACCAGCGCGGCGAAGCCCAAAAAGAGCGACCAGAGCATCACCATGACCATGAGTACCACCGAAAAAGCGGGGAACTTAGCCCTCGCCATTTTCACCAGGGTCACCGTGGCAAGAGTGAAAGTCAGTACCGCTAGAGCTGCTGTTACCGCGGCAAACCAGCCCGGGTACGAGGTGCTAGCCACCGTAGCAACCATCGCCAAAAACGACAGGCGGGACCACACCTTGATATTCTCAAGCACACGGTCAGAGGGCAGCTGGGTGGAAGGACGCACGGTGTCAGACATACCTACCACCTTACCGCGCCCTGCCGCCAGCCTCGAACAGCGCAAACTACCGGTGTCTCAGCATAAAAACGCGGCAGTGTGTTGGCGCTCGCATACGATAAACTTTCCTGTATGCGCATTGTGGTGATGGTGTCCGGATCGGGCACAAATTTACAGTCCATCCTTGACTCCGTGGCAGCCGGCGACCTGAACGCCACGGTCCTGGCCGTGGGCGCCGACAAGCCCTGCCTGGGAATCGAACGAGCAGAGGCAGCCGGAATCGAGACCTTCCTCGTAGAACCGTCCAACTACGATACTCGCGAAGCCTGGAACCGCGCCCTGGAAGAAAAAATCGCCAGCTACGGCGCCGACTACATCATCTTCGCCGGCTTCATGCGCATCGTCGACGCCCAGCTCGTTGACCGCTTCAAAAACCGCATCATCAACACCCACCCCGCCCTGCTGCCGTCCTTCCCAGGAGCCCACGGCGTGCGCGACGCCCTTGCCCACGGGGTCAAAGTCACCGGGCTCACGGTGCACCTGGTCGACTCCGGCGTCGACACCGGCCCCATCCTGGCCCAAGCCGCCGTCGACGTCCTCGATGACGACACCGAAGAAACCCTGCACGAGCGCATCAAGGTCAAAGAGCGAGTGCTCCTGGTAGAAACCATCGCCCGCCTGGCCCAAGACCTCAACGGCGAACCCGCCTAACCCACAAGTTTAGCCCCGTACCACGGGGCTGGGCCTAGGGTCGGGGCTCCTTACCAAAACGACTCACACCCACGTAACCACCTGCTGACCCGGCCCAACCCGGCAGCAAAAGAAACGGAGTTAATCTGTGAGTCTCATTGAGCTCGACCGCGTACCGCTCAAGCGTGCCCTCATCTCTGTCTACGACAAGACCGGTCTCGAAGACCTAGCAAAGGGCCTGCACGAAGCCGGCGTTGCTATCGTCTCCACCGGTTCAACCGCCTCCACCATCGCCGCAGCCGGCGTCCCCGTCACCGAAGTCTCCGACATCACCGGCTTCCCCGAATGCCTCGAAGGCCGCGTCAAAACCCTGCACCCCCGCGTCCACGCCGGCATCCTGGCAGACCGCCGCAAGCAGGAGCACATCGACACCCTCAAAGACATGGACATCGAGGCCTTCGACCTGGTCGTCGTCAACCTCTACCCCTTCGTTGAGACCGTAGCCTCCGGCGCAGACCAGGACGCCATCATCGAAAAAATCGACATCGGCGGCCCCTCCATGGTGCGCGCAGCAGCCAAGAACCACGACGCCGTAGCCATTGTCGTCGACCCCGCCAAGTACGGCCAGGTCGTTGAAGCCGCCAAGGCCGGTGGCTTCAACCTGGCAGAACGCCGCCGCCTGGCGTCCGCCGCCTTCGCCCACACTGCCGCCTACGACACCGCCGTCGCCACCTGGACCGCAGCCCAGTTCGAACAAGACGAAGACGCCAACTACTGGCCCCCCTTCGCCGGACTCGCCTTCGAACGCTCCGAATCCCTGCGCTACGGCGAAAACCCCCACCAGGCAGGCGCCCTCTACGTCGACCCCGCCGCAACCCCCGGCATCGCCCAGGCAGAACTGCTCGGCGGCAAAGCTATGAGCTACAACAACTACGTCGACGGCGACGCCGCCCTACGCGCCGCCTACGACTTCGACGAACCCGCCGTCGCCATCATCAAGCACAACAACCCCTGCGGCATCGCCGTCGGCGCAGCAGACGCAGCAGACGCAGCCGACCCCATCGCCGACGCCCACGCCAAGGCCCACGCCTGCGACCCCCTCTCAGCCTACGGCGGCGTCATCGCAGCCAACCGCGAAGTCACCGCAGCCATGGCAGAAACCGTCAAGGGCATCTTCACCGAAGTCATTATCGCCCCCTCCTACGCCCCCGAAGCCCTGGAAATCCTGCAGACCAAAAAGAACCTGCGCATCCTCCAGCTCCCCGAAGGCTTCGCCCGCGACACCATCGAATACCGCCAGGTCTCCGGCGGCGCCCTCTTCCAGGACGCCGACCGCCTGCACGCCGACGGTGACAAGGTCGAAAACTGGCAGCTCGTCGCCGGTGACGCCGCCGACGAAGCCACCCTCGCCGACCTCGAATTCGCCTGGAAGGCCCTACGCGCCGCCAAATCCAACGCCATCCTGCTCGCCAACGACGGAGCTGCCGTCGGCATCGGCATGGGCCAGGTCAACCGCGTTGATTCCTGCCGCCTCTCCGTCGAACGCGCCAACACCCTCGCAGAAGGCGCCGAACGCGCCCGCGGCTCCGTCGCAGCCTCAGACGCCTTCTTCCCCTTCGCCGACGGCCTCCAGGTACTCCTGGACGCCGGCGTCCGCGCAGTCGTACAGCCCGGCGGCTCCATCCGCGATGAAGAAGTCATCGCTGCCGCCAAGGAAGCGGGAGTGACTATGTACTTCACCGGAGCTCGTCACTTCTTCCACTAGGGCTTCCAAACGAGTTAGGTTAGCTTATTCGTGACGAAGATAGGGCAGGCTCATGCTCGCTGCCGACCCTCTCGCAGGTTCGCTGACGCTCACGCGCGATTCACGCCAGCCCCGGAGCCAGCAGCTTCGCTATGAGCCTGCCCTATCTTTTCGGGAACCAAAATGCTTATAAAAGTCCGCCCCTCCACATACGGAGGGGCGGACTTTTATCGTGCTATGTGAAGAACCCTACTGCTGCGCAGCTGCGTCCGAGACGCCGGTGAGGGCTTCAGTGAAGATGCGCTGCACGTCGGTGGGGGAAGACGCCATATGGGCCTCGCCGCCGACGCTCTGGGCGATGGTGGTCAGGGCGTTCATGTCGGCGTCCTCAGAGATACCGATCATGATGATGAAGACCGGGTTAGCAGGGTCCTGCTCAGCCT
Source organism: Rothia sp. 11273D007AR (assembly GCF_053547255.1). Classification (NCBI taxonomy): domain Bacteria; kingdom Bacillati; phylum Actinomycetota; class Actinomycetes; order Micrococcales; family Micrococcaceae; genus Rothia; species Rothia sp. 11273D007AR. The sequence continues at coordinate 75,612 of NZ_JBPPWJ010000004.1, read as the reverse complement.
GAATGGTAGAAATCAGTTCTTCCTGGCTAATTGAACCATCATCAAAGTTTTCACCGTCGGTCAGTACAATCACGGCATTTACCGAACCGTAGGCGTAGTTCTCCTTAGCGGAGCGGAAGGCAGCCAGGGTGGTGTCATAAAGGGCGGTGAAGCCGTTGGGGTCAATGGTCGCGGCAATACCCGAGCCAGCCTCCTGTAGGAGCACCCGCTGGGTCTTACCGTCTACGGTTTCTTCAAAGCCGCGCACAGGTACCAGCTCCTGGTAGTCAGAAACAGAACCGTCGGGCAGAGTAAGGTCACGAGAGAACTTCCACAGACCCATAGAGTCACGGGCAGGGAAGAGCTGGGAGCCAGCTAGCACAGATTCAACGGTGATATCCATGCGGGACTTATCGGTACCTTCTACCGGCTGCAGCATGGAACCCGATGCGTCGAGCACCACCAGAGCATTCAGCGGCGCAGACTGCAGAGAGTAAGAAGTCCAGACCTGGGTGAGCACATCCTGGTTGCTGGGAGTCAGCTCCGCAAAGCTACCGACGCTGTACTCGCCTTCTAGCTCCTGGCCGTCCGCTGCGCGCAAGCCAGCAGCTGCCAGGGCCTGCTTGCCGTCCTCGCTACCCATGAAGTCGATAATCTGCTGGGCAGCCTCATCGATAGTGGTGTTATTGCTGGAGGACGCCTGGTAGAGGGGGTAGTTGAGAGCAAAGGAGCCGTCGCCGGGCACAGTCGCGGTCAGCCCGGAATCTGCGTGGGCTGAGGCATAGGCTGCGTAGTCAGCCTCGGTGACGATCGCGGCGTCCTTGGTGCCATTATCCACATCGGTCAGCAGCTCGGTGGCGCTCTGGGCAGCCTCGGTTACACCGATGCTCTGGGCACGCAGGGCGGTGCCGCCGGTGAGGTCCTCAACGCTAACGGTACCCGCTGACGCCTCAGAGATACCCCCGAGCAGGGCCGCGAAAGCGCCGGAGTCCTCCTTGGGGTCACCCATGCTGACGGTGTTTTCAGCCTTGAGGGCTTCGAGCCAGGTGCCGTAGCTGGTGTTATCTTCTGACACGATGACGCCCGGGGTCTGGGCAAGGGACTCCGCAAGGGGAGTCAGACCGGTATTAGCTTCGCTCATGGCCAGCTCAGCGCGGGTGGTGGAGTCAGGAATCCAGAGGTTGGTGGTTGCTGTGCCGCTGGTTGACTCGGTGAGTACATCGCTGGCGGTCTTATTGGTGGTGATGTCGAGGGTGATACAGGTGTCCTCGTCCACGGGCATAGCCTTCAGCGCTGCTGCCATAGGTTCGGTGGTGGCCACGGTGACAGCCTGGGTGGTTGAGCAGGCAGCCGGAACGGTCTGGCCGCTGGTCGTTGACTGTTCCCTATCAGAGGTGATGTTGGTGTAGGCGATAGCGCCGCCGCAGAGCAAAATCACGGCTGCAGCGCCGGTTGCAATCCACTTGCGGCTATTCTTCTTCTGCTTCTCAATACGCTCTTGACGGCGCGATTTGGCGGTGTTCACCATGGGGTGGGTGCCTCTTCCCTAATGCTGTGCGGTGGGGTGTGCGAGCGGGGGTCCCTCAGCAGGTGCGACTGATGAGGCACTCGCATGCGCGGCTAACTACTGCTGGGTAGCGCCGCTGGTTCGCCCTTTAGTGTAGCAAGAAAGGGGTGTTGGTGACGGGGTTTATAGGACGGTGGCGGCGGGCTGCTGTGCTTTAAAATGGGAGGGTGCCGAAAGTCAGTGAAGAGTATATGCGTTCCCGTCGTGCCGAGCTTGTTGCGGCTGCCCGCGCTGTGTTTATGCAGAAGGGGTATCAGCAGGCGTCGATGAGCGAGGTGATTGCGGCCTCGGGCTTATCTGCCGGGGCGATTTATAACCACTTTTCGGGGAAAACCGAGATTATGGCTGCGGCTGCCCGGGTAGACCTCTCTCAGTTTGAGGCGCGCAGCGATGAGCTGCCCTGGGAGTTTGTGGAGCGCTGTCTGGTGACCCTGCGGGACGACGAGCAGCTCACGCGTTTTTTGGCGATCACCTGGGGTGAGGCCGTGACGGTACCTGAGGTCGCTGAGGTCGTGGATGAACAGCTGGGCCTCTTGCGCTCCCGCGTGGTAGCGAGCTACCGGGCCTGGGCTGAGACCGAACTCGATTTTTCCCCCTCGGAGCTAGAAACCTGGTTACAGATGCTGGGCTCGGCGGTGCTGTCTGTGCTGACCGGCTTTGTGGTGCAGGCCAGCACCGTGCGCGACTTTGACGCCGAAAGCTACTTCGAATTTGCCCGCACCATTTTGCGGCAGGCCTAGCCTCCCTTTTTCCTGCGCGGACGCCGGTGAGCTGCTCACCGGCGTCCGTTTGTCTTTGTTGTTGCATAAGGCGTCATAAAAAGTAAGACAGGACATATTAGGTCGCACAAGGTTAAAAAGTTGGTACAGCTTTCGCCTAACCCATAGGCTAGCAACATCACCATCAAGAGCGACCGAGAGATCTGGCTCGAAGACGTCGCAGCAACCAGCCCTACCGGGCACGGTGCTACCGCCAGAACCGATGGGTTCTCCGTTTCTCTCTGAAATACACCCACCCCTGATGCTATTCAGTGAGGCGGGATCCCCCTCGCAATACTGCACTAAGTCATTGCAAGGAGACATATGATTTCATTACGGGATATTAGCGTGGAATATACCCGCGGGTCTGAAACGGTTCGAGCCGTTGACCGCGTCAACCTTGAGATAGCCCCCGGGTCTATTCAGGGCATCGTAGGGTTCTCTGGCGCGGGTAAATCTACCCTGCTACGCACCATCAACCTACTTGAACGCCCCACCAGCGGCACTGTAACGGTCAACGGTCAAAATCTCACCGATCTATCGGCCTCACAACTACGCCAGACCCGCCACAACATCGGTATGATTTTTCAGCATTTCAACCTGGTCGCTAACCTCACCGCCGTGAAAAACGTAGAGCTCTCTCTTAAGTTCGCAGGTATCCCACCGCGAGAACGGCGAGCGCGGGCACTGGAAGCTCTCAACATCGTTGATTTAGCCGATAAGGCTGACGCGTATCCAGGTCAGTTATCTGGCGGCCAGAAGCAACGCGTTGCTATTGCCAGAGCGCTAGCAACAAAGCCAAGCGTCCTCCTCTGCGACGAGCCTACGAGCGCCGTTGACCCGCGCACCACAACCTCTATCCTCCAGTACCTACGCACGATTAATGCTGAGTTGGGCATAACCACCGTAATTGTCACCCACGAAATGAACGTCATCAGGGCTCTAGCCCATAACGTGGCTGTACTTGAAAATGGCCAGCTGGTAGAACGCTTTGACCTTTCCCGTCTTCTAGATCCAGCCTTCACCCCCACCAGTGAAATCGGGCGACTGCTACAAAACGACGACATCGTGCTTACAGACCCGACCTCACGTGTGCCCCCAGCGAACGCCCTTCTACAGGAGCTAACCCATGTTTGAGCGAATTATCGAAGTTTCACCCGAAATCTGGCTAGCCCTGGGGCAAACACTCATTATGTTGTTGGTGGCTATTCCCCTGGCAGTCCTCTTCGGAACCCCTCTGGGAATCTTGCTCTACCTCATTGGTCCCAAGGGACTGCACCACAAGCCCATCCTCCACAAGGTTCTTGACACAGCCGTCAACATCGTGAGGTCCTTCCCTTTCCTCATTCTTCTTATTGCAATCATCCCGTTCACCCGTCTACTGGTAGGCACCAGCCTCGGTACCGCCGCAGTCTGTGTACCTCTTACCATCAACGCTATTCCCTACTTTGCCCGCTTTGTCGAACAGAATCTCACCCAGCTAGGTGACGGAACCGTTGAAGCGGCTCTTGCCATGGGCGCAAAAGCTCGACACATCATTACCGACGTCCTCCTTGTAGACGCCCGCCCTGCCCTGGTCACATCAATCACCATTATGACCGTCAGCTTTATCTCATACTCAGCTATGGCAGGCCTGGTAGGCGGGGGAGGCATCGGCGACTTCGCGATTCGCTACGGCTACTACCGCTACGAAACACCGCTCATGATTGTCGCCATCCTGCTCATGATTGCCCTCGTCTCTCTCGTACAGTTCAGCGGTTCTCGCCTATCTCGAGCCCTCGACAAGCGCTAAAAATAAATTTTTCACAGTCCAAGGGGACACCTATGTCAAAAACACACACCCCCAACCGTAAACGCCTGCTCTTGAGTGCTTTCGTTATGAATACTGGAAGCCACATCAGAGGTGGTCTCTGGCGACACCCCGAAGCCGAACAGCACCGATTCAACGAACTTGCTCTATGGCAAGATTTAGCCCGCCAGCTCGAAACAGCAAAGTTCGATGCCCTCTTCTTAGCTGACGTTGTAGGCGTCTACGGCGATTACGGCGGAAATAGCGACGCACTGATCCAAAAGGGACTGCAGATACCGTCAAACGATCCGCTCGTTCTAGCGTCTGCGCTTGCCGCTACTACGGAGCACCTGGGTCTTGCTATAACCTCATCCACCATCCAGGCCCACCCCTTCACCTTCGCGCGTCAGCTCTCGACGTTGGATCATCTGAGCGGGGGCCGAGTAGCCTGGAATATCGTTACCAGTGCCCTCGAAAATGCCCACCGTAACTTTGGGGCAGAAACAATCCCTGAACACGATAGCCGCTATGACGAAGCTGAAGAATACCTAGATGTGGTGTATAAGCTGTGGGAAGGGTCTTGGTCGCACAACGCCCTGAAACTAGATAAAGAATCTGGGATTTTTGCTGACCCAACTGGAGTGAGGCCTATCAACCACAGAGGCAAGCGATACTCTGTCGATGGACCTCATCTAGTAGCTCCTAGCCCGCAGCGTACTCCTTTCCTTTTCCAAGCAGGCAGCTCCCCTCGAGGTACTCGCTTCGCTGCCCGCCATGCTGAGGCTACCTTCATTTTTGCCCCTAACCCGGCTCACGCTGCTAAGGTTTCAAGCCGGTTAGAGACGGCAGCTGCTGAAGTAGGACGGAAGCGGGAGGACATCAAACTCTTTGCTGGTCTGTCCTTTACCGTGGGCTCTACTGAGGAAGAAGCTCACCGAATTTATGAGCAGGAGAAAGAATACCTGGATCTTGAGGCAATCATTGCCCACATCGGAGGTAGTTTAGGGGTCGATTTCGGTGGAGTTCCCCTAGACACACCGCTGGGTGAGATCCGTACTGAGGGCTCCGTCGGACTGCTTGAAGCAATTGCCGATTCGGTACCCGGCGGCAACCCTACCCTTGCAGACTTAGCCCGCTATCGGGCTGAATCCCAGCACATCGTAGGTAGTCCGGAACAGATTGCCGACAGGCTTGAAGAGTGGGCAGACGCAGGGGTAGACGGTATCAATATCATCAATTCCCTGCTACCGGGCTCCTACACCGACTTTATTGATCAGGTTCTTCCCATTCTGCGTGAGCGCGGTCTGGCTCAAAGCGATTATGCCCCCGGCCCTCTGCGCCAAAAACTTACCGGCGACCCGTATCTAGCAGAGAACCACTACGGCAAATCCTTCCTCGCTCCAAGCATCTAAACCAACGATTATTTGTACGTCATCACTAGTAACCACACCGTTATACCTACAGGAGACTTCACCATGACAACCACATCTCAAATCTCACTGACCCGCCGCCAGGCTTTACTGGGCTCGGGTCTCGGGCTCGCCACCGCGCTGGGACTCTCAGCTTGCGGAGCCCAGAGCGCCAGCAACTCAACCGATAAAACCATTACTATCGTCGCTACCGAATCAGCGCCCTACCAGGAGCCGGTCAACATTGCGAAAGAAATTCTGGCAGAACAGGGTTGGGAGCTAAAGCCCACTTTCGTGACCGATATAGTGCAGCCCAACCTTGAAGTTGCCCAGGGTAAATACGACGTCAACTACTTCCAGCACGTGGCTTACCTGGAACAGTTCAACGAAGATAAAGGGCTAGATAATATCCCGCTTTTTTACGAATACACCTCACCTGCTGGCCTGTGGAGCGCCCACTACGCTTCGCTCGATGAGCTGCCTGATGGAGCTAAGATTGCCCTACCTGTAGACACCTCGAACAACGGACGAGGACTTAAGCTTTTGGAACAGGCAGGGCTGCTTACTCTGACCGAGGGGAAGTCTGTAATTCATCTATCCCAGCGGGATATCATCGAGAACCCTCGTAACCTGGAATTTGTTGAAGTTGATCAGCAGTCTCTCTCACAGACCTACGAAGATGTTGATGCCGGCTTTCTCTTTGTGCGTTTAGCTGCCGAAATCGGCCTAACACCCGACGATGCCGTTGCCTTTGAAACGACTGAAGATGCCCTGCCCTATATCTGTGTAGTAGCTTCACGCCCTGACTTTGCCGGTACTGAAAAAGCTAAAGTGCTTCAAGAAGCCTTCCACTCTGAGCGGGTTCGCGAATGGTTTGAAAACTATATCGGGGGAGTGCTTGAAACCCCCTGGGACCGTGATATCGAATCAGACATTGCCAGCTGGAAGAACGCCTAATCACTAGGGGAAAGTACGATGACTCTCTCATTTATTTTGCCTCTTGGTGCGCCTGCTCGTCCTGCCCGTCATAAGCACTGGCTAGAAGTAGCAGAGCAGGTTGCTCGCACACTGCGCACCGATGTCCTTGAACGAGACCACGCTGGGCAACCACCGCTGGCAGAGAAGGAATTGCTCCGCCAATCCGGTCTGTTGCCGCTGAATATTCCCGCTCATCTAGGTGGAGAAGGGCTGAGCTGGCATGAATGTTTTGAACTGGTGCAAGTAATTGCTCGAGCCGATAACTCTATTGGTCAGTTACTGGGCTACCACTATATCTTTCAGGTCTTCCCCTATCTTGATCTTCAGGGCGAAGCAGCGGAGCAGCTAGCCCGGGAAACACTGGCCAACCACTGGCTCTTTGCATCCACCGGAACTCCCCAGGGGAAACAGATAGAGGCAGAGCACACTGAGGCCGGCTGGGTGCTTAACGGTACGAAGCCATTTGCTACAGGTAGCTACGTGGCTGACCGTATCTTCTCTCGTGCTATCACAGAAGACGGAACCCGATTAGTTGCTCTCATAGATACCCAGGCGGATGGCGTTATCCGCCACGATGACTGGGATGTTCTCGGTTCTCGCCTGACAGCTACCAACTCTATTGAATATAGGGATTTGCTGATTACCGACGAGCAGATTATTGCCCGTATCCCAGCCACAGACGCTGAACGAGAACCCGCTAAGACCCTTTCTACCCCGGCCTTCCAGCTGCTGTTTTCTACCGTCTACTTAGCGGCAGCTGAGGGAGCTTTATCTGAAGCTCTCACCTATACGCGTGAGACTTCCCGACCCTGGTTCCATTCTGCGGTCGATCGGGCAACAGAGGACCCTTATATTTTGAGTCAGTATGGTGGGTTTGTGGCTCAAGTGCAGGCGCTTTCTGCCGTGATACAGCAGGCCACAGATGCCCTAGACTGGGGATTTGCGCAGGGGCAGCAGCTCACAGAGGAGCAGCGGGCCCACATTGCAGAGCAGATCGTTACAGCTAAAATTACAGCTCACCGTACAGCTCTTGACGTTACTCAGGGGGTCTACGATGTGACGGGTGCCCGGGCTACCAAAAAAACGGTGGGGCTGGACCGTCACTGGCGGGATGTGCGCACCCATACCCTGCATGATCCTGTGGCTTACAAGCAGGCAGAACTTGGCTCCTACGTGCTAAACGGTACCTTGCCAGCTCCTAGCGCCTACCAGTAGGCCTAGCCTCCCTTTTTCCTGCGCGGACGCCGGTGAGCTGCTCACCGGCGTCCGCGCAGCTTAAAAGCGGGGGTGGGTAAAAACCTGAAAATTATCTCAAATCTGCCGGGGCAGCGGGCTCTCGCTAGCTAGGTCACATACACTTAAAAGTAGAGTGCGCTCACACGCGCCGCTCGGTTAAAGCATCACGTGATCTTCTGTATCCCCTCGTACAGATAAGCAGAAGAAACTGATCCACCATACTCAAGGAAGTGGCATGACCAACCTTTCACCCAACGTCACCAACCTGCCCCTGGCTGAGGTAGACCCCGAGGTCGCTGAAGCTATCCAGCACGAGCAGGAACGCCAGCAGAACACCCTCGAAATGATTGCTTCAGAGAACTTCGCTCCCCGCGCTGTGCTTGAAGCTCAGGGTTCTGTTCTGACTAACAAGTACGCCGAAGGTTACCCCGGCCGCCGCTACTACGGCGGCTGTGAATTTGTTGATGTTGTGGAGCAGCTGGCTATCGACCGCGCCAAGGCCCTCTTCGGTGCCGACCACGCCAACGTACAGCCCCACTCCGGCGCCCAGGCCAACAACGCCGTCATGCACGCCCTGCTGACCCCCGGTGACAAGATTATGGGCCTGTCCCTGGCCCACGGCGGTCATCTGACCCACGGTATGAAGCTCAACGTCTCGGGTAAGCTCTACGAGGTTGTTGCCTACGGCGTGGACGAAGAAACCGGCCGCGTGAATATGGACGAGGTCCGCGAACTGGCCCTGGCCGAGAAGCCCAAGGTCATTATCGCCGGCTGGTCAGCCTACACCCGTCAGCTGGACTTCGCAGCCTTCCGCGCTATCGCCGACGAAATCGATGCCTACCTCTGGGTCGATATGGCCCACTTCGCTGGCCTGGTCGCAGCTGGACTGCACCCCAACCCCGTCCCCCACGCCCACGTGGTGTCCTCCACCGTCCACAAGACCCTGGCAGGCCCCCGCTCCGGCTTCATCATGTGTGTTGAGGACCTGAAGAAGAAGATTGACTCGGCTGTCTTCCCCGGCCAGCAGGGCGGCCCCCTCATGCACGCTATCGCCGGTAAGGCTACCGCCTTCAAGATTGCTGCTTCCGACATGTTCAAGGACCGCCAGGCCCGCACCCTCGAAGGCGCCAAGATTCTGGCTGACCGTCTGAACCAGGCCGACATGGCAGAGGCCGGCGTTAAGGTCATCTCCGGTGGCACCGACGTTCACCTGGTCCTGGTTGACCTGCGCGACGCCGAAATCAACGGCCGTGAGGCAGAAGATCTGCTGCACGAAGCCGGTATCACCGTCAACCGTAACGCAGTGCCCAACGACCCCCGTCCGCCCATGGTTACCTCCGGCCTGCGCATCGGCACCCCCGCACTGGCAACCCGCGGCTTCGATGCTGAAGCATTCACCGAGGTCGCCGACATCATCGCCGAAACCCTTAAGCCCGGCGTCGACGTCGCAGCCCAGCGCGAGCGCGTCACCGCCCTGTGCGAGAAGTTCCCCCTCTACTCCGGTATCGAGGAGTGGTAAACATGCCGCAGATTCTTGACGGCACCGCTACCGCCGCCCAGATTAAGAGCGAACTCGCCGAGCGCGTAGCTACCCTGAAAGAAAAGGGCGTTACCCCCGGTCTGGCGACCGTGCTGGTGGGCGATGACCCCGCCTCCCGCTCCTACGTGGGCGGCAAGCACCGCGACTGCGCCGAGGTTGGCATTGCCTCCATCAAGGTGGAGCTGCCCGAGACCATCAGCCAGGAAGAGCTTGAAGCTGAGCTCGAAAAGCTGAACAACGACCCGGCCTGCACCGGCTACATCGTTCAGTTGCCCCTGCCCAAGCACATCGATACCAATCGCGTTCTTGAGAAGATTGCCCCCGAGAAGGACGCCGACGGCCTGCACCCCATGAACCTGGGCCGCCTCGTCCTCAATGTGGGTGAACCCCTGAACTCGCCCCTGCCCTGCACCCCTAACGGTGTGATTGAGCTGGTGGAACGCCACGGTATTTCGTGGAAGGGTAAGAAGGTTGCTGTGCTGGGCCGCGGTATTACCGTAGGTCGCCCCCTGGGTCTGCTGCTGACCCGCAAGGACGTCAACTCCACCGCTACCCTGGTGCACACCGGTACCGAGGACGTCAGTGCAGCCCTGCGCGATGCCGATATCATCGTGGCCGCTGTGGGCGTTGCCCACGCCGTGAAGGCTGACCAGGTCAAGGACGGCGCTATCCTGCTCGATGTTGGTGTCTCCCGTATCGAGGACCCCGAGACCGGCAAGAAGAAGCTGACCGGCGACATCTCACCCGAGGCCGCCGCTAAGGCCAGCTGGTACTCACCCAACCCCGGCGGCGTGGGCCCCATGACCCGCGCTATGCTGCTGGTCAACGTGGTAGAAACCGCAGAACGCCAGGCAGCCTCAGCCTAAGCGTCCACGAGAATCGCCGAGTGCCTACCAAGAGCGTATGCACTCGGCGATTCTCGTATGCACTCACGGAAAAAGAACTATCTCTTGACCTCTATCTCAAAGTCGTAGCGGTCGCCCCGGTAGAGGGTCTGGGTGCTTTCAACGGGCAGGCCGCGCACGGTGTAGCCCACTTTTTCAACGCGTAAGGCGGCTGCCCCGAGGGGAACCCCCAGCCGGGCTGCTTCTGCCTGGGTCAGGTTGGTCGCTACCACCCGCACGGTTGCGGTTTCCACCTGGAAGCCGGACGCCCTCATCTGGGCATCGAGCGAGGCAGACAGCTCGGGCTCCACATGGGAGAAGGCCTCGGGCAGGAAGTGGGCGGTTTCAAGAGCGATAGGGGAGCCGTCCGCCTGCCGTAGCCGCTGAATCTGAATCACCTTGGCACCGGCGTCCAGATACAAATCGCGCTGAACCGCCAGCGGCGCCTCGATGAGGTGGCAGGTGAGGGTGAGGGAGTGGGGGCGGTGGCCGCGCGCGGCCATGTCGTCTGTGAAAGAGCGCAAGGACGGCGCCCGCATCGGGTGCTTGCGCGGGGCAACATAGGTGCCTGACCCCTGCACATGGTAGATAAGGCCGGCGTCAGCTAGTTCCCGTAGGGCCCGGCGGACGGTGTCGCGTGAGACGGAGAAGATATCCTGCAGCTGCCGTTCTGTGGGCAGGGGCATGTTCTCATCGGCCGGGCAGATATAGCGCTCTTCGATAAGCTGGGCGACCTGATGGTACTTCGTTTCACGTGATGAGGGCATCATGTACCCCACTTTACGCTTAAGTTGGGCCTGCGATTCAGCGCGGCCTGGCTTCCTTTGACATAATAGAGGTCATGCAGTCGAACGGTTCAGAAAAAACAGCACAAGAGCAGAACACTAAGGTCGTCCTGATAGGCGCCGGTATTGGCATGGCGATTTTGGTTGCCCTGCTGGCTTGGGCTATCGTCCAGTCAGCCCGCGAAGAGTCGGTGCTGGGTTGGATTCTGGCCGGTATTATCGCAGCCTGGCTGGGTATCGCAGCCTACCTTCTAGTGAACGTCAACCGTACCCTGGTCGCCCAGCGCAAGGCCTACGAGGAGCACGCCGTGAAGCGCGCCGAGTACGAGTCTGATGTACACACCGAGAAGCTCGCCCACTCTTTCCAGATTTGCCTGGTGCAGTCAAAGGTGATTGCTGAGCAGCTTGAGGCCAACGACGAAAACTCCCGCGACATGATTGATCGCGCTATCGACACCATTAACTTCACCGCTAAGAACGGTATGGAACTGGCCCGTGAAGGGGCCTAAACACAGCGAAGGACGCCCCGTGAGCAAGTCACAGCAGACCACCCCCGAAGAAAACATCAAGGCTAAGATTCCCAACGCGGCAACCGGTGCGCCGCGCGCTTTCTCGGGCGCCCAGCCGTCCGCAGATTCCATGCACCTGGGTAACTACATCGGTGCGGTCAATAACTGGGTTGACCTGCAAAAAGACCACGAGTGCCTCTACTTCATTCCCGATATGCACTCGATTACCGTGCCCCAGGATCCCGCGGTTCTGCTGGAGCGCACCCGCAAGACCGCGGCCCAGTACATCGCAGCCGGTATTGACCCCGAGAAAACCCCGCTTTTCGTGCAGTCCCACGTGCCCGAGCACGCCCAGCTGGCCTGGGTGCTCAACTGCATTACCGGCTACGGTGAAGCTGCCCGTATGACCCAGTTCAAGGACAAGGCCGCCAAGCAGGGCACCGACAACGCCTCGGTGGGGCTTTTCACCTACCCCGTCCTTATGGCGGCTGATATCCTCCTCTACCAGGCCGATGTGGTGCCGGTAGGTGAAGACCAGCGCCAGCACCTGGAGCTGACCCGCAACCTGGCCCAGCGCTTCAACTCCCGCTTCGGTGATACCTTTGTGGTGCCTGAGCCGGTCATTCTCAAAGAGACTGCCAAGATTTACGACCTGCAGACTCCCGACTCCAAGATGAGCAAGTCAGCCACCACCGATAAGGGCATTATCTGGCTGCTTGATGACCCCAAGAAGACCGCCAAGAAGATTAAGTCGGCGGTGACTGACGCGGGCACTGATATCTCTTACGACCGCGAGAACAAGCCCGGTGTCTCCAACCTGCTGTCCATCTACTCGGCGGTGACAGGTAAGGCTATCGATGATATCGTCGCCGACTACGAGGGCAAGATGTACGGCCACCTCAAGGTAGACCTAGCCGAGATCGTGGTTGAGGAGCTGACCCCCATTCGGGAACGCGCCCTGGAACTCATGGACGACCCCGCTGAGCTCGACCGCCTGCTGGCCATCGGTGCCGGTAAGGCTCGTGAGATTGCCTCTGTGACCGTGAAGAACGTGTATGACGCGGTAGGCTTCCTGCCCGCCCTCTAAGAGTTAGACAACCTAGCCTGGTGGCTTCTTCACCGACCATAGACCCCGACCGCAGGTACCTCAGCATTGTTGCTGAGGTACCTGCGGCGGTGGCCGAGTACCTGGTCTCTTGGCGGGCGAGCCAGGGGCTGGTGGGCCCCGCTGCTCAAAGCTGCCACATTACGATTCTCATTAGTGAGGACGCCGGCGGTGACCCCCTGGGGGCAATTGAGCAGGCTGTGATGGGGCTAGATCCCGTGCAGGTGAGCCTGGGGGCTGCCACAAGCTTTGAGCCGGTTACCCCGGTGACCTACCTGCCCGTGACTACCGGGGCAGATGGGCTCACCCTGCTTCATGCAGCCTGCCAGCAGGCGGTAGGGGAGTCAGTATCCCCTTTTCCCTACGAGCCGCACCTCACCCTAGCCAACCATGCCCCGGCCCCTGCCCTGGCGGCGTCCTTGCGCGATTTTGCGACCCTACCACCCGCTCTTGCCCATTTCACCGTGAACCGGCTGACGGTCTACCGATTCAGCGCAGGCAGCTGGCAGCAGCTGGGAACAGTAAATCTATAGCAAAAGGCCCTGCTTCTTCGCACCATGAGCGAAGAGGCAGGGCCTTTTGAGTGAGCTGTTTTTAGTGGTCAGAGTCCACTTCGGTGGTGGTGACCAGTTCAGCGGTGCGGGAGATACCGTTGATTTCGTTGGGTACCTCGGGCAGGTCGATGCTGGCAAATACCTCGGCGGTGCCGTCCGCAATCTTCGCCAGGGAAACAACGTGTAGCTTCTTGGTGGCAGGGTCGGTGACGTAGGCGGTTTCGCCGTCAACCCAGATGGCGGGGCGGGGGTCCTGCCAGATTTCTGATTCGGTCCAGGAATCCATGATGTCCACGGAACCCAGCTCGGTGCCGTCCTCAGCCCAGAAGCGCAACTTACCGTCGGTGGTCAGCAGCAGGTGGGAGCCTTCGGGGCCGCGGGCCAGCGACCGGAAGGTGTAGGAGACGCCTTCGGGCAGGGTGATCTTAGTGCGTTCCTTGGTGATGGTGTTGATCAGGGCGAACTGTTCGGGGCGTTCGAGCTCGGCGTCCTGGTCGGTTTTGTAGTCGGCAAGCACGATAGCTGAATCAGCTGAGCCGGCCTGGTTGCCGGAACGGGAGTAGGGGTCTTCGGGGTTGGTGACCTTGGTGAAAGTGCCGTCTGCGTAGATGAGGGCGCCGTCCTGGCAGCCGACGGTGAAGGTATCGTTAGCGGCAATGGCTTCGCCGTGAATACCGGGGCAGTCGAGGTTTTCGGTGACAACCGAGCCGTCTGCATTGATGATGGCTGCGCCGGTGCGGGCGTCCTCGGTGCCTACCGATACCAGGTACTGGTTGTTCTCGAGGGGGATGGCCAGGCCGTGGTGGGCGTCGGGCAGGGTGATGGTTTCGGTGCTGACGCTGGTGGCGGTGTACTGGTCAGCACCGGTTAGGTCGGCGGGGGAGTAGACCTCGATGGTGCCGGTGTTGTCGGCGAACATGGCTGAGCGGCCGTAGTCGGTGATGACGTGGCCGGTGCCGTCCGCTGCGAAGGACAGGGAGGTGAGGGTGGGGGTGGTGGTGTAGTAGTGGTCGTGGTCGCCGTGGGCTTGGGTCCAGGCGCCCATGTCGAGCATGGTGTAGGAGGAGCCGTCTGCTACGACCAGGTGGCGGTTGTCGCCTGCGGGCTGCAGGCGCAGGAAGCCTTCTTTTTCAATGGTTTCGATGACTTCGAAGGTTTTGCCGTCCACAATCATGATTCCGCCGTCGTAGGTCAGGGCGATGCGGGCTGAGGGGGTGGAGGCTTCGGTGATGGCTGCACGTTCTGCGGTTGCGGTTGTGGTGGCGCTGGCCTGGTCGCTGCTTGAGGTGGCGGAGGGGGCGGACGCTGCCCCGCAGCCTGCAAGGGCAAGGGCGAGGGTGGCGCTGATGAGGGTGAAAAGGGGGCGAGAGGTGTTGTGCATGCCCACCAGTCTAAACTAAATGAGAATCATTTGCATAACGTGAGTGTCAAAAAGGCCCGCACCGGGAAAACGGTGCGGGCCTTTGTGTAACTCTGATGGGCTAGAGCAGGTTGTCCTGGCCCAGTTCTTTCAGGGTGTTCACGGTGTTTTTCACGCTCTGGGCGTCGTCGCGCACGGTGACAAGCAGGGCATCTGCGGTGTCAACGATAACAACATCTTCGATACCGATGACCGAAATCTTACGGCCGGTGTTGTTGACGACGATACCGGTGGATTCTTCGCTGATGACGCTGGACTTGTCGCCCAGTACGAAGAGGTCGTCACCGCTCTTTTCGATGTTGAGGCGGGCTACGGCGTCAAAGTCGCCTACGTCGTCCCAGCTGAAACGACCGGGAACCATGGCTACGTCACCGGCTGCTGCGGCAGGCTCAGCTACTGCATAGTCGATGGCGGTCTTGGGTAGGGTCTCCCAGAGACGGTTCATGCAGGCTTCACGTGCGGGGGTATCCCAGGCGCGGGCGATTTCCATGATGCCGGCGTAGAGTTCCGGCTCGTTGGCTTCGAGGTACTGCAGCATGAGGGCTGCAGGGGCCACGAACATGCCGGCGTTCCAGGTGTAGTCGCCGCTGGCTACGTACTCGGTTGCGGTGGCCTCATTGGGCTTTTCGACAAACTGTTCAACAGCAAGGACGCTGGGGGCGTCTTCCAGCCCCAGGTTCTGGGTGGCCTTGATGTAGCCGAAGGCGGTGGAAGGTTCGGTGGGTTCGATGCCGATGGTGACGATCTTGCCGGAGGCCGCGGCGTGTACGGCCTCGCGTACTACGGCCTGGAATTCTTCGACCGGGCTGATGATGTGGTCAGCGGCGAAGGAGCCAATGATGGCCTCGGGGTCGCGCTCGTGCAGAATAGCGCAGGCAAGGCCAATGGCTGCTGCGGAGTCGCGAGGTGAGGGTTCGAGTACCAGATCGGACCCGCGCAGCTCTGAGAGCTGCTGGGTGACGGCATTGGCGTGGGCCTGGCCGGTGACGACAAGGACGCCATCAGCTGCGAGGTCAACCAAGCGATCGTAGGTAGCACGGAGGAGGGAAGAACCTGTCCCGGTCAGGTCAAGCAGAAATTTAGGTTCTACGGCGCGAGAGAGGGGCCATAGGCGGGACCCTACGCCGCCGGCCGGAATGAGGGGGTAGAACCGTTCAAGTGGTGTTCTCATTGTTTCTACAGTGTACCCAGAATTGAAGTCATAATGATGAAATCTTTTCCTTAAACTGTACGGCGCCGGTCACTTTTGACGGAAAACCTCACGGCGGCTTCCGCATGATAACGCCGATAGCTGGCTTAAGGGCATTAAAACCTTGCCTATTTCCCGGAAATACGGGGGTAAGAGATGGTGACACGGTGTAAGTAAGCAGCCCTAAAACCTGCTAATCTTGCTGTTGAGTAGAACACACAATACGTATGTTGCGTGGGTGCACAGATAGGCTCAACCTATCGGTGTGTCGTCTCGCATCACACAGGAGGTTATTCAGTGCCGAATACATCCAAGGGCACGCTGTACCGCGGCCGTGAAGGTATGTGGTCGTGGGTTGCCCACCGCATTACCGGTATCGCCATTTTCTTCTTCTTGCTGGTTCACGTGCTTGATACCGCCGTTGTCCGCGTCTCTCCCGAGGCCTACAACGCCGTCATGCACATCTACAAGAACCCCATCATGGGTCTGGGCGAAGCTGTTCTGGTAGCAGCTATTGTCTACCACGCTTTTAACGGTATCCGCATTATCCTGGTGGACTTCTGGAAGAACGGTGCCAAGAACCAGAAGGCTATGCTCTGGGGCGTCCTGGTGCTTTGGGCCGTCGTCATGGTTCCCTTCCTCGTCCGTCACTTCATGCTCGTCTTTGGGGGTCACTAAGACATGGCAACTCCTCTGAAAACCAAGATTTCGGTTCCCCGCAGCCGCGACAACACCGTATCGGGTGTCAAATACAACCGAGCCTCGTCCAAGCGCAACAACTTCGAGATGTTCGCCTGGCTTTACATGCGTGTCTCCGGTGTTCTGCTGGTCATTCTGATTTTCGGTCACCTCTTCGTCAACCTCATGATGGGCGAAGGCGTACACCGCATCGACTTCGGTTTTGTCGGCGGTAAGCTGGCTAACCCCTTCTGGCAGGTCTGGGACCTTCTGCTCCTGTGGCTGGCTATGCTGCACGGCGCTAACGGCATCCGCGTCATCATCGACGATTACGCAGAGAAGGACGGCGTGCGCTTCGCCCTGAAGGTAGCCCTCTTCCTTGCCACCGCTTTCGTGATTCTTCTGGGCACCCTGGTCATCTTCACCTTTGACCCCTGCCCCGCCGGTGCAGCCGCAGACCTTCTGCCGTCCTTCTGCACCGCCCCGTAAGCTATTGGCGCTCTAGATTTTAGAAAGAAGCATTCACACAATGCAGGTACATAAGTACGACGTCGTTATCATCGGCGCAGGCGGCGCAGGTATGCGAGCCGCTATCGAAGCTGGCCAGCGCGTCCGCACCGCTGTGCTCACCAAGCTCTACCCCACCCGCTCCCACACCGGTGCTGCCCAGGGCGGCATGTGTGCGGCTCTGGCTAACGTTGAAGAGGACAACTGGGAGTGGCATACCTTTGACACCATCAAGGGCGGCGACTACCTGGTAGACCAGGACTCAGCTGAGGTCATGGCTAAGGAAGCCATCGATGCCGTTCTCGATCTTGAGAAGATGGGTCTTCCCTTTAACCGCACTCCCGAGGGCCGTATTGACCAGCGCCGTTTCGGCGGCCACACCCGCGACCACGGTAAGGCTCCTGTACGCCGCGCCTGCTACGCAGCAGACCGCACCGGCCACATGATTCTGCAGACCCTCTACCAGAACTGCGTCAAGCACAACGTAGAGTTCTACAACGAGTACTACGTGCTCGACCTGGTTATGGTTGAGGACGAGGACGGCGTCCGCCGCCCCGCAGGCGTTGTCTCCTACGATTTGGCTACCGGCGACGTCCACGTCTTCCAGGCCAAGAGTGTTATCTTCGCCTCCGGCGGCTGTGGCAAGATCTTCAAGACCACCTCCAACGCCCACACCCTGACCGGTGACGGCATGGCAATTGCCCTGCGCAACGGTATTCCGCTGGAAGACATGGAGTTCGTGCAGTTCCACCCCACCGGCCTTGCAGGCCTGGGCATCCTGGTTTCTGAGGCTGCCCGCGGTGAAGGCGGTATCCTGCGTAACTCCGACGGTGAACGCTTCATGGAACGTTACGCCCCCACCATTAAAGACCTGGCCCCCCGCGATATCGTGGCCCGCTCCATGGCGAACGAGGTTCGTGAAGGCCGAGGCTGTGGCCCCAACAAGGACTACGTCCTTCTGGACCTCACCCACCTCGAACCCTCCCACATCGACGAGAAGCTCCCCGACATCACCGAGTTCGCTCGCACCTACCTGGGCGTTGAACCCTACACCGAGCCCGTCCCGGTTTTCCCCACCGCCCACTACGCCATGGGCGGCATCCCCACCAACATCAAGGCAGAGGTACACTCCAACTCCGAGGACATCATCCCCGGCCTCTACGCTGCCGGTGAGGTTGCCTGCGTATCGGTGCACGGCTCCAACCGCCTGGGCACCAACTCCCTGCTCGACATCAACGTCTTCGGTAAGCGCGCCGGTATCTACGCGGCAGAATACGCAGCCTCAGCTGACTTCCTGCCCGTCCCCGACGATGCAGCAGACGCCACCCTGGAACTGCTCAACCAGATCCGCAACGGCGAAGGCACCGAAAAGGTAGGCCAGCTGCGCAAGGAACTGCAGGACGTCATGGATGCCGACATGCAGGTCTTCCGCACTGAGGCAACCATCCACAACGCTGTCAACAAGATTGTTGAACTCGAAGAGCGTTACAAGAACATCCAGATTCAGGACAAGGGCAAGCGATTCAACCTCGACCTGCTTGAAGCTGTTGAGTTGGGCTTCCTGCTGGAACTGGCCAAGGTTATGTCTGTGGCTGCCCTGCACCGCAAGGAATCCCGCGGCGGCCACTTCCGCGAAGACTACCCCGACCGCGATGACGCCAACTTCATGAAGCACTCAATGGTCTACCTCGATGAGAACGCCGAGATGGAAGGCATCAAGGGCCTGCGCTTCGACACCAAGCCCGTGACCTTCACCCGCTACGAACCGATGGAGCGTAAGTACTAAAATGGCTGATTTTGAAGCACGTGAACCCGAATCCAAGGTTGAGCTGAAGTCTGAGTCAGGCGAAGCGGGCGCTATTCCCACCTTCGACGTGACTGTGCAGGTTCGCCGCTACAACCCCGAAGAGTCAGCAGAAGCCCACTGGGACGAATTCAAGCTGACCATGTACGGCACCGACCGTGTACTCGATGCCCTGCACAAGATCAAGTGGGAGATTGACGGCTCGCTGTCCTTCCGCCGCTCCTGTGCCCACGGTATCTGTGGCTCCGACGCCATGCGCATCAACGGCCGTAACCGCCTGGCCTGCAAGACCCTGCTCAAGGATCTTGACCTGTCCAAGCCCATCACCGTTGAGCCCATCAAGGGGCTGCCCTGCGAGAAGGACCTCATCGTAGACATGGAACCCTTCTTCCAGGCCTACCGTGAGATTATGCCCTTCCTGGTCAACGACACCCACGAGCCGGAGCGCGAGCGCTACCAGTCCCAGGAAGACCGCGCCCGCTTTGACGACACCACCAAATGCATCCTCTGCGCCGCGTGTACCTCGTCCTGCCCCGTCTTCTGGACCGACGGCCAGTACTTCGGTCCTGCAGCTATCGTCAACGCCCACCGCTTCATCTTCGACTCTCGCGATGACGCCGGTGACATGCGTCTTGAGATTCTCAACGATAAGGAAGGCGTCTGGCGCTGCCGCACCACCTTCAACTGCACCGAGGCTTGCCCCCGCGGTATTGAAATTACCAAGGCGATTGCCGAGGTCAAGCAGGCTATCCTGGCCCGTTCCCTCTAAAGGCCGGTAGAAAGTCGCGCTCCACATCCCCTGTGGAGCGCGACTTTTTTGTGCGAGGGGCTACTCTATATACATGTCGTCCTATTCTTTTGCTGCAAGCTCCTTGGATCTGAGCTCACCCTTGTTTGCCCAGCGTCTGCGTACCCTGGTGCCGGAACTGATTGCTTTTCGCCGCGAGGTGCATCAGAACCCTGAGCTGTCGTACCTTGAGAACAAGACGACCGAGCGTATTTTCCGTACCCTCACCGAAGCGGGCCTGGCCCCCAAACACCTGAAGGGTACCGGCTGCTATGTGGACGTGGGGTCTGGCCCGATGGCCGCTGCCCTGCGCGCCGATATCGATGCCCTGCCGATCCAGGAGGAAACCGACCTGCCCTACGCCTCGCAGGTCGATGGTGTCATGCACGCCTGCGGTCACGATATTCACCAGACCGTCATGCTGGGGGTTGCTATTGCCCTGCACCGCCTTCACCAGGAGCTTCCCCTGGGCGGCACCGTGCGCATTATTTTCCAGCCCGCTGAGGAGCAGCTGCCCGGCGGGGCCGTGGACGTCATTGCCCAGGGCATCCTCGAGGGTGTACCCAGGGCCTTCGCCCTACACTGTGAACCCAAGGTCGACGTGGGCAAAATTGGCACCCGCATCGGCGCCATTACTAGCGCCTCCGATACCATCAAAATCACTCTTAAGGGCCGCGGCGGCCACACCTCCCGCCCGCACCTGACCGAGGACGTCATTTACGCCCTCTCCCAAATCGCGATTAACGTGCCTGCTGTGCTCTCGCGCAAGACGGACGTCCGCTCCGGCGTGCTGGTTGCCTGGGGGCAGATTGAGGCGGGGGTGGCTCCCAACGCTATTCCGTCCACCGCTTTTTTGGCGGGTACCATGCGCTGTCTGGATGCGGACGTCTGGAAGCAGGCCGGTGCCATGCTCGATGAGGTGGTCGATCAGATTGCTGCCCCCTATAACGTAGAGGTTGAGCTTGAGCACTACCGGGGGGTGCCGCCGTCCGTCAATACCGAGGACGAGGTGGCCATGATTGAGGCCGCCTCCCGCGCGGAGCTAGGGGAGGACTCCGTGGTGCTGGTGGAGCAGTCCATGGGCGGGGAAGACTTCGCCTGGATGCTTCAGGAGGTTCCCGGCGCCCTGATTCGTCTGGGCACCCGCGTGCCCGGTGGGGTGACCTACGATCTGCACCGGGGGGACTACGCGCCGGACGAACGCGCGATTGAGTACGGAGTGCAGGTTATGGCCGCGACCGCGCTGCGGGCTATCCGCTCGGAGCTGTCTCGCAGCTAACCTCCGGGAAGTTACCGGCTGGTAACTTTTTTCAGAAAATTTTTTGAGAGGGCAGGACGCCAGCTCCCGCTTCCGGGGGTGGCCTCCTGCCCTCTGTGATTAGCTCAAATACCTATTCGGTGTGATTAAACAGCAGCAACCTGTTACGCGGTTCACGTTCTTTAAGGTGAATCGGGGGTGAATGGGAAGCTGAATCACACTAAGATGTGTTGTGTTACGCAAAATTTTCTCTGAAAGCACCACTCACACATAGTTGGCGTAAACTATGCGCCACCCGCTTTCAGGGCCGTACGAAAAGGACCTTCATGGCTTTCTCACGTAAGCACGTTGCATCCACCGGTTCCATCCTGGGTATCTCAGCCCTGCTGCTGTCAGCATGTGGCGCTGCCCCCGAAGAATCATCCTCAGCCTCCGGCGAGAGCAGCGACTACCTGGGCTGCATCGTTTCTGACTTCGGTGGTTTCCAGGACAAGTCCTTCAACCAGAACTCCTACAAGGGTCTGCAGGATGCCGTTTCTGAATACGGCATCGAGCACAAGGAAGCTGAATCCACCACCGAAACCGAGTACGGCCCCAACCTCGACCAGATGGTTCAGTCAGGCTGCAACCTGACCGTTACCGTTGGCTTTGGTCTGGCAGATGCTACCAAGGAAGTAGCAGAAGCTAACCCCGATATGCACTTCACCATCGTTGACGATAACTCCATCGAGCTCGACAACGTGCGCCCCATCGTCTTCGACACCGCCCAGGCTGCCTTCCAGGCAGGCTACCTGGCCGCTGCCCAGACCAAGACCGGTAAGGTCGCAACCTACGGCGGCATGGAATTCCCCACCGTTACCATCTTCATGGACGGCTTTGCTCAGGGCGTTGCCTACTACAACGAGCAGAAGGGCGCCAATGTTGAGGTACTCGGCTGGAACACTGAGGCCCAGTCAGGCACCTTCACCGGTGACTTCGAAGACGCCACCAAGGGCAAGACCAACACCCAGAACTTCCTGGACCAGGGCGCAGACATCATTCTGCCCGTAGCTGGCCCCGTAGGTTCCGGCACCCTCGAAGCTGTCAAGGAATACAACGCCACCAGCCCCGAGAACCCCGCTTCTGTCATCTGGGTTGATGCTGACGGTGTTGAAACCAACCCCGACTTCCAGGACATCATCCTGACCTCCATCATGAAGAAGATGGACGCCGCTATCACCGAAACCATCAAGTCAGACATGGACGGTAACTTCACCTCCGACGCCTACATCGGCACCCTGGAGAATGACGGCGTTGGCCTGGCCCCCTTCCACAACTTCGAATCAGCAGTCTCAGACGAGACCAAGGCTGAGCTCGACAAGATCAAGGAAGACATCATCTCAGGTACCATCAAGGTCGAAACCGCAGGTACCCCCACCGCCTAAGCAGGCAGGTTAGCCTCGGGCTACTCACAACGGCTCACACCCTCAACCAGAGAGGTGTGAGCCGTTTGTCTGGCCAGCGGTCCTGCTCTTGCAGACAGCCTTTAGGGTAGGAGCCTAAACCGCTAAACTAGGCACAAACACTCCTTCACTCTGCAGCCTGCACCAGGCCGTAGTGTGCGTCCGGTTCTCACACAGAAAGCCACCCCATGAAACTCGAACTGCGCAAGGTCACTAAACGCTTCGGTGACTTTACCGCGAACGATAGCATCGACCTTGTGGTCCGCCCCGGCACAGTACACTGCTTGCTGGGTGAAAACGGCGCGGGTAAGTCCACCCTCATGAACGTCATCTTCGGTCTCTATCAGCCCACCGAAGGCCAGCTGTTCATCGACGATCAGCCGGTTGAGTTCTCAGGTCCCTCAGGCGCCATGGCAGCAGGCATCGGCATGGTGCACCAGCACTTTATGCTGGTCCCCGTCTTCACCGTTGCCGAGAACGTGGCCCTGGGCTCCGAATCCCTCAAGGGTGGAACCCTCGATCTTGAGACCACTCGCCGTAAAATCCGTGAGATTTCAGACCGCTACGGCTTTGCTGTCGATCCCGACGCCATCGTTGAAGACCTGCCCGTTGGCGTGCAGCAGCGCGTTGAAATTATCAAGGCCCTGGTGCGCGACGCAGAGATTCTGATTCTTGACGAGCCCACCGCTGTGCTCACCCCGGCAGAAACCGACCAGCTGTTGGGCATCATGGATCAGCTCCGTAAGGACGGCAAGTCCCTGCTCTTCATTTCCCACAAGCTCCGCGAAGTCCGCGAAATTTCGGACGACATCACCGTCATCCGCCGCGGCAAGGTCGTGGGCCACGCTGACCCCTCCATGTCGACCACCGAACTGGCCTCCCTCATGGTCGGTAAGGCCGTGCAGCTGACCGTCGATAAGTCTGAGGCCCAGACCAACGATCAGACCTTCGCCGTCGAAAACCTCACCCTGGTTGCAGAGAACGGCGTGCCCCTGCTCAAGGACGTCACCTTCACCGTGCACGGCGGCGAAATTCTCGCCGTTGCCGGTGTGCAGGGCAACGGCCAGACCGAATTGGCAGAATCCATCATCGGTCTGCACCCCAAGGCCACCGGCTCCATGAAGCTCAACGGCACCGAGCTGCTGGGTATGACCACCAAGCAGGTCCTGCGCACCGGCGTCGGCTTCGTGCCCGAAGACCGTAGCAAGGACGGCCTCGTCGGCTCCTTCTCTATTTCAGAGAACCTGATCCTCGACCTTTTCGACACCAAAGATTTCTCATCGGCAGGCACCCTCAACCGTGCCAAGATTTCTGAAAACGCCGACCGGGCAGGTGCTGAGTTCGACATCCGCATGGGCTCCAAGGAGCACACCGCCTCCACCCTTTCCGGCGGTAACCAGCAGAAAATCGTCGTAGCCCGCGAACTCTCCCGCCCGCTAGAACTCTTTGTCGCATCCCAGCCCACCCGCGGCGTCGACGTCGGCTCCATCGAGTTCATCCACAAGCGCATCGTTGAAGAACGCGACAAGGGCGTGCCCGTCATCATCGTCTCCACCGAACTCGACGAGGTTTACGGTCTAGCCGACCGCATCGCCGTCTTCTTCCACGGCGAACTCATGGGCATCGTCCCGCCCAGCACACCCCGCTCCGTGCTCGGTCAGATGATGGCAGGAGCCACCTACGAAGAAGCCCTCGCAGCAGCCGCAGAACACGAAGAAGAAGCCCCCAGCGCTTCCCACGCCAAGCACATGGCCACCACCCCCGAGACCCCCTGGGCAGAAGGAGAAGAGAATGAGCGAGCATAAGCCCGCAACCCCGCAGGTAGACCCTGCCCTCGCTGCCGATACGGCAGTTAAAACCCCGCCCCAGGACGTCCCCTCCCAGCTGGTGGCAACCGAGAAGCCCTCAACCTTCGCCCGCATCGCAGGCGGCAACGTCGGCCTCTCCATCGGCGCAGCCCTGGCAGCCTTCATCGTCGGTGGCCTGCTGATTGCAGCAACCGACCCCGCCACCCAGAAAGCGGCCTCCTACTTCTTCGCCCGCCCCATGGACACCATCAGCGCAGGCTGGACTGCTGCCTACGAGTCCTACCTGGCCCTGCTGCAAGGCGCTATCTACAACCCCAACGGTAAGAGCTTTGTGCAGCAGATTCGCCCCATCACCGAAACCCTGACCGTAGCCACCCCGCTCATCTTTGCGGGCCTGGCCGTAGCCCTCTCCTTCCGAGCAGGTCTCTTCAACATCGGTGCCCAGGGCCAGATTATCCTTGGCGCTATCGTCTCCGGCTGGGTTGCTCTCAACGCCGGGCTTCCCGCCATCATCACCCTCCCCCTGGTTGTCCTCGGCGGCATCCTAGGCGGTGCAATCTGGGGCGGTATCATCGGCGTCCTCAAGGCTAAGACCGGTGCCCACGAAGTCATCCTGTCTATCATGATGAACTACATCGCGGCTAACCTGCTGGTCTACCTGCTCAAGACCCCCCTGCTCCAGCGCGAAGGTAGCTCCAACCCCATCTCCGAAAAGCTACCCGAAAGCTCAGTCTTCCCCCAGATCCTAGGCCCCTCCTTCCGCCTCCACCTGGGCTTCATCCTCGCCATCCTGGCCGTCCTCTTCATCAGCTGGCTCCTGAACCGGTCCACCATCGGTTTCCGCCTGCGCGCAGTCGGCGCTAACCCCAACGCCGCCCGCACCGCAGGTATCTCGGTTGCCTCTGGCTACATCATCGTCATGGCGATCTCCGGCGCCCTCGCAGGCCTCGGCGGCACCGCTCAGGTCGCAGGCACCGAAAAGGTGCTCACCACCGGCATCGCAGGTACCCTAGGCTTCGATGCCATCACCGTAGCCCTGCTCGGACGCTCCACCCCCTGGGGTACCTTCTTCGCCGCCCTCCTCTTCGGCGCCTTCCGCGCAGGCGGCGTCTCCATGCAGGTTGCCACCGGTACCTCCATCGACATCGTCCTCGTGCTCCAGGCCCTCATCGTCCTCTTCATCGCCGCACCCCCGCTGGTCCGTGCCATGTTCCGCCTGCCCGACCCCACCGGCAAGCCCAAGAAAAAGAAGTCAGCTAAGAAGAAGGCCGTGGAGGCATAACCATGAGCGTCACCGCAACTCCCGAAACCACCGCCAGCACTTCAGAAGAAAAGCTGGTCGTCAAAAACTGGAAGAACCCCATCATCTACGGGGTACTCGCCATCATCGGCACCCTGCTCATCGCCCTGCGCGCCCCCAAGAGCACCATCAGCATGGGCATCAGCGACGGCGTCAGCTGGTTCTCCGCTGAACCCCTGAATATCAACCCCCAGGTCTACGGCTGGGTAGCCTCCATCGTCATGCTGGCCCTCGCAGGCTACGCGCTGGTGACCACCAACGCCGGCAAGACCCTGGGCCGCTGGGTAGCCCCCCTCTTCTGGTTCTCCTTTGCCTCCGGCCTACTCATCTGGGCCATTGGCTCTACCGCCAAGCCAGAACTCTCCCTGGTCTCCCTGCTCAACGGCGCCGTGCTGCTCTCCATCCCCATGATCTTCGGCTCCATGGGCGGCCTGCTCTGCGAGCGCTCCGGCATCGTCAACATCGCCATCGAAGGCCAGCTCCTGCTGGGCGCCTTCTCAGCTGTCCTGGTAGGTTCCATCACGAAGAACGCCTGGGCAGGCCTTCTCGCAGCCATGATCGGCGGCATGCTGGTCTCAGCCCTGCTGGCCCTCTTCTCCATTAAGTACCTGGTCGACCAGGTCATCGTGGGTGTCGTGGTCAACGTCCTGGTCTCAGGTCTCACCGGCTTCCTCTTCAGTCGCGTCCTCGAACCCAACGCGTCCACCCTCAACTCCGCACCCAAGCTGCCAGCCTTCGCCATCCCCGGCCTCTCCGAAATCCCTGTTCTGGGCCCCGTCCTCTTCAACCAGAACGTACTGGTCTACCTCATGTACATCGTGGTAGCCGTCATCTGGTTCGCCCTCAACAAGACCCGCTGGGGCCTACGCACCCGCGCCGTCGGCGAACACCCCAAGGCCGCCGACACCCTGGGCGTCAACGTCAACCGCCTGCGCGCCACCAACGTGCTGCTGGCCGGTGCCGTAGCCGGTATGGGCGGCGCCTTCTTCACCCTGGTCTCCGTATCCTCCTTCAACTCCGACATGACCGCAGGCCAGGGCTACATCGCCCTCGCCGCCCTCATCTTCGGCCGCTGGACCCCCATCGGAGCCCTCTCCGCCGCCCTCCTCTTCGGCTTCTCCCTCAACCTGCAGTTCGTCCTCTCCATCCTGGGCACCAGCGTGCCCACCGAACTGCTCGCCATGCTGCCCTACCTGGTCACCATCTTCGCGGTAGCCGGTCTGGTCGGGCGCTCCCGCGGCCCGGCTGCCGTCGGTACCCCCTACGTCAAGGAATAGGTCCGGACGGATGCAGGGAGATAAGTAGCGCCATCCGGGTATGCCGCCGCCGCGCAACCATTCTTTCTCCTCGCGCGGGGCGCTCGTCGAAATTCATCGCCAGGCCCGATCCACGCGCCGGCAGGCGGCATACCCTACCGGCGCTTGAGCTCCTTCTCCCCTAAGCCAGGTGGCCGCTACCTTCATGTAGGGTAGCGGCCATTGCCGTCTTAATGTTCTTGAGGCTGGGCTAGGGTGGAGGCGGACGCCCCGGCAGCCGACTGGCTGGGATGAGTAGGGGTTTCCGCGAAGCGAAACAGAAATCCCTGCGAATTAGCCGAGCCTGCGAGGCTACATGAATCGCGTGCGAGCTCTGCGAGCCTGCGAGAAGGTTAGTCGGCAAAGGGGCGTCCGCCTCCACCTCCCCGTACCTGTAGAAAAACAAAGGAAGATAACAATGACTCCACACACCATTGACTGGGACCAGCTCACCGCTGCCGCCACCGCAGCCCTGGCGAACTCCTACTCGCCTTATTCCAACTTCGCGGTGGGGGCCGCAGCCCTAACCACCGACGGGCGCCTGATTACCGGCGCGAACATCGAAAACGCCTCCTACGGGATCACCCTCTGCGCCGAATGCTCCCTCATTTCCGAGCTCTTCCGCACCGGCGGCGGCAAACTCGCAGCTTTCGCCTGTGTCGATAAGGACGGCAACGCCCTGATGCCCTGCGGCCGCTGCCGCCAGCTGCTCTACGAACACAGCGCCCCCGGCATGCTCCTGCGCTCCACCAGCGGAGTGCTCACCATCGAGCAGATGCTACCCGACGCCTTCGGCCCCGACCGCCTAGCTGCCCCCTAACGTCCCTATCTTTCCCGTTCACTGACCGCTTTGCTCAGGCCAAGCCCCGGCGCAAACTGGCATACTGGAAGAGACGCCCGAACAACACGACACAACAGGGCAGGGGAGCGAAGCTGCACCCTGCCGGGAAGGTGAGCGCTTGAGCACCGAAGCTTTCGACGCCGTAGACATTATCCGCACTAAACGCGACCAGGGAACCCTCACCAACGACCAAATTGACTGGGTCATCGACGCCTACACCCGCGGCGTTGTAGCCGACGAGCAGATGAGCGCCCTGGCCATGGCCATCTTCCTCAACGGCATGAACCGCGAAGAGATTGCCCGCTGGACTGACGCCATGATCCGTTCCGGTGAGCGCATGGACTTCTCATCCATCATCGGTCCCGGCAAAAAACTCGCCACCGCAGATAAGCACTCCACCGGCGGCGTTGGTGACAAAATCACCCTGCCCCTGGCCCCGCTGGTCGCCGTCTATAACGTGGCCGTACCCCAGCTCTCAGGCCGCGGCCTGGGCCATACCGGCGGCACCCTCGATAAGCTCGAAGCTATCCCCGGCTGGCAGGCCAACATTTCCAACGAAAAGACCCTGGACATTCTCGGTACCGTCGGCGCTGTTATCTCAGCCGCAGGCACCGGCCTGGCCCCCGCCGACAAGAAGCTTTATGCTCTGCGCGACACCACCTCCACTGTTGAGGCTATTCCGCTCATTGCATCGTCCATCATGAGCAAGAAAATTGCCGAGGGCACCGATTCTCTGGTGCTGGATGTTAAGGTCGGTTCCGGTGCCTTTATGAAGGACGCTGCCCGCGCCCGCGAGCTGGCAGAGGTCATGGTTGAGCTGGGCCAGGGTGCCGGCGTTAAAACCAGTGCCCTGCTCACCAACATGGACACCCCCCTGGGCCTGACCGTTGGCAACGCTAACGAGGTGGCAGAATCCGTTGAGGTGCTCGCCGGCGGTGGGCCCGCAGATATTGTCGAACTGACCGTTGAGCTGGCCCGCGTCATGCTCAAAAACTCCGGCATCGACGCCGACCCCGCCGAGGCTCTTGCGGACGGCCGCGCCATGGACAAGTGGCGCGAAATGATTTCCTCCCAGGGCGGCGATCCCGATGCAGCCCTGCCCCAGGCTCGCGAAACCCACACCGTCTACGCTGACGCAAGCGGCACCCTAACCCGCCTGGACGCCCTGGCTGTGGGTGTGGCGTCCTGGCGCCTGGGCGCAGGCCGAGCCCGCAAGGAAGACGCCGTGCAGCTGGCAGCGGGTATCAACCTGCACGCCAAGCCCGGCGACACCGTCACCGCAGGCCAGCCCCTGATGACTCTGATGACCGACACCCCCGAACGCTTTGAACGAGCCCTGGAATCCCTCAAGGACGCCTGGACTATCGGAGGCGATTACACCCCCACCGACCTGATCCTGGATAGAATCAACGCGTAAACCTACCTTCGCCCCTGCAAGAAAAGAGAAGAACCGTGGGCCTATTTAGCCGCAAAAAAACTCAGGAACCTGCCCCTGTAGAGAGCTCCACTCAGCGGGACGTCCTGGCAACCAGCCTGGATGCCGAGCAGACCGCTGCCACTCAGACTGCTGAAACAGCCGCTCCTGCCAGTGGCCAGTTTGCCCCCACCGGGCTGGGTGCAGGTGAGGGCCTCAAGGCCGTCGTGAAGCTCATGCGTGCCAAGGCAGAGGGCCAGGTGACCCTGAACCTGACCCAGAACGCCAACGACATGAAGTACACCCTCTACCAGCGTGGCCAGGAAGTTGAGTCTGGTCTGGTCACTCCCGGTAGCGAGTGGTTCCAGGCTGTGGCTGACCTCTACGTTGAGGAAGAGAAGAGCGAGCGCGGTGCCTGGAACCGCGCCCTGATTGTGGTCAACCCCGCCATTGGTAGCGATGCGGCTGTGCATGCTTCTTTCATGAACACCGCCACCAGCAAGACCCACAACCTCAACTATGCCCTGGATATGGGCGCTGCCCAGGCTCAGCATGCTGGCGAGGCTGAGCAGGCCGGTGAGGCCCAGCAGGTTGCTGAGGCTGAGCAGGGTAAGGACGTCGCCCCCGCCCCGGTTGCCGCAGGGCAGGGGGAAACCGCAGCCCAGGCTGAGGATCGCATGAGCCGTATCTCGGCCCGTCTGGCCCAGGAGAAGGCAGCGCAAGAGAAAGCAGCACAGGAGAATACTGACCAGAGCGAAGCAGAGACGGCAGAAAGCCCCGCTGAGGAAGCCTCAGACAGGGCTGAAGAAGCGGCTGTAGAGCCTGCGCAGGAAGAGGCTCCCGCGGCAGAAGCAGGTAACGATGAAGAAGCTGCTGCGGAAGAAGCTGCCGCTGAGGAGGCTCCCGAAGTAGATGCCGCTTACCAGCAGGGGGCCGTGACCGCCGCTGCCGCTGAGAACTACCCGGCGACTGCGAGCGTCCGCTCTGCAACTCCGGCAGAAGAAGCAGCGCCCGCCGAAGACACCGCCCCGGCAGAAGAAACTGCCGCATCCGACGAGAACGACGCCCACCAGCTGCCCACCCACCTGGACGACAGCGAATTCGAAGCCGACGACCAGCCCCAGGCGTCCGCTGCCCCGGCCCAGGCCCGCAGCCTGCCCGCGTCCGCCCCGACCCTGGACGCCCCCATGACCGGCACCAGCGTCGATATCGCCCCCTCCTACGCCGAGCACAGCCAGCCCAAGCCCTCTGCCACCGAGAAGGCCAGCGGCAACCTGGTGCTCACCGAAGCCGAGGTTGTCTCCCGCTTTGCCCCCGCCTACGAGGCCCTGTTCGGGGCAGACGGCACCGCCCGCGATGTGTCCACCGTGCTCATCCGCGTGCGTACCCTGGGCTCCTACTACGACGCCCTGACCCACGTGCGCCGCAACGGCTTCTGGGAACAGGTACGCACCTTCGATCTGATTCCCGAAGAGACCCTGGCGATTCTGCAGCTCAAGGCCGACTCCTACAAGGAAGGCCACGGCTCACCCCTGGCCATCAACATCCGCTTCACCCCCGGCACCCCGGTCGAGGCCTCCTTCGACTATGCCGATGAAGAAGCCTTCGTGCGCTACCCCGAGCACCTGCCCGCCCAGCAGTACGTTGAAGAGCTGCGCATGTTCCCCCGCACCGGCGAGAACATCCCGGCCCACATGAGCGAGGCCCTAGCCTCCTGGACCTTCTAGGCCCACTCACCCCTCACCTGATGCACCCGCCCCGAAAGAGCCCCGGCCTTTTCGGGGCGGGCCACTACTGAAAGAACCTTCTCCACATGACTGCACCCGCGCCCACCCTGACCTGGCTCCAGAAACTCCCCAAAGTCTGCCTGCACGACCACCTCGACGGTGGACTGCTTCCCGAGACCCTCATCGAGCTAGCCGACCGGGTAGGGCACACCCTGCCCACAACCGACCCGCAGGAACTGGGGGAGTGGTTCAAGCAGGCAGCGGACTCCCGCTCCCTGGCCCGCTACCTCGAAACCTTTGAGCACACGGTGGCCGTCATGCAGACCGAAGAAAACCTGCGACGAGTCGCCCGCGAGCACGTGCTGACCCTGGCCGCCGACGGCGTCATCTACGGTGAGGTGCGATGGGCTCCCGAGCTGCACCAGCGCGGCGGGCTCACCATGGCCCAGGCTGTTGAAGCGGTAGCCGACGGGCTCATGGACGGCATGGAACAGGTAGCTCAGGCAGGCGGACGCATACTGGTCAACCAGATCCTGTGCGCCATGCGCCACCAGAACAACTCCCTGGAGGTCGTCAAAACCGCCCTGACCTACCGGGCCCTGGGCGTGGTGGGCTTCGACCTGGCCGGGCCTGAGGACGGTCACCCTACCTCATCCCATGCAGAAGCCTTGAACCTTGCCGCCGAGCACTTCCTACCCGTCACCCTCCACGCCGGTGAAGCCTTTGGTCTGGCCTCTATCCGCGAAGCCCTGGTCACCGGCCGGGCCCTGCGACTGGGCCACGGCGTCCGCATCACCGAAGACATTACAGCCCGCACCCTGGCAGAGATCGACCCCGACGGCTCCCTCATGCCCGGGGCAGACCCAAATCAGACCGTCCTGCAGCTGGGCGAGGTCGCCGAAGCCGTCAAAAACCGCCGTATCGTGCTTGAAACCTGCCCCTGCTCCAACCTACAGACCGACGCCGCCGAAAAAGCCAGCAACGTGGGGCAGAAGAAGGCCTTCGAACCGGCCCTCAGCCACGAAGAGCACCCGGCAGCCCTGCTCCTGCAGGCCGGGTTCGCGGTCACCATCAACCCCGATAACCGCCTGATGAGCGCCACCAGCATGACCCGGGAATTCGCCGAACTCGCCACCCACCAGAGCTTTGGCCTGCCCGAATTCTTCGAAGTCACCTACAACGCCATCAACGGAGCCTTCTGCTCCTTCGACGAAAAACAGGCCCTACTCACCAGTATCCAGAGCGCCTACGGGCAGCTGGCCCTCGAAGAGCCCGGCCAGGCAGACGCCGGCCAGGCAGGTACCGGCCAGGAAGAGCAGCGCGGCGCATGACCCGGCCCAGACAAGAGCACCCCGCACCCTTACCAGAACCCGGTGACCTCGGGGGCAGCTTCGAGCACCTGATGGAGCTCATGCAGACCCTCCGCAGCCCCGACGGCTGCGCCTGGACGTCCGCCCAAACCCACGCGTCCATCATGCACTACCTCATCGAAGAAACCTACGAGGTAGCCGAAGCCGTTGAAGCCCCCGGCGGAGTCAACCTGCCCCTGCTGCGCGAAGAACTCGGGGATGTGCTGCTCAACGTCATCTTCCACGCCACCATGGCCGCCGAAACCCCCGCCGCGCAGGGCGGCTTCACCATGCAGGACGTCATCGACGGGCTCGCCGCCAAACTGGTGCGCCGCAACCCCCACGTCTTCGCGGCTACCGACCAGGGCCGCGAAAAGCTCAGCGCCGCCGACATCTACGACACCTGGGACCAGCTCAAAAAAGCCGAAAAACCCGAACGTACCGGCCCCTTCGACGGGATCCCACCGGCCCTGCCCGCGCTCGCCCTCGCTGCCAAGGTCGCGGAGAGAGCCGAGACTGCCGGGGCTGACCTTACAGGCGCGGACGCCGGTGGGCAGCTCCCAGCCTTCGCCAACGAGCAGGAGCTGGGCGCCTACCTCTACGAGCTGGCAGCCTCCGCCCGCGCCGCCGGACTCGATGCGGAACGGGCCCTGCGGACCTATGTGCAAGGGCTAATACGCGACTGACACGGTGGGGTGGCGGTGCTCTGGCAGCCCGCTGGCTGGATGTAGCGAGCGGGTGCGTCAGCACATAAGAGCGAGTGGAATCCGCCGTTAGGCGGGGCGTGAATCATGACGAGCCGCCAGGCGAGGAATGAGAGGGTCGGCGGGCAGAAGAGCACCGCCACCCCACCAGCACCGCCATAAGGTAGTTGTGACCCGTTGGTCAGAATCCCACAAAACCTCAGAAGTGCTGAAGAAAACCGTTGGAAATGTTGAATTCCTGTGTGCTTATGTGGGTTTTTTGGTAGACTGGGGGCATAAACGCGCACGGGCTCCACGGCCCGATCAGCAACCGGCTGTAGCGCTATATAGCCATTTTCATTTCTCATCCTTCAAGGAGCATTTTCATGGCTTTGATTACCGCAGTTCACGCTCGTCAGATTCTTGACTCACGCGGCAACCCCACCGTTGAGGTTGAGGTTCTGCTCGAAGACGGCGCTTTTGGCCGTGCAGCAGTTCCCTCAGGCGCATCCACCGGTGAGTGGGAAGCCGTAGAGCGCCGCGACGGCGACAAGGCTGTTTACCTGGGCAAGGGCGTTCTCGGCGCTGTCTCTGCAGTGATTGAAGAAATCGCTGAAGAGGTTATCGGCATCGACGCAACCGACCAGCGCGCTGTTGACGCAGCCATGATCGCCCTGGACGGCACCAACAACAAGGGCAAGCTCGGCGCAAACGCTATCCTCGGCGTTTCCATGGCCGTAGCTAAGGCAGCAGCTGAGTCTTCAGACCTGCCCCTCTACAAGTACCTGGGCGGCCCCAACGCTCACGTCCTGCCCGTTCCCATGATGAACATCCTCAACGGCGGCTCACACGCTGACTCCAACGTTGACATCCAGGAATTCATGATCGCCCCCATCGGCTTCGACACCTTCTCCGCTGCCCTGCAGGCTGGCGTTGAGGTGTACCACGCTCTCAAGAGCGTTCTGCACGACCGTGGCCTGTCCACCGGTCTGGGCGACGAGGGTGGCTTCGCTCCTAACCTCGACTCCAACGCTGCAGCTCTTGACCTGATCATCGAGGCTATCGAGAAGGCCGGCTACAAGCCCGGTGAAGAAATCGCCCTGGCTCTCGACGTTGCTTCTTCTGAGTTCTACAACGACGGTGCCTACGACTTCGAAGGCCAGAAGAAGTCCGCAGCTGAAATGTCTGCCTACTACGCTGACCTGGTTGCTAAGTACCCCCTCGTTTCCATCGAGGACCCCCTGGACGAGAACGACTGGGACGGCTACAAGACCCTCACCGCCGAAATCGGCGACAAGGTTCAGATC
Organism: Rothia sp. 11273D007AR; assembly: GCF_053547255.1. NCBI lineage: Bacteria > Bacillati > Actinomycetota > Actinomycetes > Micrococcales > Micrococcaceae > Rothia > Rothia sp. 11273D007AR. The sequence goes on along the minus strand of NZ_JBPPWJ010000004.1, from coordinate 41,710 downwards.
GTTGGCGACGACCTCTTCGTAACCAATCCCGAGCGTCTGGCTCAGGGCATCGAGGGTGGCGCTGCTAACGCCCTGCTCGTGAAGGTAAACCAGATTGGTTCACTGACCGAGACTTTCGACGCTATGAGCATGGCTCAGCGCAACGAGTACCGTTGCATGGTTTCACACCGTTCAGGTGAGACCGAGGACGTCACCATCGCTGACCTGGCTGTTGCTACCAACGCTGGCCAGATCAAGACCGGTGCTCCCGCCCGCTCCGAGCGCGTTGCTAAGTACAACCAGCTGCTGCGCATCGAGGAAGAGCTCGGCGATCAGGCTGTTTACGCAGGCAAGGGTGCTTTCCCCCGCTTCGCAAAGTAGTCTGCCCACTCTCTAAGGTAAGAGAGTAAGGACGCCCGTGCCCCGGCCAGGTTGCCCCTGGCCGGGGCTTTGCGTATTTAAGAGGCTTATTCATAAGGGGTTTCGCAGGCTCACACTGGATGGAGCCCAGCAGATTCTGAGCGCGCGAGGAAATAAATCTGCGGGCGGAATGGGCGGTAAGCCTGACCCTCACGCCCCGCCTTGCGGCGGATTCCGTTCGCTCTTGCGTGCTGTCGCACCCGCTCACTTCATCCGAGCCAGCAGCTTCGCTGTGAGCCTGCTCCACCTGCCCTAATGAATAAGCTTCTAAGAAGCTGATAGCTTTGATCGTATTTGCTGTACTACCTGGTGGTATCACCTAAAGATAAGGTTCTTCGTTTTTTTGTAGTTCCTGAGCAGTTTCAGGCCAGTAGAATTTGGTTAAAAACCTAAAAATGTATTGTATGTCACCAAGAGGGGGGGTAGTATAGCTATACACCTCTCAGGAGGGGTAAAGAAAAAGATGCATGGAAGGTGGTTGGGCCTGCAATCCATGTATCGAGGCTTATTCGCATGGAGTTCCGCAGGCTCGCACTCGCTGCCGACCCTCTCGCCTGGTTCGCTTCGCTCACAAGGCGATTCACGCCAGCCACCGAGCCAGCAGCTTCGCTGCGAGCCTACTTCACCTACCCTTATGAATAATCCTCATTACAGTGAATTATCACTAAGGAGAATATTTAGAGTGTGAAAGGGTGAGTGTAAGTGATACGGCGTTGTATGGCTTTTCTCAGTTTTCTAGCTGCAATTTTGATTGCCTTTTCGCTTTGGCAGGCCATGCAGAGTTTACAGTATTCTTACCCCGCTGGCAGTAATATCAGTTTTTCGCTCAACACAGCAGGTCAGCTTGAAAATAAACAGACTCTCACAAAGACTCTCAACGATTTAGCTCTTAAGCACGATACCAATATTTATAAAATAACCAGTGGGCAATCTGAAACCACTGAAACGCAACGCAACCTCGTAGTCTTTGGAAATCCTCAAAAAATTTCAGACCTGCATATTGCAGAGGGAAAAATTCAGTGGGCTGCGCCAGAGGTTTCAGGAACCCTCGTCACTTATGACAGGCTAGGAGAAATCCCTCTTAGTGGTGATTATGTACTCAAAAATAATCCTGAACTAATTAGGGATATACAAGAAACACTTGCTCAGGCCGGAGTAGACGTTGCAATAGGTAACGAACTGAATCCCCTTGTAAGAAACGCAAGCTTGGTCGCTCAAAGTGGTGCTGGTGCAGCTCTCATAGCAACAACCTTAGCCACTGCTCTACTTATGACAGGCTACTTTGCCCGTAAAATGCGAGGCCGTTCTATCCGGTATCTAGGCGGAATGACATACCGTCAAATCCATCGACAAGATATAGGTGCGACAGTGCCCCCGCTGGGAATAGGTGCTCTACTTGGGGTGGTTTTCTCAGCTGCGGGGCTTTACGCGATGACAAACGTTGCAACCCTGCATACATTGTTACCGTTTATAGCAGGAGCAGTGCTCTTCTACCTTGTAATTCTTTTTTTCCTTACCGGAGGAATCTCATGGGTTTGCAAACCGACGCTTCAAGCAGTGAGGGAACGCCGGGAAAATTATCGAAAAGTAACACTTTTGTTAGTACTTCTAGCGACTTTTGCTCTTGCGCTGACTACATTCACAACTGCGAATACTTTGGCGCTTAGTAAAGCTGCTTACAGAAGTCTGACACAAGCTAAAGAGCTTGAACTCCTTGGTGATGCCTATGCTCTTAATATCAACTCAAGTTATTTCGACAACCCAGAAAATTCCGACCAATTGGAGCTAACGCTCAATACCCTCGAGGCGCAGGGTAACCTCTACCTATCCCTCGCTTTCAGCACTGCTTTTGAAGGAATGGAAACTACGAGCGGGGACGCATTTGATGATATCTTCCTAGTTAATACTGAGTATTTGGAAGCAACCGGAACTACTCCAGGGCTAGAAATAAGAGAGCTGGATCAAGATATCCTTCAGGGGAGTTTCATCGACTTCTGGAAACCCCAACTAGAGATTCTGTTGAAGGACCCCTCAACCTTCAACCAGGCTTTCTCCTTCTATACTCCTACCGAAGATCACATGGTTCTGGGGCTGGGAACAAACTTTCACTATGGGGGAAAGACCGTCGAAAGTTCTGATGCTTTAGTAGTGCTAGTTCATAATCCTGTTCAATACTTGCAAGTGAATGGGGCTCTTATGCCTCTGATGACCACAGGGAATGTCTTCTTCGCTGATCCAGAAGAGACTCTGCAAATATTTGAAGCGGCCCCCTTTTATTCTCAAGGTGTTTACTCAGCGGACAGCATCAATGACAACTCTCTTACCAAAGCCCAAGGGTTTTGGCAGGAACTAGTCTTTTACCTACTATCAGGAATCTTGCTTGTAGTTTCACTGATAGCCTTGGTTTACACCAGAGCACTTACTTGGGCTCGGTCTCAACGCGAGAGTATCTTTATTCTTCGTTGTGCCGGTAAGCGTTACCAAAAAATCGTAAATAATCCTCTACGTATTCAGGTAGGGTACGGTGCTGGAGCTTTGCTACTTGGAGCAGTCCTTGCTATAAGCATCGGTTCCTATTCAACTGCTATAGATGGAATACAGTCCTTCATCCTTATGCTAGGGCTCTATCTACTGCTCCTGGTATCTTCCTATATCTTTGTTACCCGTCGTGAATTCAAATCTGCTGTACTGCGAGAGGAACAATCATGACCCACCTTGAGGCACAAAATATCACTGTAGTTATAAGAGAGAGAAAAATTATTCAGGAAGTTTCGCTTTCTGCTATGCCGGGGCAGATTACGGCGCTTACAGGAGTCAGCGGCAGCGGTAAAAGCACCCTACTAGCTACCCTCGGTCTTCTCGTAACACCAACATCGGGAAAAGTTACTATTGATGGCCATGACACAAGCCCATGGCCAGAGAAGAAACGGGCCCAGTTTTGGGCTCAGAAGGCAGCCTTCATATACCAGGATTACGGAACATTGACTGATGAAACAGTCGGCGCAAATGTAACCCTCTCAGACCGGGATTTTAAACGTAACCGCCAGACTGTCGAAGAGGCCCTAACCCAGGTAGGGCTGGAAGGGCGTAGTCTAGAACCCGCAACCGTACTTTCTGGAGGTGAAAAACAGCGACTAGGCATTGCCCGGGCCTTGTATAAAAGGGCTGATGTTCTCTACGCTGATGAGCCCACAGCTTCACTAGATCACCATAATAGCCAACTAATATATGACTTACTCAGACAAAGAGCAGACGCCGGTGCTACGGTACTTGTAGCAACTCACGATGACTGGCTCATCTCACGTTGCGATGCTGTCTACCAACTGCCGTAAACAAAGAAACAAGGTAGACAATATGCCTTGTCTGCCCACTCTCTAAGGTAAGAGAGTAAGGACGCCCGTGCCCCGGACAGGTTGCCCCTGGCCGGGGCACTGCCCTTTAAGGGCGAAGGCAGGAACCGTTCAGCGGGTGCCCAGTTCAGACGGTAAAATAGGAAAATCACGGACGAGAGGGCAGGAAGAGCACTTATGGCACGCACACCGGGTAAGAAACCCAACCCCATCGCAGCCTTTTTTGGCTTCGGCCTGGGGAAGCCGGCGTCCGCCCCCTCTCAGGAAAAGCAGGCCAAACCCCGCCGTGCCCGGGCAGCCAAGCCCCTGCGCACCGAGACCACCGCAGAAACCCCCTCGCAGGAGCTGGGCACCCCGGTAGCCGCCCACTCCTTCAGCGGGCACTTCATCACCTTCGCCATCGTGCTGGTGATTATCGCCCTGTCGGTCTACACCCCGCTGACCTCCTTCCTTCGCCAGCAAAACGAAATCAACGACGCCAAGGCCAGCATCGCCGCCCTGCAAGCCGAGCAGGACTCGCTGAACGCCCAGGTCAGCTGGTGGCAGGACGACAACTACGTCAAGCAACAGGCCCGCAGCCGTCTCTTCTACGTACAACCGGGGGAGACCCCCTACCTGGTGGTAGGCGTGGACTCCACCAGCGAGCTGGCGGACGACACCAGTGCGGCCGCTAAAACCGCCCCCGAAGACTCCTGGACCACCAAACTCTGGGGCTCCCTGCAGCTGGCCGCCGAAGACACCTCCGTCAGCAGCCCGGCCCCCGGCACCTCAAACAGCCCCAGCGCCAGCCCCTCAGCTAGCTCTAGCGCTACCGCCACCACCCGCTAGCGCCGGTAGACTAGAAAAACCAGCACCACCCTCTAAGGACACCATGACCACACCCGCAAACACCGAGCACCAGCCCCAGGGCTTCGGCGTCACCGCCGAAACCCTCACCCCCACCGAGCTTGACCTGAAAGTGCTCTCAGCCCAGCTAGGTCGCACCGTGCGCGATGTCGTAGAAATCCCGGCCCGTTGCGTCTGCGGCAACCCCCTGGTCGCTGCCACCGCCCCGCGCCTGGCCAACGGCTCGCCCTTCCCCACCACCTTCTACCTGGCCCACCCCGTCATCACCGCCGCAGCTTCCCGCCTTGAAGCAGAAGGTGCCATGTACGAGATGACCGATGAAGTCACCGACGACGAGAGCAAGGCTGCCGCCTACCGGGGAGCCCACGAGAACTACCTGGCAGAGCGCGAACGCATTCGTGTCAAGGCCGGCCTAGAAGAAGTGCCCGAAATTGAGGGCGTTTCAGCCGGTGGCATGCCCACCCGCGTCAAGTGCCTGCACGCTGTGCTCGGCCACACCCTAGCTGTTGGCCGCGGCATCAACCCCTACGGGGATGCAACCCTCGACCTGATTGCCGAGTGGTGGACCCCCGAAACCTGCCACTGCGACCCCGCCTGGCGCAACTAGCCGCCCACCGGCGTCCGCCCCACCCTACCTGTACCTGCCCTACGAGTCACCGGGAGTAACCATGCGCGTTGGCGCTATCGACTGCGGAACCAACTCAATTCGCCTGCTCATCGCCGAGGCCGAAGCCACCGAACACGGCTTTGTGCTCACCGACCTTGAGCGTCACATGAAGATCGTGCGCCTGGGCAAGGGCGTGGACGCCACCGGCTGGCTAGCCAAAGAATCCCTGGAGCGCACCTTCGCCGCGGCCCACGAATACGCCGACCTGCTGCGCGAATACGGGGTAGAGCACGTACGCTTTGCCGCCACCAGCGCCACCCGGGACGCGGGCAACCGCCAGATTTTTATCGACGGCATCCGCGAGATTCTGGGGGTAGAACCCGAGGTCATTACCGGGCGGGAAGAGGCAGAACTGTCCTTTGCCGGTGCCGTCTCGTCGGTGGGCAATACCGACGAGATGACCCTGGTGATTGACCTGGGCGGCGGCTCCACCGAGTTCGTGCTGGGAAACAAGGACGGCCTGGCCGCAGCCCGCTCAGTTGATATCGGCTGCGTGCGTATGACCGAACGCCATATTAGCTCCGACCCCGCCAATGTCACCCAGGTTTCCCGCGTCATTGCAGATACCGACCGGGCTATCGCAACCGCAAGCGCCTCCGTTGACCTTTCTGCCGCCCGCCGCGTTGTGGGCGTGGCGGGAACCGTCACCACCGTGGCAGCCCACGTGATGGGGCTTGACGCCTACGACCCCGAAAAAATCGACCGCGCCGAAATCGCCATCAAGGACATCTCCCGGGCCGCTGCCGACATAGTCGCTATGACCAGCGCCGAACGCGCTGCCCTGCCCTACATGCACGAGGGTCGGGTGGACGTCATCCCCGCAGGGTCAGTTGTCTGGGCCCGCATCGTTGAGCGCATCAGCGCCCTCACCGGGGGAGCGGTCACCAGCGCTATCGCTTCCGAAAAAGACATCCTCGACGGTCTGGCCCTGTCGGTTGCCGAACGCGCCAGCCGCTAGGAGTCGCACATGGCCTTTCGGCGACTCCCCACCGGCACCGCCCTGCTCACCAGTGGCCTTGCCCTCACAACGGCCCTGGCCCTAGGCGTCCTACCGGCTCGTGCCACCACCGCTAGCCCCTCTGCCAGTGCCAGCCCCACAGCAAGTGCGTCAGCCAGCGCTACCTCAAAGGCCAGCGCCAGCCCCAGCGCCCTGGCCTCGGTACCCACCATCGCTACCCCCAAGGGCGACTCAATCCGCGCCCGCGAGTACTGGCTCACCCAGTACGGCTTTACCGACCTGTGGAGCGAAACCACCGGCAAGGGCGTTACAGTCGCCGTCATCGACACCGGTGTAGACGGCACCCACCAGGACCTGGCCGGTAACGTGGTGAGCGGCTACGACGCCTCGACCGGAACCACTAAGAACAAGGGCTGGAAGGGTCTGGGCGTTGAACCCGAACACGGCACCCTGGTTGCCTCTGTGATCGCAGGCCACGGCCACGATGACGGCATCACTCCCGCTAATTCCGGCGAACCCGGGGAGTCCGCAGGCATGATCGGGGTAGCACCCGATGCCACCATTTTGCCTATTTCCCTAGAACTCGGTACCACCAGCGCCACTACCCGCTCGGTCGACGAGCAGATTCCGGACGCCGTGCGCTACGCCGTCGATAACGGGGCCGATATCATCAACCTGTCTGTGGGCTCCGATAAAACCAGCTGGCCCGAATCCTGGGACTCTGCCTTTGCCTACGCCGAAGAAAAGGGCATCATTATCATCGCCTCTGCCGGCAACCGCGGTGCCGGTCTCACCCAGGTCGGGGCACCTGCCACCATGCCCGGGGTACTCACCGTTGGTGGCGTTGATAAGAACAAGCAGGAATCCTGGTCCTCATCCTCGCAGGGTATCTCTATCGCTGTCTCAGCCCCCAGCGAGTCCATGATCGGCGCTATCCCCAACAACAAATACGCCACCTGGTCAGGCACCTCAGCCGCCGCCCCCATCGTCGCCGGACTTGCCGCCCTCATCATGGAAAAATACCCCGACCTGACCGGCAACCAGGTGATCCAGCGCATCATCGCTTCCAGCGATGACGCCGGAGCGGACGGGCGCGATGCCCTCTACGGCTACGGCATCATCAACCCCAAAGCCGCCCTGGCCAGCTCCACCCCGGATGACACCGACACCAACCCGCTCGGCTCCATGAGCGACTGGATCAACGTCCACCGCAAAAACACCGCCTCAGCTGCGCCCAGCGCCAGCGAAACCCCCGTGCACCAGGCCGGCGAAACCATCACAGAAGCAGCCGCCCCCACGCCCGTCCGCCCCGTTGAAGACTCCGGCATCCTGCCCTTCATCGTGCTCGCCGCCTTCGCCCTCTGGGTCGGCATCATCACCTTCGGCTCCATCCACCAGCTCACCAACATCATCAAACGCAGCCGTCGCCGCTAGCCCGAGCCCACCTCATCTAGCCTTCATCAAATCTTCACCCTGCTCTGAAAGGCTAGACACCGGCAGGGCAAGAAACGCTCACAGCAAATACACCGCCCAAAACTATGCTTAAACCCCGCAAAAGTGGCAATATAAGCATGGAGACTTTTTGCCGGAACACCGGCACTACACCAACAGGAAGTTAACTCGCATGGCATTCAACAAGATTGCACAGGACCGCCCCCGCGTCCTCATCGTCGGCGGCGGCTACGTCGGCTTCACCGTCGCAAAGAAGATCCAGAAGGTCATCAAGGAGTCCGGCGGCGTCGTCACCGTTGTCGACCCCAACCCCTACATGACCTACCAGCCCTTCCTCCCCGAAGTAGCTGCAGGCTCCATGGAAGGCCGCAACGCCACCGTACCCCTGCGCCAGCACCTGCGTGACTCAGAAATCATCGGCGGCCGCGTCGTAGCAATCAACCACGCTACCAAGACCGCAACCATCGAACCCATCAACGCCGGTGAAACCTTCGAACTGACCTACGACGAAATCGTCCTGGGCGCAGGCGCCGTCACCCGTGCCTTCCCCATCCCCGGCCTGGCCGAGGTTGCCATCGGCATGAAGACCGTTGAAGAAGCAGTCTCCGTCCGCAACTGGGTACTCGAGCGCATCGAAATCGCCTCCCTCACCACCGACGAGGACGAGCGCCGCCGCGCCCTCACCTTCGTCATCGTCGGCGGCGGTTTCGCAGGCGTCGAAACCATCTCCGAACTTGAAGACATGGCCCGCGAAGCCGTCAACCGCAACGACCGCCTGCGCATCTCAGACCTGCGCTTCGTCATGGTCGAAGCAGCCCCCCGCATCATGCCCGAGGTCCCCGCAGACCGCGCCGAAAAGGTTGTCGCTGAACTGCGCGCCCGCGGCATCGAGGTCCTGCTCAACACCTCACTCTCCGACGCCACCGACGGCCACCTGCAGCTCATCAACATGGGCGACAAGTCACCCGCCGGTGAACTCGACACCGACACCCTGATCTGGACCGCCGGCGTCGCAGCGTCCCCCATGCTCAAGGACACCGACTTCCCCATCGACGAGCGCGGCCGCGTCCGCGTACAGGCCGACCTGCGCGTTGCAGGCGATGAAGGCATCATCGAGGACGCCTGGGCAGCAGGCGACAACGCAGCTGTACCCGACCTCTCCGGTGGCGGCGTCGGCGGCTTCTGCGTCCCCAACGCCCAGCACGCCTCCCGCCAGGCCCTCAAGCTGGCAGAAAACCTGCTGGCCAAGCGCCGCGGCGAAGCACTGACCGACTACTACCACGAGACCATCGGCGTCGTTGCCGGCCTGGGCCTGTGGAAGGGCGTAGCTAACTTCAAGGGCAAGACCATCGGCGGCCCCATCGCCTGGCTCATGCACCGCGGCTACCACGGCACCGCTATCCCCACCACCGAACGCACCGCACGCGTCATGGCCACCTGGGCACTCAACCAGATCTTCGGCCGCGACACCTCATCAATCCGTCACCAGCGTTCACCCCGCCGCGCCTTCCAGCAGGCTACCGGCACCGCACCCGAAAAGACCAAGGCAAAGCTCTAGGAACTTTTCTGGTATAAAGGTATAAGCGAAAGCGCTCGCCGGGTGAGGCCCGGCGGGTGCCCGCTCAAGGCCCTATAGCCCAATTGGCAGAGGCAGAAGACTTAAAATCTTTGTGTTCCGGGTTCGAGTCCCGGTGGGGCTACAAAAATGGAGAGTACGTCAAGCGCAAAGCGCAGGCGTACTCTCTTTTTTGTTACCTGGGTGAACTGGGCGCCCCTGACTAATTCTGTTTAGGCTGAAGACTTGCACGGCATATCGATAAACGATAACATCGATAAACGATATGTAAATAGTTGAGAGAGTTCATGCGAACAATCATCAATTAGTCAGAAAGGAAGCGACTGTGTCTACAAGTCCCCTTAGAAAGAAAAGCTTCTGGTCGTTTGACGTTACTGCATTGGCTATGTTGTGCACCCTATTTCTTGTCACTTACGTACTGAATGTATTTGTCGATCAGAAATTTCATACTTTCCTGAGCCCGGCAGTTGAAGGTGGTGTCAGTTTTGACCTTGCAGCTGGGGGTCCCTTTGCATACTTAATGACAGGTTTTATGCTCAAGTCGGCGAGCCTGCTAGTTGCTATTTGGGGAATGTGGTCCATGCTGAATCGCATTAAGAATGGTCAGCTGTACACCGAAGAGACATCAAAACGTGCGGTTGTCGTTGCCTATGCGGTACTCGGCTGGCTGGTTGGCAGTGGTATTGAAGGCATGGGTAACAATTTCCTTGCGCACCGTCTTGGCCTGAACGACCAGTGGAGCGGTGGTCTACTCACCAATACTTCAGTCATGGTTCTTGTGTTCCTGCTGCTTGCGATGCTGTACGTCCTGCAGGGGTCGATTCGTCAGGCAATTGAGCTTCAGGAAGAGGTTGATGACCTTGTCTGAACCGGTTGAAAAGAGTGGCAAATACATCCACTGTAATTTGGGTGTTTTACTTGATCAGCGTTCTATGACATTGCTTGAGTTGTCAGACCGAGTTGGGGTGACAGTTGCTAATCTTTCTAAACTCAAAAACAATCGTGCGAAAGCTATACGGTTTAGTACGCTCCTTGCTATTTGTGATGTTCTAGAATGCTCGCCGGGCGACCTCTTGAGTATTGAATAGGGAACGACAGCGATTGTCACCCATCCCCCCCCGAGAATGGGGGAGACTCTGGCTCACAAGTAAGATATTGTTTTATTCACCCTATTCGTTTTCTCTTGACCCCGAGATAATCTATAGGGTCAAGAGAAAATGAGTAGGGTGAACTTCTAGGTTCGGGTAAAGGACGCTGCGGCAGTAGTATCTGCGGCTCCTAGGGTTTTCGATAGAGTAGAAGCTATGAAGACACCTCATCTCTACGCTGTTGACCTCGATGGAACCCTGCTCACCGACCACAAAACCTACAAGCACGAGCAGCTGGACCGCGTCCTGACCCTGCTAGCTGAGCAGGGCTCCTACCTGGCGGTAGCAACCGGCAACCAGATGCCAAAAATCGAGGAATACCTGGCCGGGCATGAACACAACAAGAATCTGTACTACATCGCAGAGAACGGTGCCATTATTCATAACCAGGGCACCGACTTAGCCCTGTGGGGTTTTAGCCCTGACCTGGTAAACCAGGCTCTGGCGGCTCTCGAGAACTTCCCTGCTCTGGGCATTATTCTTTCCTGCCGTCACCACTCTTTTGTTCCCAGCGACCGGCTAGCGACCATCGCCGGACGTGTGCACGAACAGGTCACCAAGGTCGGCATTGACCTGCCCGGCTGGGACCCGGAAGACCCCATCACCGCGATTCGTCCTTTCTACCCCAATGTGGAAGCCATCGATGACCCGAGCACTATCACCGAAACCGTGGTGAAGATTGCCCTGAACGCTGACCCCGGTGAAGGTATCTATGAGACCATTGAAAAACTTCATGCCGCCCTACCGGCAGGGGTTGCGGCAACCTCCAGCGGGTTTGGTGCTATCGACCTGATTATTGAGGGCAACCACAAGGGTCACGGCCTGGCCTGGTTGGCTGACCACCTGGGACTGGCTGCTGAGCAGACCACAGCCTTTGGCGACTCTGGCAACGACCTTGAGATGTTTAGCTACGCGGGGCGCGCTATCGCCATGGAACACTCTGACCCGGTTCTCGCCCCGGTCACCGACCTAACCATCGGCTCGAACAACGATGGGGCCGTCCTTAACTTTCTTGAAGCTGAACTGACTGCCTAAACCGCAGCTGCTCACGCCCTGAGAAAAACGGGCAGAAATACCGGCCAAGATTCGGTAGGGTAGAAGGCAAGACATTTACCACGACTACTTATTACCACTAGGAGACAACAGCCGTGGCAGGTAACCCCCTGATCAACAACATGACCAAGCCCGCTGGCGACCCCCGCTTCGGGCAGTTCGGTGCTGGCGGCACCACCACCGCCAACCCCTACGGCCAGCAGGCCCAGAACCCCTACGGCACCTACCAGCAGGGTAGCTACACCCAGCAGGCTCCCTATGGCTACGAGAACCAGCAGGTGTCGGCTGGCCAGCTCAACGACATGTACAACGCCGGTACCGCTGGCCCGGTTGATACCAACCGCATCACTATCAACGACATCATCATGAAGACCGGCCTGAACCTGGGTCTGGTTGTCGTGGGTGCTGTCCTTGCCTGGTACATGCCCGTCCTCATGTTCCTCGGTTTCATTGGCGGCCTGGTGCTGGGCTTCGTCAACGCCCTGAAGAAGAAGGTCTCACCTGCCCTGGTGATGACCTACTCGGTCATGGAAGGTCTGCTGGTTGGCGGTATCTCTCGAATGTTCGAGGCTTCCTACCCCGGTATCGTGGTTCAGGCTGTTCTGGCAACCGTCATCGTATTTGCAACCATTCTGGCGCTCTACAGCTCCGGTAAGGTGCGGGCAACTCCCAAACTGACCCGCTTCTTTATGATTGCGACGATTTCCTACGCCGTCTTCTGCCTCATCAACCTCGTTGCCTCCTTCTTCTTCGATTTCAACGCCCGCGGTGTTGAGGTAATGGGCATTCCCCTGGGCCTCATCATCGGCCTCTTCGCCGTGCTGCTGGCTACCTACTCCCTGCTGCTGGACTTCACCCACGCATCTGATGCCATCAAGATGGGCGCCCCCGAGCGGGAATCCTGGCGCATTGCCTTCGGCCTGATCGTGTCACTGGTCTGGCTCTACATCGAGATTCTGCGTATTCTCTACTACGTTCGAGCTATGGCAGACGACTAAAACCTAGACTCTTCTTAGAGCACTAGAGATAAAATCCTCGCCCGGGGCAGAAGCAACTGTGCTTTTGCCCCGGGCGAGTTTCGTCACGCTTATGCCCGGGATACGAGCTAGCGCGGGGCAGATAATAAGGAAACGTGGGAAGATAGAAAGTATGAGTGTCACTATTCCTGAACCCCCTGCCCGGCAGACCGCATCTGACCGTCAGGTGCCCTTTGCCCTGCAGATTGCAGCAGCCTGGTCTTGGCGTCTGATGATTGTGGGCATTGCAGCCGCAGCCCTCTACTGGATGCTGGCTAAGATCTCCCTCATCGTCATTTCGATTATGATTGCGGCCCTGCTTGCTGGCCTGATGTCGCCGGTTGTCTACTTCCTCCGCCGTAACCGCATCCACGCCGGTATTGCCACCGCAATTACCGAGGTTGGCCTGATTGCAGCTGTCGTCGGCCTGCTCGCTCTGGTTGGCCAGCAGCTCACCGCGGGCTTCTCCTCCCTCTCAGACCAGGTGGTTGAGGGCTGGAACCAGATTGTTGCCATGCTCAACAACCTGCCCATCGACCTGGGGGCAGACAAGATTGACCAGTACATCAGCCAGCTGGTCACCACCTTGCAGGACAACTCATCGAGTATCTTGAACGGCGTAGCCAGTGTAGGCTCTACTGCCGCCGATATCGGTACCGGTATGGTGATTGTGCTCTTTACTCTGATCTTCTTCCTCATGGAGGGCGAGAAGATCTGGCTCTTTATCGTCAAGCTCTTCCCTCGCAACGCCCGCCGTGCAGTGAATGGTGCTGGTCGTCGCGGCTGGAAGTCCCTGGTCTCCTACGTGCGCGTTCAGGTCTTTGTGGCAGCGGTTGATGCCGTGGGCATCGGTCTTTCCGCCTTCTTCCTGGGCGTCCCCCTGGCCCTGCCCCTGGGCGTCCTCGTCTTCCTGGGCTCCTTCATCCCCGTAGTGGGTGCGCTGCTGACAGGCGCTATCGCCGTCCTGCTGGCCCTGGTCGCCAACGGCCTGGTCAACGCACTGATCATGCTAGCCATGGTACTGGTAGTACAGCAGATTGAATCCAACATCCTGCAGCCCCTGGTCATGGGTAAGGCCGTAGCCCTACACCCCCTGGCCGTTGTCATCGTGGTGGTTGCCGGCTCGATGCTCTACGGCATCGTTGGCGCCCTCTTCGCCGTGCCCGTCCTGGCAGTGGTCAACACCGTCATCAGGTACCTAGCCGGACGCGAGTGGGAACACGACCCCGATATCCGTGAAGAAGAATTCCTCTACCCGCACGAACAACGCCGACGCGAGAAAAAAGCTATCGCTGAGAAGGTCAAGGAACGCCTAGAGCGTATCAAGGAAGCCGAAAAGGCCGACGAAGATGCCCTCGAAGCCATCAACAACGGCGCCCAGAAATAAGACACAACGAGGTAACGATGCAAGCACCCGACCCGGTAGAGCTCCCCGTGAGCCTAAGTCAAATTGAAGACGCAGCCCGCCTACTCGACGGCGTCATTGAGCGCACCCCCGTGGCCCACTCACGCGCCCTGAGCGAGCAGATTGGCTCCGAGGTCTTCCTCAAATGTGAGAACCTACAGCGCTCAGGCTCCTTCAAGGTACGCGGCGCCTACGTGCGCATGGCTAAGCTCACCGAAGCTGAAAAGGCCGTGGGCGTGGTGGCAGCATCGGCAGGCAACCACGCCCAGGGCGTGGCGCTGGCAGCCTCCCGCCTGGGCATCGCCGCCCGCATCTACATGCCCCAGGGCGCAGCCCTGCCCAAGATTGCAGCGACCCGCAGCCACGGGGCCGAGGTCGTGCTACACGGCGTGAACGTGGACGAAGCCCTGGCAGAAGCCAAGCGCTACGCCGAAGAAACCGGCGCTGTCTTTGTGCACCCCTTCGACAACGAAGACATCATCGCCGGCCAGGGCACCCTGGGCCTAGAAATCCTGGAACAGGTTCCGGACGTCGACACCATCTTGGTGGGCGTCGGCGGCGGCGGTCTGCTGGCTGGGCTCTCCATCGCGGTGCGCTCGCTGGAAGAAAAGCTGGGTAAGAAAATCCGCATCATCGGCCTCCAGGCTGAGCACGCGGCAGCCTACCCGCCCTCTCTCGCGGCAGACGCCCTGGTGCCCCTGAAAAAGGTCTCCACCATCGCCGACGGCATCGCGGTGGGCCGCCCCGGCCAGCTCCCCTTCACCATCATCAAGAACCTGGTGGACGACGTGCACACCGTCTCTGAAGACGAAATTGCCCGCGCCCTCATCTTCCTGATGGAACGCAACAAGCTGGTCGTTGAACCGGCAGGCTCGGTCTCTGTAGCGGCACTGATGAGCGGCTCTCTCAAAGAAAAGTACGGCGACCTAGGCACCACGGTCTGCCTGCTCTCGGGAGGCAACATCGACCCCATGCTCATGCTCAAGGTGATTCAGCGAGGCCTGTCGGCTGCGGGTCGCTACATGACCATCAAGCTCATGCTCAACGACCGCCCCGGCGAGCTCACCACCATCTCCCGCATCATCTCGGAGCACGACGCCAACGTCACCGGCGTGGACCACACCCGTCTGGGTGGCGCCCTCTCCATGGGCGATGTCTCCATCACCATCGACATGGAAACCAAGGGTGTAGAGCACTGCCAGGAGGTTATCGCAGCCCTGGAAGCTGAGGGCTATAAGCCGATTGTGGTTTACTAAAAGATTTCTGAGACGCAGAATATTTGCCTTTGCCTGCGACCCTCTCACCGGTTCGCTGCGCTCACAAGTGATTCACGCCAGCCCCGAAAGCCAGCAGGCTGCCGGCAAATATCCTGCGCCTGAATCTTGCCCCTCAAAGCAAACCGAAGCCCGGGCGTCCGCCCCTCGAAGGAGGGAAAGGACGCCCGGGCTTCGGTCTATCTACCGGCGGGCAGATTTAGCCCTGGAAGGGCTTAGCAGAGACAATCTTGACGGGAATCTGCTTGCCGTTGGGGGCTTCGTAAGAAAGCTCGTCACCCACCTTGTGGCCGTTAATGGCGGCACCCATTGGGGACTTCTCCGAGAAGACCTGCAGGTCGGTGCCGCCGACCAGGGTGTCGGCTACTTCGCGGGAGCCGAGCAGGAAGGTCATGGTCTTGCCCGCGATGTTCGCTTCAACGACCATGCCGGGCTCAACCACGCCGTCGTCGGCTGCGGGCTTGTCTGAGACCTGGGCGGTTTCGAGCAGGTGCTGCAGCTGCTTGATGCGGCCCTCGTTCTTGCCCTGCTCTTCGCGGGCTGCGTGGTAGCCGCCGTTTTCTTTCAGGTCGCCTTCGTCGCGGGCTGCTGAGATACGGTCGATGATTTCCTGGCGGTAGGGGCCTGAGAGGTGCTCAAGCTCAGCCTTGAGCTTGTCGTAGGCTTCCTGGGTGAGCCATGCGCCTTCGTTTTCTGCCATGTGTTTACTCCTTGTAAGCAAGGCCCCGCAGCCGGTGCGGCTGGGGACCGTGGGTGCGGACGGAGCGGAACGCCCCGTGTAAAAGGTCAGTCGTGAGCCTAGTCTACCCATAGGCGGGGTAAGCTCCCTAACTTTACCCCTAGAGAGAAAGGGAGTTAGTCAACCTTCCAGCAGCTATCGACGGTGGCTGTGGTTGCTTCGCCCAGTACCCTGAACTGAACGGTCTGTACCGAAATGCCGTTGCCGTTTTCATCGGCGTAGGGGCCAATCGCGACTTCTTTCCAGCCGACGGGGGCACCCGAGGTGTTAAGGGCCTTAACCGCGCAGACCGCGGTATCTTCGGCCCGTTTACTGACCTCAAAGGTTATCGAGACTTCGTCGGCACTGGTCAGGGTAAAGCCAACGTCGCGGCCGGTAGGCTCGTCGCTGGAGTCAGCCTGCACCCAGAACACAAAAGCGCCCCCCACAAGTACCGCTACCAGGGCCAGCACATACCAGAACCACTGGGGCAGGGCCCGACGCTGGCGGACGGTGCCGTAACGGGCAGATAGGTCAGGGGCGGTCATCAAGCCCACACCTTTCATACGGGGTAATAGAGAAAACGAGGAGCCCCACCACGCCAGGTAGAATTGACCAGTGTCTTTGAATGCGGGTTCCTTCCTCATTTACGATACCCCAAACATTACTCGAGCCACCTTCGCACTACTGGAGTTTTGCATGAGCAACACTGAATCACCCGCACCCGGCTTTGACCCCTCCCTGCTAGCGCCGCTCAAGGACGACTACACCGGCCTGCGTATTCTGGCGGTCCATGCCCACCCCGATGACGAGTCCTCGAAGGGTGCCTCGACCATGGCAGCCTACGTGGCCCGCGGGGCCCGCGTCATGGTGGCATCAATGACCGGTGGCGAGCGCGGCGATATCCTTAACGAGGCAGTTAACAGCAACCCCGCCGCCCACCGCGACCTGGCGGGCGTCCGCCGCGCCGAAATGAAGCAGGCAGCTGAGGTCCTCGGTATTGAGCACCGCTGGATCGGTTTCGTCGATTCGGGCCTGCCCGAGGGCGACCCCCTGCCCCCGCTGCCCTACGGTTCCTTTGCCAGCCTGCCGCTTGAGCAGGCGTCCGCCCCGCTCGTGCGCCTGGTGCGTGACTTCAAGCCCCACGTCATCCTTACCTACGACGAAATCGGCGGCTACCCCCACCCCGACCACATCATGACCCACCGGGTCTCCGTAGAGGCTTTTGAGAAGGCGGGGGACGCGGACGCCTACCCCGGCACCGGCGAGCCCTGGCAGGTCTCAAAAATCTACTACGACCGCGCTTTCAACTTTGACCGAGTCATGGCCTTCCACAGCTACCTCGAAGGTGCAGGCCTCGAATCCCCCTTCGCCCAGTGGGTTGCTATGTCGATGGAAGAAGACATTGAGGGGCACCGTCCGCCGGTTTCCCGCCACCAGACCACCACCCGCATCTCTTCAGCAGACTACTTCGAAAAGCGCGACGCGGCCCTGCTCGCCCACCGCTCCCAGGTAGCTCCCGACTCCCTCTTCTTCGCCGTTTCCCCCGAGGTCCAGCGTAAAATCTGGCCCTTCGAAGACTATGTACTGGCCCAAAGCCGCGTTGAGAGCGAACTGCCCGAAACCTGCTTCTCCACCGGCATCGACTACAGCTCCTAAAGACAGGAAAGGCTCAGCTCCACCGCGTACAATGGGGACTATATGCTCAGCTAGGCCAGCGCCCCAGATAAAGCCCTGCACCCAAGACCAGAGGAAGCCGTCACCGTGTCAGCCCTGATCCCTCCATCACTTACGATCCTTGCAGCCGAAGCGACCCCCACCGTCATTACCACGGTCAACCCCGACGGGTCCTTCCGGGGCTCACCCGGCATCGTGGGCTTCATCGTCACCTTCTGCCTGGCCCTGGCTATCGTACTGCTGGGGCTTGACTTGACCCGTCGCGCTCGCCGTCTGCGCTACCGTAGCGAATACGCTATTGCCCGTGAGGCTGAGGAGCGGGCGGCTGCTGAGGCCGCGGCCCAGGGGAAAACCGAGGAGCCCGTACACGCCACCGTGCGCGATGAGGCCGTGGTGGCTCAGGATCATTTGCGCCGCCCCCACTAGGTTTTTAAGGGAAGAGAAAATAAGGACGCCGCACCCGGCCGGGTGCGGCGTTCTTGAGGTATGGGGGCTGTTGGCGCGGTCTAGAGGAAGATGCAGAACATCACGGCGATGTAGTGCTGGATAAAGCCGAGCACGGTAAAGACGTGGAAGAGCTCGTGGAAGCCGAAGATCTGCGGGGCCATGGCGGGGCGTTTGGTGCCGTAGAAGATGGCTCCGATGATGTAGCTGGCTCCGCCGGTGGCGATGAGAACGGTAGCGACGGGGGAGACCTGCCAGAAGTCGCCCAGGTAGAAGACCGCCATCAGGCCCATCACAACGTAGATGGGGGTGTAGAGCCAGCGGGGGGCTCCGGTCCAGAAGACCCTGAAGAGGGTGACTGAGAGGGCGCAGCCCCAGATGCTCCAGAGCAGGATGGCCTGCTGGGTGCCCTCAAGGAGGGTCAGAGCTACCGGGGTATAGGTGCCCGCGATGAGCAGGGTGATATTGGCGTGGTCGAGCCGTTTGAGGAGCATGCGGGCTCTGGCTGACCAGAAACCGCGGTGGTAAATACCCGAGATGCCAAAGAGCAGGACGCCGGTGAGGGCAAAAATAGCGCAGCCGACGCCGACAATCCCGCCGCCGGAGAGAGCGATGA
This sequence comes from Rothia sp. 11273D007AR, assembly GCF_053547255.1. Taxonomy (NCBI): domain Bacteria; kingdom Bacillati; phylum Actinomycetota; class Actinomycetes; order Micrococcales; family Micrococcaceae; genus Rothia; species Rothia sp. 11273D007AR. Next base: position 23,111 of record NZ_JBPPWJ010000004.1, on the reverse strand, counting down.
GCACGATGCCGGCGATAAAGGCTACGGGCGCAAAGCCTGCGTGAATCCAGCCGCGGAGTAGGGGTTTGCCGTTTTCACGGTAGAAATCGATGGTTTCGCGTTGCACATCGGTCAGTCGGTCAAGCACGCCCTGGTGGGGTGCGGCTGATGAACCGGAGGTCTGGGAGCGGTGAACACGTGAAGCCATATATTTAGTATGGCAGGTCAAAATAAGCGCGGTCTAGGGGGTAGCTAGAAGCTGAAATAACGGGCAGGGAGCCGGGGCGCGGCGTCCGCCCACCTGCGCAGAGGAGGGCAGGGGCCTGCCCGAGCCCGCCTTGCAGGTAGAATGAGCAGGGTAAAGACCAACCTGCCACCCCACAACCAGGAGCAGCACATGAAGCTACCGCAGCCACTGTACACGGTGTATGAGCGGTCCCTGATTTCTGCGATTCCAGCGGAGAAACTGCCCCAGCACATCGGTGTGCTGGTCGATGGTAACCGCCGCTGGGCTGCCCTTTTGGGGGAGAGCACCAAGCACGGCCACGAGGCCGGTGCGGCCCGTATCATCGAGTTTCTCGGCTGGTGCACGGAATTAAAGATTCCGATGGTGACCCTCTACATGCTGTCTACCGAGAACCTGAAGCGCAGTAGCGATGAGCTGAATGACCTGGTTGAGGTAATTGAGGGGTTCGTGGGGCGTCTGACCGCCAGCGGCCTGGCCCGGGTTCGCCCGGTGGGTCAGCTGGAATCCCTACCAGCGAGTTTGCGGTCTGCCTTTGAGGTGGCTGTTGAAGAAACGGTGGCGGTCAGCGGCCTGCAGGTGAATATCGCTGTTGGGTATGGCGGGCGCCAGGAGATTACGGACGCCGTGCGAGGCCTCCTGCGCGAGGCGGCAGCTTCCGGCCGGAGTCTTGAAGAACTCGCTTCAAGTCTGACCAGTGACGATATTTCCCGCCATCTCTACACCAGCGGTATGCCCGACCCGGACCTGCTGATCCGGACCTCGGGGGAACAGCGCCTTTCTGGTTTTATGACCTGGCAGTCGGCCTACTCCGAGTTTTATTTCTGCGAGGCCCTGTGGCCTGACTTCCGCCGGGTTGATTTCTTGCGAGCCCTGCGTGATTACGCCCAGCGTCAGCGCCGGTTCGGTTCCTAAGGATAGCCGGGGCTGCTATGCTCGAACAGATATATAGCCTAGCGGCAGAAGGGCTAGACGGACGCTGGCAGGCGGCCTTAGCTGCCCTGCTGTTGGCCTGGGTGCTGGTGTGCTACCTGGTGGCAGCGGCTCGGCTGTGGGTTATTGATGTGCGCGAACACCGCCTGCCCGACCGTATCGTTTTACCGCTGTATGCCCTGGTGGGCCTACCTCTTTTTGGAGCCATCGTGCTGGTGGCCCCCGACCCCTTTGCCCAGGCGCGGCAGACTGCCTACGGGGCAGCGATGATGTTTGGCTTGTATGCGCTCATGCGCCTGGCATCTCGCGGGGCGCTAGGCCTGGGGGATGTGAAACTGGCCGGAGTTCTAGGTCTTTTGCTCGCCTATTTCTCGCCCCTGAACCTGCTCTGGGGCAACCTGCTCATTTTTCTGACCGGCGGCCTATATTCTCTTATGCTTATACTGGCTCGTCGGGCTACAGGCCGCACCCACATAGCTTTTGGTCCCTTCATGCTTCTTGGCACCACTGTTGCCCTGCTCTTTCCCGCAACCTAGCGCACCTTGTGCGCCTGCTCCCTTGGGGCGTCCGCACCGGGTGCCTGCCCACGAAAGGAAAATATGCCTACCCCACAATTTATTACCGACCTGCGAGCCAAGATTGGCTCCGACATGCTCTGGCTCTCTGGCGCTACAGCTGTGATTCAGAGGGACAACGGCGATATTCTGCTGGTTCGTCGCAGCGATACCGGGGCCTGGACGCCGGTCACCGGCATTGTCGACCCCGGTGAGAACCCCGCCCTGACCTGCCTGCGGGAGGCCGAAGAAGAGGCCGGGGTAGTTATCGAAGTCGTGGGCTTTGCCCAGTTGAAAGCCGACCCGCCCATGACCTTCGATAACGGGGACCGTTGCCAGTTCCTCGATCACACCTTTTACTGCCGCTACATCTCGGGGCGAGCCCGGGTCAACGACGAGGAATCGAGCCAGGTGCGCTGGGTACCGGTGGACCAGCTGCCTGACTACTGTAGCGAGCGCATGCTCGATAGAATCGACGCCGCCCTGCACTGGCAGAACGGCGCCCGATTCGATTTAGAAGCCAGATAATTAGGCCTCGGCTGAGAGCTTACGCAGGAGCTCAACCAGCACAGTGCGTTCAACCGGTGTGAGCTTCTCCGCCCACCGAGCTTCTACCGCATTCTGCTGGCTAAATATACTTTCGATAAAGCTGGTGCCTCGGTCCGTGAGTTCTAAGAGGGTGCCACGCCCGTCATCGGGGTCTTTGGCCTTAGTGATTAATCCTTTTGTTTCTAGGGGCTTACTGATATTAGAGACAGCAGCCCTCGTCATCCCGGTGATATTCGCAAGACTACTAGCCGAAGTCGAGCCAAGGTTCCACAGGGCAAAGAGCACCCGATAGGCTGCCCAAGAGCTACCAACCGGTCGGTGAACGGTGGACTCAAAGTCGTGGGTGATAGCAACCGAAGCGCGGTTGAGTGACATAGCTAGGAGCGTAGCGTCAGCGTTGACGGGCTCCTCTAGCTCACCGAGGTTCTCGGTAACCTGGTCGATAAAAGACCAGTAGGTGTGGTTACGGGGTGATGGTTCCATTCCTTAAGCCTACTCACTGGGCGGCTGTGAGAGAAAAATAAGCCGCCTATTACAGGTATAAACCGTGGCGGTCACGCTATCCATTGGTCTACTCTTGACCGACAGGACGTCGGGGGCTAGTCTCTAAGAAAATCATGAGATAGCCGGTGCAGCGACGCTGCTGCAGAAGGAAGAAACATGCAGACCCACAACAAGGACGTTGTCATTATCGGTGCTGCCCGCACCCCCCAGGGCAAGATTATGGGTGCCCTTTCATCTCTGAGCGCTGTTGAACTGGGCACCCGGGCCCTGGCTCAGGCGCTCAAGGCCAGCACTCTAGCCCCTGAACAGGTTGAAGCTGTGATCTTTGGCCAGGTGGTGCAGGCCGGTGCAGGGCAGAACCCCGCCAAGCAGACCGCAGGTGCTGCCGGTATCCCTGTGGCTACCCCGGCGGTGACGGTCAATAGCGTTTGCCTCTCGGGTCTGCGCGCGGTGATAGATGCCGCCCGGCTCATCCGATCGGGTGAGGTTCAGGTCGCTGTGGCGGGCGGCCAGGAGTCCATGTCTCGTGCCCCTTTCTTACTGCCGGATTTCCGCTCGGGCAGGGTCTTCGGCGCTACCGGCGTGCTCGATGCTGTTGAGCGTGATGCCCTCACCGATGCCCAGAGCGGGGAGTCGATGGGCGTGCTGACCGAGGGGTCTAACGCCCGTTTTGAGGTGACCCGCCAGGAGCAGGACGCCATCGCGGCCGCTTCCCACCAGCGGGCCCACGCCGCGGCGTCCGCCGGGCTTTTTGAGGCCGAAATTGCCCCGGTGCAGGTGAAAGGACGCAAGGGGCAGGTCACCGAGGTCAGGGCGGATGAAGGTGTGCGTGAGGGAACCACTGTCGAGGTGCTCGCTCAACTGCCGCCCGCTTTTGAGCAGGGCGGAACGATTACCGCCGGGAATGCCTCCCCGCTCTCTGACGGGGCAGCGGCTCTGGTGCTCTCAAGCCGCGAATTTGCTGAAGCGAATGGAATCAAGCCGCTGGCGACCGTCCTCGCCTGGGCTAATACCGCTGGCCCCGAGAACGTGCTGCACTATCAGCCCTCCCGCGCTATCGCTGCTGCCCTTGACAGAGCCGGGCTAACCGCGGCCGACCTAGACCATGTGGAAATTAACGAGGCTTTTGCTGCGGTTTCTGCGGTCTCTGCCCGTGAACTTGGTCTTGACCTGCAGAAGGTCAACCCCCACGGTGGTGCTATTGCTCTGGGGCATCCGGTGGGAGCGTCCGGCGCCCGCCTGGTGGTTCATGCCGCTCATACGCTTGCTGGCGGAGGGCATGGGGAGCACGCGGCTGTTGCCCTCTGCGGCGGGGGAGGGCAGGGCGACGCGATCATTCTGAGGGCAGTCTAGGGGGAGAAAGGGCAGGCTCCTGGGTCTCTTTAATCTTTTTCTCCAAAGAATCATGCTCTTCTCGGGCATCCTGGAGAGCCTGCTCTAGAACTGCACGCCTAAAGTCCTTCCCCATATCTCCTGTTTGCAGATATTTTCTGTATTTTTTGTAGATGTAAGACGCGGTGCGGTGATTTGCTACAATAAGAATAGGTGGAATGATAAGAGCGGTGATAATAAAAATATTTGGATTGTCTCCCCTGATTACCATTTCGGTAAATGCTAGATGTATAAAAATATTTATTGTAAATAATATTGCACCGAAGAGTGTGGTTGGCCTGTAGTATGCTTTTTGTTCCCTTTTCTCCAGTATGTCTTCCCTGGTTTCTCTGGTTGCCTTTTCGTATAAATCTCCCAGGTAGAATATTTGAAGGGAAAAAATAAATATTACAATAATGATGTTTTCTGCGGATAAATTTCTTATGGTTTCAATCGGGTTATATTTATTGAATAGGGTCGCAATAAGTATTATAAATAATGAGGATGTTACTAGGGGAATGCTTGTGAAGAGAAGGAAGAGATGAGAAGCCCACCTGCTTTTCGCGTATCTAAGGTAGGCCCTGATTCTGTGGAATTCTTTGGCTCCTGCTAGACTTGCTACCTCTTGTGAATTGGTCTTGTTGTCACTAACTTCTTCGAGTTGACCCTCCAGATTTCTTATATTTTCTTGATTTTTAGCCTTTCGTTCGCTGAGCTTAGATGTATCAATTGGCGGGTAGGCTGAGATGAGATGGAATATATAGGCGGATGCTAGATAGAAGATGAATTCACCAAAGCTTAGTTGACCTCTATCTTCTTGGAAAAAGTAGAAGTTCATGCAAATTAAGGAGTATATGCATAAAACTGAAGATAGGTTAGACACTCTATTTTCGATGAAGCTTCTTGTTTTTTCATCTTTTTTGTTTAGCTGAATCCTATTGGCAAGGGTTGTTGCAATGTAGAGGGTGGCGAGCGCGCCGGCGGCTGCTAGGAAATCAACTGGCTTGATGACAATTCCTGAGATAAACCTTGTGGTATTTAAGATATCTTCTGGAGATGCATTTTCCTGTCCTTCAATGAGTCCTTTATCTATTAATAGGTGCGGTCTAAGTGAAATCAATACAGTGCATCCGCTGAGTATTATAGATAAAAATATTTTTTGTAGGAACCTGTTTTCTATAACTTTTTGAATCATATTAAAATATTTTCTGTGAGAGTGCCCGGCACCCCAATATCGGAGTGCCGGGCACTGTCCTATGAGAACTCCCTAGATAGGGGAGCGGGGCTGGGGCTTAGAAGTTACCCAGCATCTTAGTGACGTCTAGGGCCTCGTCGAGCTGGGCCTCGGTGATCTCGCCGCGCTCAACATAACCCAGGGCGATGACGGCCTCGCGCACGGTGGTCTTGTTAGCCACCGAGTACTTGGCGATCTTGGCCGCTGCCTCGTAGCCAATCAGCTTGTTCATGGGGGTCACTGTTGAGGGGGAGGCCTCAGCCAGGAAGCAGGCACGCTCCACGTTGGCCTCCAGGCCGTCAATCATCTTGTCGGCCATCACGCGGGAGGTGTTGGCCAGCAGGCGGATAGACTGCAGCAGGTTGGCGGCCATAACCGGGATACCCACATTCAGCTCGAAGGCACCGTTGGTGGAGGACAGGGCGATGGTGGTGTCGTTACCGATGACCTGGGCGCAGACCATAATGGCTGCTTCACAAATCACGGGGTTGACCTTGCCGGGCATAATCGATGAGCCGGGCTGCAGGTCGGGAATGTGCAGCTCACCCAGACCGGTATTGGGGCCTGAGCCCATCCAGCGAATATCATTGTTGATCTTCATGAAGGAGTAGGCGATATTGCGTAGCTGGCCGGAGGCCTCAATCAGGCCGTCGCGGTTGGCCTGGGCCTCAAAGTGGTTGCGGGCCTCGGTTAGGGGAAGGCCGGTTTCTTCAGCCAGCAGTTCGATGACGCGGGCGGAGAAGCCGTCGGGGGTGTTGATGCCGGTGCCAACTGCGGTGCCGCCCAGGGGAACCTCAGCCACGCGCGGCAGGGAAGCGTGGATACGCTCAACACCGTAGCGCACCTGGGCTGCGTAGCCGGAGAACTCCTGGCCCAGGGTCACGGGGGTGGCGTCCATCAGGTGGGTGCGGCCGGACTTGACGACGTCCTTGAACTCCACAGCCTTGCGCTCCAGGGACTCGGCCAGGTATTCCAGGGCCGGGACCAGGTCCTTGAGCAGAGCCTCGGTAGCGGCCACGTGCACGGAGGTAGGGAAGACGTCGTTGGAGGACTGGGAGGCGTTCACATGGTCGTTGGGGTGGACCTCAACGTCCTGACCCTCCAGGGCCTGGTTGGCCAGGGTTGCCAGCACCTCGTTGGTGTTCATGTTGGAGGAGGTGCCGGAGCCGGTCTGGAAGACGTCGATGGGGAAGTGCTCATCGTAGTCACCAGCAGCTACCTTATCTGCAGCATCGCGGATAGCGGCGGCGCGGGTGGCATCAAGAACACCCAGCTCCTCATTGGCGCTCGCTGCTGCCTTCTTGATGAGGGCGAGGGCGCGGATGTGGGCAGACTCCAGTGTCTGGCCTGAGATGGGGAAGTTTTCGACGGCACGCTGGGTCTGGGCGCGGTAGAGGGCATCTACGGGTACGCGGACCTCACCCATGGTGTCGTGTTCAATGCGGTATTCAGTGTTTTCTGCCATACCGACTAGTCTAATACGCCGCCGTGACGGCTGTCGCATTGGGTGCTAAAAATGACGCGCTAGCAGGCCTGTCTAACCCGGGTGTGTAATCCAGGAAAAGCGGCGGTTTTAGACGGTAATGAGGGGTGAGGACGAGTAGACCAGGTCGGCCTTGCCGTCGGCCAGGTGGTAGAAAACGCCAATGACGGCCAGGGAGCTGTCCTCGATACCTTCACGGATAATCCCGGACTGCTCAGCAATGCGGGCCGCAGTCTGGCGGGTATGCTCCACCACCATATCGTTGATAGAGGCACCTTCGGGCAACTCCGGTGAAATAACTGACGGCAAGATACCCTCCACCAGATTGCGGATAAACCCGCCGGGCATTTCCCCCTCGACCAGGGCCTTATGGGTTGCGGTAATAGCGCCACAGGAGTCGTGACCCAGCACCATAATCAGCGGGGTCTTGAGCTCACCGCTGGCGTATTCCAGGGAGCCGAGGACTGCGTCATCCAGCACCTGCCCGGCCGTCCGCACCACAAAGGCATCGCCCAGGCCGAGATCAAAAATAATTTCTGCTGCCAGGCGGGAGTCCCCACAACCGAAAATGGCGGCAAAGGGGTATTGGCCAGCTACCAGTTCGGCACGGCGGGCGGCGTCCTGGTGGGGGTGGGAGCGGTTGCCCTCCACAAAGCGGGCATTGCCTTCAACAAGGCGTTCCCATGCCTGGACGGGGGTTTCGATAGCGGTCATAGCTGACGTCCTTTCGCAGTGGCTTAGGTCTAACCTAGCAACCTGCCAGCCCCAAGACCTGTGTAAGGCGAATTACATTTTTGTAAGGACGCCGGTGGGCGGCTTACTGGATTCCGCTTGAGGGGGTGGGGGAGGCCGTGGATGAGGGGGCTGCCATGTAGGCAACAGTAGCCTCAGCCAGGGCCTGGAACTCAGCTGCCTCGGCCTCGCCCTTGAGAATGACGGTGGTACCGTCTACCTCTCCGATGTAGAAAGTGGTGACCTTGCTCTTGTCGTCAGCATCCACGAGAGAGCGCACGTCCCAGTCCACGCCCCCGGCCTGCACCGTAGCCTCGGGTACAGCCTGCCCTACCGTCTGGGCAACCCAGGTGGGGTTGGTGTCGGTGGCCTGAATGAGCTCGATAAAGTCGTTGGAGGGGGTTACTTGGCCGGTGGACCAGTAGTTGATGCCGTCTGCCTGGCCGGTGTTCCAGCGGGCGTAGTTGTAGTGCCAGCCTTCCTGCTCGGCGGCTGCGACCGGGTAGCCTGCCTGGTCGCTGGCCTCGTAGGCAATCACGGGGAGGTCAACGGTGGGTCGGTAGGGGTTCTTGTTGGGCTGCGGCATCAGCCAGATGACCGGCAGTAGCAAGAGCACCATGACGATCATCGAAATCACCATATTGCGGGCGGGCGCATTGATGCGGGCAGCCTGCTTTTCGGTAATTTGTGGGACTACCTGCTCGGTGGCGTCCGGGGCCTGGGTTTCAGGGGCGGACGCCTGTGGCAGGGGCTGGTTGCTGGGGTTAGTCGATGAAGTCACGCCTTCTATTCTGGTCTAAAGGGGGCGCCCTGTGCCACTTGCGAGCGAGAATTGCCGGCATCATCTGTGTCAAGTAGGGGCGCACCGGCCCGTAACACGGCGGGGAAGCGAGTACTCTAGAGTGTGGAGGCTGAGCGCCCCATAACAGGGAGCCAGCTGGCACTGTTAGAAGCTACTCGAAGGTGAGTCATGTCAGAAGTAATGAACGAAGATCGTAACCTTGCGCTGGAACTGGTGCGTGCAACCGAGGCTGCCGCTATTGCCTCGGGCCCGCTGGTGGGCGCAGGCGATAAGAACATGGCGGACGGTGCTGCTGTTGATGCCATGCGCGCTCGCCTTAAGACCGTGCACTTCAACGGCACCGTGGTGATTGGCGAGGGTGAGAAGGACGAGGCCCCCATGCTCTTCAACGGCGAGCAGGTGGGCGATGGCTCGGGAGCTAAGTTCGATGTTGCTGTTGACCCCATCGACGGTACTCGCCTGACCGCTCTGGGTATGGATAACGCGCTCTCCGTCATTGCGGTAGCTGAAGGCGGCACCATGTTTGACCCCTCCGCTGTCTTCTACATGGAGAAGCTGGTTACCGGCCCTGAGGCAGCTGACCTGGTCGATTTGCGCCTGCCGGTCAAGCAGAACCTGCACCTGGTCGCTAAGGCTAAGGGCACCAGCATTAACCAGCTCACCGTCTGCGTACTGGATCGCCCCCGCCATGCCAAGCTCGTTGAAGAGATTCGCGCAACTGGCGCCCGTACCCGCATGATTCTTGACGGCGACGTTGCTGGTGCTATTGCCGCCTGCCGTGAGGGCACTGGCGTGGATTTGATGATGGGCACCGGCGGTACCCCTGAGGGTATTGTGGCTGCCTGCGCTATCAAGGCCACCGGTGGCATTATCCAGGGTCGTCTTGCCCCTATCGATGACGCTGAACGCCAGAAGGCCCTGGATGCCGGCCATGACCTGGACGCTGTGTTGACCACCGATGAACTGGTCACCACCGATAACTGCTTCTTCGCCGCAACCGGCATCACCGACGGTAAGCTCCTGCGCGGTGTGCGTTACGGCCGCGACACCGTCACCACCCAGTCCTTGGTCATGCGTTCTAAGTCAGGCACCGTGCGCCTGATTGAGGCTGAGCACAAGCTCTCCCGCTACTCGGCAATGATCGCCGGGACCATGAATCGTTAGGAATTTAGCTTCACATAAGGGCAGGGGCAGATGCGCCCGAAGCCGACGTGGACCGGGGCTGGCGGTGAATCGCTTGCGAGTTCACGAGCCAGCGAGAGCGGCTGTCGGCGGGGTGCATCTGCCCCTGCCCCTATATCTATCCCTTATTTACCGATACGCGCCCGAACCTTACCGACGGCGTCCTTGGCCTTGGGGAGCAGGGTGCCGGTGGCGAACTTCTTGCCCTGAGCTAGGGCTTCGCGGCCTGCGCGGATGCCCTGGTAGGCCTTGTAGCCAGCGGTTGAGACGGGCAGGTCCCAGGTGCCGGGGTAGGCTACCGAGGTGCCGCCGAAGGACTTCTTGAACTTGGTGAAGCCAGCCCATTCGTGGTTGGGGTCGTCGTTGGGGGCGATGCCGAAGAGGTCCATGTAGGTCAGGCCCTTTTCTTTGGCATCCAGGATGATGGTGGAGAGCAGGGGGTTACCTACCTGAAGTTTCCTGTGGGCAAAGGAGGTTGCTGCGTGGGCGTAGACGCGGGTGTCGTCTGAATCGTAGGTGAGGGAGGCTCCGATAGGCTCACCGTCTACCTTGGCGATGAAGAGGGCCGCGGCGTCCGCTGGCATAAGTACCTGGGCGACGCGGGTGAGGTAGTCGTCCTGCTGGCGGTTGAAGCCAGCGCGGCCGGCGGTTTCGTCGAGGTATTTGAGCAGAATCGTGATGTCCGCGGGGTTCTGAGATTTCTCGAAAGTCACGCCCTTCTTATGGATGTTCCGGTGCAGGTTGCGGTTGGTCGATTTCATGTCTTTCAGAATCTGATCTTCAGATTGGGTGAGATTAATGATCTGAGTGTGTGAGGGTTGCACCTGGCGCGGTGCAAGGGTGAAGCCGCGGGCTGCGAGAAAGGCTTCACCGCTCTGCGAGCCCCAGATAGAGCTGTTGATGGGCTCAACGCGGATGAACCAGCACTTGTTGTCGGTGGCTACGCGTTTCATATCTGCGATGGCGGCGTCGAAGGCGGCGGCGCTGTCGGCTTCGGGCCCGTAGGGGGCGTAGAGGTAGCGGCCGGTGGAACCGCCTTCGAGGGTGGCCATGTAACGCCAGCCTTTACCTTCGCCACGGAAGACCTGGTGGCCGTTGGCTTCTTGGAGCTGGGCCCAAATATCTGACTGCAGAATTGTACTCATGCGCACCAGCTTACCGTCTAGCAGCTTTTCGTGGGTTTAGGGGACGGAGCAGGTGCCGTTGTCGCTGAGCTCAGCGGTCAGCTGTGCCCGGTAGGTGGCTGTTTCGATGACATCTAGGTGCTGGTGTGCGGACGCTGGAGAGCCGGTACGTGCGGCAGCTTCGGTTGCGGCGGTGGGCTGGATGCCTGAGGCTGAGCCGGCAATGACCTGCTGTACCGCGGTATGGAGCTGGTCGAAGTCGGGGTAGGTAGGGAAGCTGGTATCGAAGTAGGGCGGGCCGGCAGCGAACTGAATCAGGTCGTAATTCTTGGACTTGAGGGCGACATCACCCAGGGCTGCCAGGCCGCTTTGGGGGATGTTGGTTTCGATGACCTGTTCTCCGGCTGCGGTGATGTCTGCGAACTTGGTGAGTACGTTGGCGGGGTCGAGCTGCTTGAGCATGGCTGCCTGCACGCAGCGCTGGCGGGCCTGGCGGTCGTAGTCGGAGGCCCCTTCGCGGGAGCGGGCGTACCAGAGGGCGTGGAAGCCGTCGAGGTGTTGGATGCCGGGTTCGATGTAGCCGTCGATGGGGTTGGGTAGGCCTGTGATTTCGTTGGTTCCACCGCCGATGGGCACGTAGCCGCCTACGTCAATGGTGATGCCGCCTAGGGCGTCGATGAGCTGTTCAAAGCCCGACATGTCGATCAGGATGTAGTTCTCAACGGTGATACCGAGGATGCCGGAGACAGCGTCCATGGTGGCTTCTGCTCCGGGGTCATCTGCCCCGGGGTAGAGGTCGGCGTAGTCGGCGGTGACGGTGGGGTAGAGGGCGTTGAGGATGCACTCGTCGCCACAATCGAAGCCCGTCGGGTAGACCTCCCAGAGGGGGGAGCCGTCTTCGAAGATGGCATTTTGCAGGTTACGCGGTACTGAGATAGTAATCGCCTGACCGGTCTGAGCGTCGATGGAGACCACGGTCATGGAGTCGGGGCGGCGGCCTACACGGTCGGCGCCGGCGTCCCCGCCCATGAGCAGGATGTTATAGCGGCCGTCCTGTTCCTTGATGGGGGTGCCGCCGGCGAAGATGTTGCCGAGGGCGCCGCGTCCTACCCAGGTGATGTAGGCGGCGTAGCCTAGCCCGCCGCCGGTGAGGGCGATGCAGGCAACGAGGGCAAGAGTGACCAGGGGTTTAGAGCGGCCTTCGAGTAGGCCCGGTCGAATGGCACGCAGGGTTGCTAGGAAGAGGTAGACCCAGCCAATAGCTAGGCCCACCAGGGCCGCTGCTACAAGTAGCAGTACCCAGGTATTGGTGACCAGGGAAAGCACGAGGGTGCGGCGGAGCGTCCAGAGTAGTAGTAGAGCTAGCACAAGGCCCCAGACAGTGAAGGTAACCTTTAGTGCCCGGCGCCCCAGAGTCTTCTGCCCGGTCAGTAGTTGGGCAGAGCCCGGGAGGAAGAGGGTGAGCAGGAGTAGGAGCCAGGCCCGGCGGGTACGGACGGATGCCGATGCCGCTTCGGGGTGTTTCAGCGGATCGGTGTAGGTAGGTTCTACCAGGTGCTGACCTCGTCCCCTGACACCCGTGATAGGGGCTGCGGAGCGTGGGCGCTTGCGCTCACCGGACATGTGTTTGCCTCCCTGGCGTGGTGGGCCTAAAAAATAACTGAGTGTGGTTGAGTATCTTGGTATCTACTCAACCACACTACTGAAAGAAGCTGGGTGCTCCCGGAGCGGTCTTCCTGAACTTGCCGAGGGGCAGGCAGGAGCCGCTGGGCAGGGGGTTAGGGCGCGTAGGGGGTCTTTTGCTGGCCGTCCCGTTCGTCATTGTGGGCGGGAGCGGTGAGCGGCTGTGCGGGTGCGTTGGGGGCGGCCCCTTCACCATCGAGTTCTGCCTTGTGCTCTTCAACCTTGGCGCGCAGAGCGGCACCCTTGTCCATGGCGGTCTGGCGCAGGGAAGCGGCGAAGTCTACGAGGTCGGCCCGTACCTGGCGGGCAAAGCCGTCGCTGCCTGAACCGAGCATACGCAGGGCTAGCAGGCCGGCGTTGCGGGCACCGTTGATGGAGACGGTCGCGACGGGCACACCGGCAGGCATCTGCACAATCGACAGGAGCGAATCCATGCCGTCGAGAGACTTGAGCTTGACCGGCACACCGATAACGGGCAGGGGGGTAACAGAGGCCAGCATGCCAGGCAGGTGGGCTGCACCGCCGGCACCTGCAATGATGACGCGGATACCGCGGTCTGCTGCTTCACGCCCGTAGGCAATCATGTCTTCGGGCATGCGGTGAGCTGAGACCACGTCTGCTTCGTAGGGGATACCGAATTCTTCGAGGACTTCAGCTGCTGCTTCCATGACCGGCCAGTCTGAGTCTGAGCCCATCACGATGCCGACAATGGGGTTATTGGAGTCGTAGGGGGAGGTCATGTTGCTCCTTGAAACTAGGGGTGGTGCGGACGCCCGCCCCACCTGGGTAGGGCCGGGCTGATTCCGCGGGGTTAGGGGGTAGAAGGGCCGTCGGTGAGCAGGGAGGCTGCCGCGGTGGCCTGCTGGCGGAGGGCCGCTAGCTCATCTGCGGGACCGGTCATATTGATGTGCCCAATCTTGCGGCCGGGCTTTACCGCCTTGCCGTAGTAGTGGACCTTGGCAGCCGGATAGTCTTCCATGAGCTGCGGGTAGACGCCGAAGATATCGTCGTTGGTGCCGCCCAAGAAGTTCTTCATCAGGGCGACTTCGCCCTTGATGTCGGTGCTGCCCAGGGGGTAGTTAGCAACGGCCCGCAGGTGCTGCTCAAACTGGCTGGTGACTGAGCCGTCCTGGGTCCAGTGGCCGGAGTTGTGGGGGCGCATGGCGAACTCGTTAATGAGGAAGCCAGCTTCAGAGCCGGGAACCTCAAAGAGCTCAGCGGCCATCACGCCGGTGACGCCCAGTTCGGTTGCAACCTTAAGGGCGGCTGCCTGGGCAGCTTCTGCTACCTCGGGGGAGATGCCGGGGGCCGGGGCAATAACCTCGTCACACACCGAGTTCACCTGAATGGACTCGGCTACGGGCCAGGCCTTAACCTGGCCAGAATCACGGCGGGCTACCAGGGCAGAAAGCTCGCGGGTAAAAGGAACCTTTTCCTCTACTAGGAGCGCTGAAAAATCGGTGCGGGCCGGTAGCTGCTCAAACCAGGGCGCTGACTTCTCGCGGGCGTCCTGCTCATCATCGAGCACCATCACGCCCTTACCGTCATAGCCACCCCGCGGGGTCTTCAGAACAACAGGCCAACCGCCCTCATTACCGAAGGCGAGGAGTTCGTCTAGGGTGCGCACTTCGGCCCAGCGGGGGTTGGGCAGGCCCAGGCGGTCAACGGCCTTGCGCATCTCAATCTTGTCCTGGGCGTGGACTAGGGCAGCGGGGCGGGGCTGTACATTAACACCCTCATCCATCAGACGCTGCAGAAAATCGGTGGGCACATGCTCATGATCAAAGGTGAGCACATCAACCTCGCGAGCAAAAGCTGCCAGGGTATCGTAATCCCGGTAGTCACCCACCGGTGCCAAGGGCACCGCCCGGCGGGCGCAGACGTCCTCGCTCTCAGCAAGAATACGAAGATCGAAGCCAAGCTCGGTAGCGGCGGGCGCCATCATACGCGCCAGCTGACCGCCACCCACAACACCAATTTTTGGTCCAGTCATAGGGTAAGTCACATTCACTAGGCTACCTGGGCACACGGTGCTTGTAAAAGCCCCAGCTACATGCTGAACAGGTGCGGTAATAGCGGGTGAGCTCCCAGGTAACGCCCCGCAACCTGTGAGCAAAATACTACCCCTGCTAGGAGGGCACCGAGCCCACAGCGCCTGTACTATGTGAACAGAAAAGACCTGCTCCCCAGTTCAGTCAGTGTGCCCCAGGCTCCCTGCCGAACTTATACCAGTTCCCGCCGGGAGGGGCCCGCACCAGAAGACTAGGGAGAAAACCATGAGCTCGCTCAAGCAGCGCCTAGAAACCCTGTGGCACAGTCACGGCCGGGAGATAGCCCAGTTCCTGAGCGTCGGTGGCCTGGCTTTCATCATTAACTCGGTGGTGACCTGGTCGCTCATGCACTCCATCTTCTCTGATGGGCACGCCAAGGCTAAGGTTGTAGCCGGTATCGTTGCCACCATCTTCTCCTGGGTAGCAAACCGCCTGTGGACCTTCCGCGAAAAACGCACCGGCAACAAGGTGCGTGAGGCTATCGAATTTGGAATTGTTAACGCCATCGGTATCGGCGTTGAGGCATCCTGCGTGCTCTTTAGCGTCTACGTACTGGGGCTGACTAGCCCGCGGGCGTCCTTTATCTCGGGCACCATCATCGGTACCATCTTGGGCACTATCGTGCGCTACTTCCTGTACAAGTTCTGGGTCTTCTCTCAGAGCAGGAGCCATAACGGCGATAAGACCTCCGAAGAAAAGCGCGCCGAGCTGATTGAAGAGGCCACCAAAATTATGACCGGCTCCCTGCCTATCGTTGAGAAGGCAGAGACCGGGCCCGTTCGTCGCCCAAAACTCGACTAAGACGCTCCTGCTCCCAGGCCACTGCCGGGTCGAGAACCAGGGCAGCCCGGCCTGAAGCCATCACCGCCAGTGTCTGCTCTAGGTAGGCGGCATCAAAACGCTCCCCCGGAACTTGGAGGGCGGCTACTTCGTGCTCATATTGGGTAGTCAGGGCCATAGCCTGCTCGGTGAGCTGCTCCATCAGCCGGCCATAGCTGGTGCCCTCCCAGGCATGCCCCTCTGCTGCTGGGGCAGCCCAACCCACATAGACGTCGGGGTGGGACCTCACCTCAGCGGCATAATCAAGTACCTCAGACGGCAACTGTCCCATAAAACGAGGTGCCAGCGGCTCGGCGGCGACAGCCAACAGGTATTCTTCCTCGGCATCCTCTAACTCTGACATATCAAAGGCGGCGCGGACGTCCGCCCCCGCCTGCAGCTCCCACGTCAAGGTCGCCCCGACCCGCAGACCAGCTGCTGCCAAAACTAGCGAACGCCAGTGCAGGCGCTGGGGGAGCGCCAGCAGAGAGCCAGGCTCTACCTCACACTCATCAACCAAAAAATTAGCGGTCTTTGCGACCCAGTTGTCAAAAACCCGACCCGAAAGCTCAATCCGCTCACCCGGCGCTGAATACCAGAGCAGGGCAGGAGACTGCCGCTGAGCCAAAAGATTCATGAACTGAGGGAACGAAGAAGCTGCCTGGGAAAATGATGCTGTCATGCTCCCTACTCTAGGGCACCGCCCGCTCCGCGGCCAGAGGGCCCCGTACGCGGTAAATGCATATACCACAGAGAAACGCAAATTATTGTGAGAGAATCTCGTGTGAAGAAGATTTTTTTAATCCCAGCTTGACGAATAGGCGGTTACACGCGTGTAATTAGGTGCAGGGAATTTTTTTATTCTGTCCTCAGTTTGGGATATGAAAGGGAAGACTATGGGCCTCCACAGCCGCCTGCCTCAGGGCGCTGCAGGGCGCACGCCTGATGTGGCCCAGTACCACACTATGCACTCTGCCCAGTATTTAGAAGACCAGGCTACCGCTTTGCTCAATGCCGCAGCCCCCAAAAGCCGCGGCCGTGCAAGCTCACTTGCCAGTAGCTCAGCTACCGACATGTTCTCCACCGACTCCGAGGCCCTCTCCCTCTGGCAGCAGGCCGCCGGTATCTACAGCACAGACGGTGACGACGGCGAACTCTCCTGGCAGGCAGATGCCCTCTGCGCCCAGACCGACCCCGAGGCCTTCTTCCCTGAAAAGGGCGGATCAACCCGCGACGCTAAGCGAGTATGCAGCGAATGCCCCGTTCGCGAAGCCTGCCTAGAATACGCCATGGAAAACGACGAGCGCTTCGGTATCTGGGGCGGCTTATCAGAGCGTGAACGCCGCCGCCTCCGCAAGCAAGCTATCTAAGAAAGAAGGGCTTGATTCATGGCAATCACCCGCCAGTGCTCACGCCAAACCTGCCAGCGTGAGGCTATTTTCACCCTCACTTATGCCTACGCCCAGTCAACCGCTGTGATTGGCCCCCTTTCCGTGCACCGGGAACCTCACGCCTACGACCTGTGTGAATTCCACGCTGACCGTCTCACCGCCCCCCAGGGCTGGGATGTTGTGCGCCTGGACGCGCCCACCACCAGCCCCGCGGCAGAAGAGCAGGCAGAAGCGTCCTACCCACCCCTACGTTCTGTTTAGAGCGAGATCCGGTATAACCCGTTGGTCTATGACCAACGGGTTTTCTTGTAGGCCCTATATCAAAAAGAGCCCTTATCCGATAAACTTTGACGAGCACACAACACACTTGCGCCCACAGTACGTGACATAAGGAAGATAAGTTCGTGGTCAACCCCATCAACGCAGCCAACCGAGACACCTTTACCCGTCGGTCCTTCGTGACCGTAGGAGCTCTGGGCACAATGACTCTTGCTGCCTGCTCCACACCCGAGAGCAGTACCAACAGCGCAAGTGCCGCTGCGACTGCAAGCTCAAGCCCCACTCCCACCGTAAAGTTTGCCGGTACTGTAGAGGTTTACCCCGCCCTCGACGAGGTAGAAATCAACCCCATCGAGACCGTCACCGTTACCACTGCTGATTCAACACTCACCAAGGTTACTGTCGCCACCGCGGAGGGTGAGGAACTCGCCGGTGAGCTAGCTGCAGACGGTAAGAGCTGGACATCCACCGACCGTATGCTCTTCCACAGCGATTACACCGTAGAGTGGGAAGCAGAAGACGCTGCAGGTACCGCAGGAACCGGCGAGAGCACCTTCTCTACTGTCTCCGCTGCCTACGAAGTAGACGCCCTCATGAACTTTGAAGATGGAGCCAGCTACGGCATCGGCAAAATCATTCAGTTCAACTTCTCTGAGCCCGTGCTCAACAAGGCTGAAGTAGAAAAGCGCATCACCGTGAAGGGCGGAGGCGACCAAGCCGGTAAGTTCCGTTGGTACAGCGATTACATGGTGCGTTATCGCCCTGAAGATAAATGGGCCACTAACTCTACCGTAACTGTCACCATTGATATTTTTGGTCTCGATGTAGGCAACGGCATGATCGGTAACCACACCACCACTCGTACCTTCAAAACCTGGAATAAGCGCTACGCTTTTGCAGATAACAACACCAAGACCATCAAAATGTACGTTGATGATGTCATGGTGCGCGAAGCATACATCACCCTGGGAAATGCTGATTGGCCTTCAGTAGTGGGCCAGCTGGTCATCATGGAAAAGGCCGAGAGCTACTACTTTAACTCTGGCTCCCTTAACCTGGCTCCTGGTGACCCCCACTACTACGAGCCTTTCTGGGCTTCTTGGACTTCCCGCCTGACCTCCGGCGGTGTATTCGTGCATCAGGCCCTCCCCTCAGCCTGGTCATCGGTAGGCCGGGTAAACGTCTCCCACGGCTGTATCGGTATGCTCCCTGAAGACGCTAAGTTCTTCTACAACACCTTCGGTGTAGGTGACGTTGTGGAGACCGTAAACACCGGCTACCCCCAGGCTGACCCCGACGACGGTTATGGCGACTGGAACATCCCCTTCGCCAACTACCACGACTCAAACTGGAAGGGTAACTGGTAAGGTCAAAGCCTGCCTCAATAGTCTTAGAAACTCCCGCTCTGTAGCACCGCCCCCGGTGCCCGAGCGGGAGTTTTTGATATCTACCGCGTAGAATACACAGGCAGACGCACCCTAGATACCCGGGAGGAAACCCACCGTGGCCCAGCAGCCCGACCAGAACCAGGAGTGGAAGAAACTCACCCCCGCCATCACCACGCCTAAGGCCGATAGCCTACTGTCAGCCCGTAGGGCTGAACGCGGTATTCAGACTCCGACTCATACCGTCCACGAGGTAGGCGACACCGGTTCATCGGCAGAGCAAACCGACACAGATACTCCCTCAGAGGCCGCCCCCTGGACCGCGCCCCTAGCCGCGGTGGCAGCCCCCGAAGGTAGTGCGTCCGCCCCCGAAGCCACCCCGGCTGCAGAACGCGCTGAAGCCCGCGAAGTCGCGGTAGACGACAAGCCCCGCCTGCTGGGGCTGCGCCGGGCCATCATCGCCCTGATCGTTCCCGTGCTCACCATCATGCTAGCCGTGCGTGCCGTCGCCAGCCCCGCCTTCCTCTGGCTCGAATACCACCGCCCCGGCTTCCCCGCAGACAGCTACGGCTTCGATACCCAGGAAAGACTGCGTCTGGGCTCTTATGGGCTGGACTATATCTTGAACTTTGCCCCCCACACCTACCTGGCCGATATCACCACCGGCGGTAACGCTGCCTTCCTTGCCAGCGAAGTTGAGCACATGACCGACGTCAAACGGGTCATGCTCATCAGTATCACGTTTGCCCTCATCATGCTGGTACTGGCCCTGCTCTCAGCCCGAACCCTGCGCCTGCGGGCCCCGGGCGTCCTGCGCTCATCCCTCTTCACCGGTGCCTGGCTCACCCTGGCCCTACTTGTTGGCCTGGGCGTTGCCGGAGCTATCGGCTGGGAAGCCTTCTTCACTACCTTCCACGAGGTATTCTTCCCCCAGGGCAACTGGCAGTTCCGCATGAGCGATACACTCATCCGTCTCTACCCGCCCCAGTTCTGGGTGGACGCCGCCGCCACCGCAGGTGCCCTCACCCTCTTGATGACGGCAGCCATCCTCGCTATGACCTGGCCTACCCGCTACCGCAAGCAGCTAGCCCTCAAGCGCCGGGCAGAGGGTCAGGAGCTCAAAGAACTCCTGACCAAGTAAACCCTTAAATCCAGGCGTCAAACCACATGCGCTCGCGCCACTCGGTGTAGGGGACGGTCTGGGCTGTCCAAATAGGCCAGTAGTAGATAGAGACTAACAGTGCGAAGACCACAAAGAGCCCTACCACCAGTAGCCCTGCCCGGCGGCGGCGTACGCTGTCGCCGGGGCGTCCTAGCGCCAGCCCTAAAATACCTGCCAGCATAAGAATCAGGTAGGGCTCGAAGGAGAGAGCGTAGAAGAAGAACATGGTGCGCTCGGGGTAGGCAAACCAGGGGAAATAGCCCACCGCGAAGACCGCGAAAAGGGTTGCAAAACGCCAGTCGCGGCACAGCAGCACAATGAGCAGGGACAGGGTCGCAACGATGATAAAGGACCACCAGATGAGCGGGTTGCCGATATTCAGCACCGCCTCAGAGCAGGAATCAACCGTACAGCCGTTCACGCCCAGGTCAGGGGACTCATAGTAGTAGCTGGTGGGGCGACCCAAAATCAGCCACTGCCAGGCCGGGGACTCGTAAGTGTGGGGAGAATCCAGCCCCGAATGGAAGGCATAGGCAGAGCGGTGGTACTCCCAGAGCGAGCGCAGAGACTCCGGCAACCAGAGAACTCCTTCGCCGGGGTGCTCTGCTGCCCAGTTGCGGTCGTAGGCTGAGTCTGAAAGGAACCAGCCGGTCCAGGTCGCCAGGTAGGTGAGCAGGCCGGTACCGATGAGAGCAAAGAAGGCGAGGACGCCGTCGCGCAGGAAGCCCGCGACATACCAGCGGCGGATGCCGGCTATACGGCGGGCGTTGGCGTCCCAGAAGACCGTGAGCAGGCCGAAGATAGCGATGAAGAAGAGGGCGTTCCATTTGACGCCGACCGCCAGACCCGCACAGATGCCTGCGATGAACCGCCAGTAGCGGAAGCCCAGCCAGGGGCCATAGCGCATGAAGTCGTCGGTGGGGGCGCCCTTGTGCTCGCGGGCGTGAGCTGCGATCCGGGCAGCGAGCTGGCGCCTTCCCTGGTAGCGGTCAAGCAGCAGGGCCACGAAGGTGGCCATCAGCCAGAACATGAGGAAGATATCGAGTAGGGCAAAACGGGACTGCACAAAGTGCAGGCCGTCGATAGAAATCAGCAAGCCAGCAAGGGTTGCTACCGTCACTGAGCGGAAGAGTAACCAACCAGCCAGCATGACCAGGCCCACCGACAGGGTGCCGGTGAGTGCTGCGGCAAAGCGCCAGCCGAAGGGGTTATCGTCACCAAAAATTGCCATGCCGAAGGCGATCATCCACTTACCAACCGGCGGGTGAACCACATATTCGGCGGTTTCAAGGATGCCCGATGGGGCTCCGGCAACGAAAGTCTCGTTGGCTGTATCAGACCAGTTGCGCTCATACCCAAAGTGCAGCAGGGAGTAGGCGTCTTTAGCGTAGTAGGTTTCGTCAAAGACGATGGCGTTAGGGTTAGCCAGGTTTACAAAACGCATAAGCCCGGCAAGTACTAGCACAAGCAGGGGCGCCACCCAGCCGTAGCGGGGCAGCGGTACCGCTGTTACAGCTAGCCGCGCCCGGAGGGCTGACTCGGTGAAAGCGTCTTTGAGGGTCAGGACGGCAGAGGTTGGGTTAGATGTCACCCTAGATATGCTACCCGGGGCAGCAGAATCATGCGTGCGTGTAGCGCCAAGACTCACAGGGTACAAAAGTAGTAGGGTTTAACCCTATGGAACCCTCCCCTCATACCACGCCCGCTGCGCCGGCCGAAGGCGGCGCCCTCGTCCTGGGCGGCACCCCCATCGGCAACCTAGCCGACGCCTCCCCGCGTCTGCGTGAGGCGCTCGCATCCGCCGACGTCCTGGCCGTAGAAGATAGTCGTACCCTGCGTAAACTCGCTGCCGGGCTGGGTGTCACCACCCGGGGTCGGGTACTGGTCAACCACGACCACAACGAGGCCGACCGTGCCGGTCAGATTGTTGAGGCTGTGGCAGCCGGGCAGACCGTGCTACTCATGTCGGACGCCGGTATGCCAGCGGTTTCTGACCCCGGCTATGTGGCGGCAGCAGCCGTAGCCGACGCTGGTCTGACCGTCACCGCCCTGCCCGGCCCCTCGGCTGTGGTTACCGCTATTGCTGTTTCCGGCCTACCCTCGGGCCGTTTCACCTTCGAGGGTTTCCTAGCTCGCAAGGGCTCAGACCGCACCCGCCGTCTCAAGGCCCTTGCCGCCGAAGAGCGCACAATGGTCTTCTACGAATCCCCCCACCGCTTGGCCGCGACCCTGCATGACTTTGCTGAAACCTTCGGGGCAGAGCGCCGGGCGGCTGTCTGCCGCGAACTTACCAAGCTGCACGAAGAGGTTGCCCGTGGCAGCCTGGCAGAACTGATCACCTGGGCAGAGTCCAAGCAGATGAAGGGCGAAATTGCCATCGTGGTGGAGGGGGCGCCCGCACCTGAGGCCGAAGAAGCAGAGAACCTAACCGATCTTGTCCTTGAACTGGTGGATGGCGGGGTGCGTCTGAAAGATGCCTGTGCACAAGTTGCCGCCTCTTACGGGGTGTCCAAGCGTGACTTGTATGAGGCGGTACTAACGGTGCGTGAGGGGTAGTATTTGGGTATACTGGAGCTCAGGAATATACAAGTATATTCCTGTCCATGATAATGAAATTATCCTCTTTCTCTTCGAGAATTTTGGTAGTGCGATGTCCAGTATTTTTTACCAAGTAAAACATAAATTTAAACCCCACATAGAAAATGGAAAAGACAAGTTTTGGATTACAAAGGATAGGTTGATTCCCTATACCTACCGAGAAAATCCTGGGGCTACTTTTATGTCAAATAGTCTTGACCCAGTTCCAGCACCAAGAGAAGCTCCTTTGAAATTGTGGTTTTTGTGGATGGGGAAGAATGAGCTCACAGCGAACCGTTTGCGCAATCTTGAATATCTTAAGAAATTAGGAATTCCTTATGAGCTGGTAACCAACCCTTCTCAGGTTGAAGTAAGGGGAGGTGTTCACCCTGGTTTTGGATATCTAACACCGGTGCATAAAGCTGACTACTTGCGTATGTATATTATGTATCACCATGGTGGCATTTATACGGATATTAAAGAAATCCGTGGAGATTTAGCTAATAGTGTTCGGATTCTTAATAGTGATGATGGACTGTGGGCGACGGGCTATCCTGAACTTGGGAGGTGGAGCACCGCAAATGTTCCTGGTCATCTTGGGCAGCAGATTAGACGCCACTACGGTCTATTGATGGGCATGGGTTTATTTGCCTTTAAGCCACAGACTCCATTGGCCGGTGAAGCTTTGCAAGAAATGGAGCGTCGTATGACTGAACGCATGATAGCTCTAGAGGCTGCTGATGCAGGTGAAAGTGATAGTTATAATCCACCTCAGGGTTACCCCTTTGGCTGGACGGAATTATTAGGCGAAATCCTTCATCCAATTTCCTTAAAATACCATAAACATATTTATAAAGATGATACTCTTGGTGTAATTACAGAAAATTACCGATAATATTTAACGAGGAGGCTTATTCAAAAGTAGACACACACCCCACACCCACCAACTAGACAACGGCCCCACCCGCGGCAAAAATATGAGCGTTAAATCTCTATAAATAACCTCAAGCCATACCGGACAAGACCGTTGCTACACCAGCGTACAACCGGCCTCACAGCCACGCAATTCGCCA